>CAJYXO010000227.1 GCA_913778765.1 uncultured Massilia sp. | reverse complement strand
CGTTGCCCGGGAAGACCTTGATGAAGTGGGCGCGCGGCATGCCGCAGCGGTTCACGGCCACGTCCAGGATCTGCTTCTCGATGTGGCGCACTTCGTCGACCTGGCCGCGCAGGGTGTCGCACAGCTTTTCGACGACTTTTGCCGTGAAGCGGATGCCCAGCAGCTCGTTCGAGATCGCGTCCTGCGCCTTGACGTACTCCTTCGAGTTGTAGCCCTGCTTCTCGTAGGCCTTGCGCATCTTGTCGAACTGCTGGTCGATGAAGGCGAATTTTTCGAGGGCGGCCGCTTTCAGCTGCTCGAGCTGCTCGGCGGAATAGCCTGCCGCGCCACCGCCGGCGTTGGATTCTTCTTCCTCTTCCTCTTCTTCCTCGTCGTCGCTGTCCTCGTCCTCGTCATCGCTGTCGGAGGCGCTCGGGGCGACCGCGGTCGGCGAAGTGTTTTCGTCTTCGTTCGGGTCGACCATGCCGTCGACGATTTCGTCGATCTTGATCTCGTCGCTTTCGATGCGGCGCGAGGCGTCGATGATCTCGGCGATCGTCACCGGGCAGGCGGAAATCGCCTGGATCATGTCGCGCAGGCCGTCTTCGATGCGTTTCGCGATCTCGATCTCGCCTTCGCGGGTCAGCAGCTCGACCGAGCCCATTTCGCGCATGTACATGCGGACCGGGTCGGTGGTGCGGCCGAAATCGGAATCGACGGTCGACAGGGCGGCCTCGGCGGCGGCTTCGGCTTCGTCGTCGCTGGTGACGTTCGGGACATTGTCGGACAGCAGCAGGGTCTCGGCATCCGGGGCATGCTCGTAGACGGCAATGCCCATGTCGTTGAAGGTGCCGATGATGCCTTCGATCGCTTCCGGATCGACGATGTTGTCCGGCAGGTGGTCGTTGATCTCGGAATAGGTCAGGAAGCCGCGCTCCTTGCCCGACTTGATCAGGGCCTTGAGCTTGTTGCGGCGGATCTCGAGTTCTTCCTCGCTCGCTTCGGTGTCCGACGAGAAGGCGTCTTTCAGCAGCGCTTTTTCCTTGGCCTTGCGGTCCTTGGCCTTGGCCTTGTCCGCTGCCTTCAGTTCGGCGCGCTCGACCGCGTTCAACGCGGCGACTTCGTCGTTCTCGGGCGTGAATTCCTTGGGCTTGCGACCTCGCCGTCCCGGCACTTTGACGGCCGGCAGCACGTAGCCCGACGTGTCGATCGCGGCAAGGGCTTCCGCATCGGTCGTCTGGCTCACAGGCGCAACACCCGCGACGCGGGCTTCCGCCTTGTCTTGAGAATTGTCCGCCTTGGCGGACATCCTGGTGGATTTGGTAGCCACTTTGGTTTCGGGTTTCTTGGTTGGCACAGGCGCTTTCGAAGTCACGACGACTACTTTACTAGGTTAAAGATAAAGTTTTGTTACACGCTTATACTGCCCTGCTAACTGAAACACCCCGCCCGCTCTGGCATGAAAAATCGATGCAAAGCTTGCAATAGTTAGCGTTTTATTATAGCACGCACCCCTATATTTTCCAGTTGAGAACACCCGTGTCGCCAGGGAGACGTGTCAGGCAAATTTCGCTGGGGTTTCATTCGCGGCTTCGCGCATCAAGAGGTCCTGCTGGGCTGTGATTTCGCGATAGCGGGCACTCACCTGATCTGGGGTCAAGCCGGAAGAAAACAACTGGTTCAACTCCTGTTTCAATGCATCCATCTTGATTTGCCGCACAGCACTTGTGATCCAGACGCGGTCGGCGTCGATATCCGATTCGGGTTCGGACGCGATCTCCGCCACCAGGTGATCGAACTCGGTGCTGGCCTCCTTCAGTTGCTGGGACAACGCCGCGAAGCTGGCGTTCGCGCCCAGTGCCTGGGCCTGGGCCACCAGCCAGCGCAGGCGGTCGGCCGGCTCGGCGCCGAAGTGGTCGAAGGCGCGTAACGCCGCTTCGTCGAGGTCCAGAGCGATCGAGGGATGGGCCACCAGCATGCGCATGATCTGCAGTTCCAGCCCGACCGGCTCCGGCCGGCCCTGGCGCGGCGGCGCCTTGCGCGCGACCGATACCGGCTTCGACAATTCGAACAACGCTTCGATCTCCGCCGGGGTTGACCCGGTCATTTGGCCTAAGCCGCGCACGATCTGCAGGCGCAGCGCGGTCGGCGCCATCGCCTGCAGCAGCGGCTTGGCCTCGAATTGGGCGTGCGCCCTGCCCTCCGGCGTGTCGAGATCATGCTCCTGGGTCACTTCGCGCAACAGGAAGGACGACAGCGGCATCGCTTCGTCGATTTCCCTGGCGAAAGCATCGCCGCCGAATTCGCGCACATAGCTGTCCGGATCGTGCTCCTGCGGCAAGAACAGGAACTTGATGGTCTTGTCGTCCGACATCTGCGGCAGGCAGGCTTCCAATGCGCGGCGGGCGGCGCGGCGGCCGGCCTTGTCGCCGTCGAAGCTGAAGATCACGTGGTCGGTCTGGCGCAGCAGCTTTTGCACGTGGGTACTGGTGCAGGCCGTGCCGAGGGTCGCCACGGCCTGCGGGAAGCCGAGCTGGGCCAGCGCGACCACGTCCATATAGCCTTCCGTCACCAGCACGTAGCCGGCGTCGCGGATCGGCTGGCGCGCCTCGAACAGACCGTACAGCTCTTGTCCTTTATTGAACAGCGGCGTTTCCGGCGAGTTCAGGTATTTCGGTTCGCCGCCATCCATCACGCGCCCGCCGAAGCCGATCGTCTGGCCCTTGGTATTGCGGATCGGGAACATCACGCGCTCGCGGAAGCGGTCGTAGCGTTTCTTGTTGCCGCCGTCTTCGTCGACGCGGTCGATCACCAGACCCGACTCGACCAGCGCGACGGCATCGTAGTCCTTGAATACCTGGCGCAGGTTGTCCCAGCCGGCGGGTGCGTAGCCCATGCCGAAGCGCGCCGCCACTTCGCCGGTCAGGCCGCGGCCTTTCAGATAGGCGATCGCGTTTGGCGCCTGGCGCAATTGCGCGCGATAAAAATCGCAGGCCTGCTGCAGCGCGTCCGTCAGCGCCAGCGACTGGGCCTGCTGGGCGGCGCGCTGGGCCGGCGGGATCTTGTCGTCATCGTTCGGCACGACCATGCCGACGCCTTGCGCCAGGTCCTTGACGGCATCGACGAAGCCCATGCCCGAGTATTCGATCAGGAAGCCGATGGCGGTGCCGTGCGCGCCGCAGCCGAAGCAGTGGTAGAACTGCTTGGTCGGGCTCACCGTGAAGCTGGGCGACTTTTCATTGTGAAAAGGGCACAGGCCCATGTAGTTGGCGCCGCCCTTTTTCAGCTGGACGTAGCGGCCGACCACATCGACGATGTCGATACGGTTGAGCAGATCGGTAATGAAGGATTGAGGAATCACTAGATGAATAACAGTATTTGTCTCAACTCAGACTATACCGCAGCGCCTGCCATCAATTGATTTACAGCAAGGCAACAGGGCATCGCCACCCTGAATCGGAGAACGCCGACGCGGCTGTGGCAAGGATGCCAACAGCGGCGCCGGGCGTGTCCCGCTAGAACATCAAGCGCCCGACAGCGCTTTCTTCACCTGCGCCGACACCACCGTCATGTCGGCACGGCCCGCCAGCTTGGGCTTCAGGATGCCCATGACCTTGCCCATGTCCTGCGGACCGGCGGCGCCGGACGCGGCCACGGCGGCAGCCACTTCGGCCGCCACTTCGTCATCCGACAGGCCGGCCGGCATGTAGGCCGACAGGATCGCCAGCTCGGCCTTTTCGATGTGGGCCAGGTCCTGGCGGCCGCCGGCCTCGAACTGGGTGATCGAATCCTTGCGCTGCTTGATCATCTTCTCGACGACGGCGGTGACCTGGGCATCGTCCAGCTCGATGCGCTCGTCGACTTCCTTGCGCTTGATTTCGGCAAGGACGAGGCGAATGGTGGCCAGGCGCTCGCTTTCTTTGGCGCGCATGGCGTTTTTCATGTCGTCGGTCAGTTGTGCTTTCAAGCTCATGGATTCTCCGCGTCGTTATTTTGAAATGGGAAAAAGGCAAAACCCGCTGCGGCATCGACCGGAGCGGGCTTCGACATATTCAGGCCTCGAACGCCGGGACTGGCACAGGCCGTCACCGGATGGGGCAGCTGAACGGAATTAGTACAGCTTCTTCGGCAGCTGCTGGCTGCGGATGCGCTTGTAGTGACGCTTCACGGCAGCGGCCAGCTTGCGCTTGCGCTCTGCAGTCGGCTTCTCGTAGAACTCGCGTGCGCGCAGTTCGGTCAGCAGACCGGTTTTTTCGATAGTGCGCTTGAAGCGACGCATAGCGACTTCGAACGGCTCGTTTTCTTTAAGGCGGATAGTGGTCATGTAAAAATGAAACCGTTGGATTTAGGGAAGAACGAAATTCTAACAGCTTTTCCAGATCGGTGGTAGGTTTTCTCAGCCTGTGCCGCAATTGCCACAATGAGCATTTATTCGATGCTGGAACCCGCGACATGGCCGGAAGCCCAGGCCCACTGGAAGTTATAGCCACCCAGCCAGCCGGTCACGTCGACCGTCTCGCCGATGAAGTACAGGCCCGGCACCTTGTTCGCCATCATCGTCTGCTGCGACAGCTCGCGCGTGTCGACGCCGCCCAGGGTCACTTCGGCCTTCTTGTAGCCTTCGGAACCGGTCGGCACGATGGCCCAGCGGTTGATGGCGTCGCCCAGCTTGCGCAGTTTCGCATCCGCCATGTCGGGCAGGCGCGCGTCCGGGGCGAAGCCGTTGGCGGTCAACAGGCCTTCAGCCAGGCGCGCCGGCAGCCACTGCGACAGGATATTGCCCATCTGTTTCTTCACGGTCGTCTTGGCGCCGATCAGTTCCTCGGCCACGTCGAGTTCCGGCAGCAGGTTCAGCACGATCGGCGCGCCCGGCTGCCAGTAACTGGAAATCTGCAGGATCGCCGGGCCGGACAGGCCGCGGTGGGTGAACAGCAGGTCTTCGCGGAAGTGACCGTACCTGGCGCCTTTCCCTTTCTTGCTGCCGGTCTCGACCTCGACCTCCAGCGCGATGCCGGCCAGCGGCACGAACGGCTGCCAGCTCGGGCCGTCGAAGGTCAGCGGCACCAGGCCCGGGCGCGGCTCGATCAGGTTCAGGCCGAATGTCTTCGCGATGCGGTAGCCGAGGTCCGTGGCGCCGATCTTCGGGATCGACAGGCCGCCGGTGGCCACCACCACGTTGGCCGCTTCGATCGGCCCGCCGTCGGTGCCGACCACGAATCCGTGTTCAAGCTTTTCCACGCCGGTGACCTTGCACGGCATGCGCCAATGCACACCCCCGGCATCGCATTCATCCTTCAGCATGCGGATGATCTGTTCCGACGAGTCGTCGCAGAACAGCTGGCCGCGGTGCTTCTCGTGGTAGGCGATACGGTGTTTTTTTACGAGCGTCAAAAAATCCTGGGCCGTGTAGCGCGACAGCGCACTGCGGCAGAAGTGCGGATTCTCCGACACGAAGTTCTGCCAGCCGGCGTTGATGTTGGTGAAATTGCAGCGGCCGCCGCCGGAGATGCGGATCTTCTCGGCCAGCTTGGCCGCATGGTCGACCAGCACCACGCGCTTGCCGCGCCGGGCCGCGACGAACGCGCACATCATGCCGGCCGCGCCCGCGCCGATCACCGCCACATCGTATTGTTTTGCCATCCTGACGCCCGCCACCATCGTTTTACCAAACCCTCGATTGTAAGCCCTGAGGCTGCTGCGCCGCTATCCTTCGTTTTTTGGCAGCACGTAGAAATCGCGCCCGTTCAGCACCGTGCCGTCGGGCTTGATCGTGATGACGTGCATGCCGGTATCGACCAGGCCAAGGCGCTTGAGCTGCCCGGGCGCGACCCGCAGCCAGTAATCGCCGGGCAGCACGCCGGTGATCACGTAATAGCCGTCGGAGGCGCTGCTCATGCTGGCCACCACCTTGCGCCCGGCATCCACCAGCTCCAGCTGCAGGTCGCCGATCGGGCGGCTCTTGCCCTTGCTCTGGAAGTAAGTCGTGCCGTCGATCTCACCGGTGATCGCCACCGCGAAATCGATCTCGTCGACTTTTCCCGGCCGCGGCACGATGCGCACGCCCTTCATTTGCGGCTGCCATTGCGGGTCTTCGAGCGTGTTCGGGTCCAGCGCCAGGTCGACGCCCTGGTGCACCGGCAGGCGCGCCAGGTAGGCGATGCCGTCGGCATCGGTGCGCGCCAGGTGGTTACCGCCATTCAAGGTGAAGCCGGCGCCCTGGATGGGCTCATCGCCATCGTCCATCTTGCCGTTCAGGTTCTTGTCCAGGAATACGCGCACCGAGGCCGCGCCCATGTTCGCCATCGGCTGCGCGTCCGTCATCACACGGCCATGGCGCGGCTCGAGTCCCAGCGCCATGAAGAACTGCACGCCGCCGCCATACTCGTGCCGGTTCGACCAGAAGCCGTTGATGCCCAGGCCGTAGCTTCCCAGGCTCTTGTTCAGCGCGCCGCTCAGGCGGGTTTCGTGGGTGTCGAACATGCGCATCAGGCCCAGGTTCACCAGGTAGCCATCGGACAGGTAGCGGTCGGCCGACACGGCGGCACTGCCAAGCTGCCTGCTGGGCGCCACCAGGTATTGCAGCTGCGCGCTCAAGCCGGTGCCGGCGACGCGCCGGCTCACCTGCAGCAGCCCGTCCGCGGTCCGCTCGCCGCGCAGCGACTGCCAGCGCAAGGCGTTGCTGACCGCGGTGCCGTCGCGGTAGGCCGAGATCCGCCCCTGGACCAGGATGTTTTCCTGCCGCGAGGCGAGCGTGTCGCGCCGGGCGTCGAACGAGACCGGCAGGAACAGTCCCCCGCCCGTGGCGATGGCGCCTTCGGCGCGCAGTTCGTCGCGGATGCGCACCGGGTCGTAGGTGTCCGCGAACAGCTCGCTGGTAAAGCCGTCGAGGCGCGCGCGGCTGGCCGACAGCGCCAGGTTGCCGACCCGCGTCTTGAGGCCCAGCTGGGCGAGCCGTCCGCCGTCGTCGGCGCGGACCGCGTCGCCGCTCAGGATGAAGGCGTTCCAGTAGCTGCGCAGCCCGGCGTTGGCATAGGTGTGCTCGGCGCCGCCCGGCACCGGCGCGCGCTGCCAGCCGCCGGTGGCGTTCAGGTGTTCGCTCAGGCCCCATTCGAACTGGGCCAGCGCGCGCGGACGTCCATATTGGTCGCGATGCGCAGCGATGTCGTAGAACAGCTGCCCGCGCGGCACCGCCGATTCCTCGAGCAGGAAGCTCTGGCGCTCGACCCGCAACTGCCCCAGCGGTCCGTGGAACACCAGCCGGAATTCGTTCGGTCCATAGGCCAGCGGCTGGTCCGGGAAATTGTACTTGCCGTCCGGGCGCGACTGCTGGAAGCCGACCAGGGCCTCGTTGTAATACAGCTCGACGTCCCAGCCGGGCGGCAGGTCGCCCTGCAGCGTGTGACGGTCGAAGCTGGTCGGCTGGTTCAGCGGGCGGTTGCTCAGCGCGACACCATTGCCGGTCGCGCTGCTGAGGGAGATGTTGTCCACGCCCGGCAGCGCCACGCTGCCGAACAGCGCGGTGCGCGCATGCAAGGGCCCCAGCAGGCCGGCGTCGGGGTCGTGGCGCCCCAGCGTCAGGCGCAGTCCGGACGAGAGATCCTCGCGGCTGCGGCTTGCGTACAGCGCCGCCTCCATGCCGAGCAGGTCGCTCGTCAGGTAGCCGGCATACGCGGTGTCGGTGCGGCGCCGCCCGTTCGCGCTGCGCGTGGCGAGGCCCAGGGTCTGGTCGATGAACGGCGCGTCGGCCAGCCGGTAGGGCGCGGCCTGGCGCGGATAGCCGGGGTCGGCGTAGTCGCCCAGGCTGCCCGGCAGGTTGCGGCGCTCGCGTCGCGCCAGGCGCTCCTGCAGCGGCAGCGGCTCGCGCGGACGCACCTTCAGGGTCAGGCTCGGCATGTCGATCTCGAGATCGACCGGCAGCCAGCGCGCCATCAGGTCGCTGGCGACATAGATCTCCCCACCCTCCAGCTTGAGCTGCGAACGGTCGAGCTGTTCGGTCTTGCCGCCGGCATGGACCGTCCCTTCGGCCACGTCGAGACTGAAATTGCGCTCCTCGCTCAGGATGTAGCCGCTGGCGCGGCCTTCGTCCGTGACACGCACCGCCAGGGTCAGCAGGCGCGCCATCTCGCCCAGTGGCAGGAACACGCGACGCCCGGCTTCATAGGCGGTAATGCCGTCGGACAGCACCTGGCCGCCGAGGCGCACTTCGAGCAGGATCAGGTTCGCTTCGGCTTTCGGGGACGCCTTTGCCGCTGCAGCCGCAGTCGGTGTCGCCGCGATGGCATCCGGCTGCGCGGCGGGCAGCGCGATCAATCCAGCGAGGAGAAGACCGGTCCTGAGTGCCTGCATCGATCCGACTGCGACCTTACGGCAGCTCGAGGGCCGCCTGCGCCAGCAGTTTGCCGCCCGCCTCCGGCCGGTCGCGGTAGCTCACTTCGAGCGTGCCGTGCGCCAGTTCGAGGCCCTTCGGCACCTCCAGCGGCAGTGCGGCCTGGCGCACCCGGTTCGGCGTGTACACGGCAATGCCGCCGATCTGCGCCAGCGTCTGCGGCTTGCCGCCACGCGGCGTGAAGCTCACGCTCAGGTCGCCATATACCGAACTGCTGCCTTCACGCTCGAACTGCAGCATGAGAAACGGATGCTGGGCCTCGTCCTTCTTCAGCGCGAGCCGGGCCAAGCTGACGTTCGCGCTGACGGGCCCCTGGCGCACGATGACCGGCACCGAAGCGCCGACCAGCGCGTTCAGGACCACGCCGATGCCTTTGCCGTCCGCCCCCGCCCCCTGGTTCTCGATACTGGCGCTGCCTTCGACGTCGGGCAGTTTTTCGAACTGCAGATGCGTGCGGTATTCGCCTTCAGCCAGTTCGGCCGGCTTGCGCAGCATGACCCGCACGGTCTGGACGGTTCCCGGCTGGAGCGTGATCTGGCGCGGCGAAAAACGCAGCATCTCGTCGGCGAAGTGTTCGCCCGGCGCGGCGGTCTCCGCCGCAACGAACTGGCCCGCCTCCGTCATGCGGCGGTTGACCAGCGAAATCCGGTAGGTGGCCGGCTTGTTCCCGTTGTTGATCAGGTCGATTTGCGCCGCACGCTGGTTCTTGTCGAACACGATGCGGGTCGGGTGCAGCATCAGCTCCGCATGTGCCGGCGCGGCCAGCGCCAGCAGCAGGCAAACGAGCAAACCCCTGAAAACGGATGCGAACGGGAGGAAGGACATGTGAATTCCTTTCCAGCAGGATTACTGGAAGTTGACGATCAGTGGAAATGAACCGGAATAAGCGCCCGCGGGCTGGTCGGCGGCGACTGTCAGGGTGGCCCCCACCGACAGCGGCGTACCGGCGGTCGTGACCGTGCCCAGCGTGGAATTGACGAAGGCGTTCACTGCCATGCTGTTGCTTCCACTGGTGAGCCGGGTACTGCCGTTGGATGGCAGGGAGATGATGACGGCCTTGTTGCTGCCGTTGTTGCTTTTGCTGACGGTGAAGGTGGCCTGGCCGGCGGACGGGGAGTTCAGCAGGATCACGCCGCCGGTACGGGTACGCAGCCCGGCCGGGCTGACGACCACGGTGCCGCCGGTACCGGCGACGAAGCGGCCAAAATCGATGCCGCGTGTATTCACCAGGTTGATCTGCTGGGCGCAGGCTTCGCGCCCGGCAGGCAGCCACAGCGCCGGCAGCGATGCGATGCCGGCGATGAGAATGAAACGCGAGCGGCGTGACATGGTGACGAACGGACGACGCCGCTACCCCGCCTCGATCAGTTGTAGTCGACCGTCGCGGTGATGTTGCCGGTATACGCGCCGGCCGGCTGGTTTGCCGCCACGGTCAGGACGCCGCCGACGTAGATCGACTGCGCGCCGCCGCTCAGGGTACCGGACGTGACGTTGCCCGACGTGGCGCCGCCGCCGGTCAGGTCGCTGACGCGGGCGAAGGCCATGGTGTTGGTGCCGTCGCTCAGCGAGGTGTCGCCGCCCAGTGTGATCGCGTAGGTCAGGGTGCCGGAACCGGTCACATTGAACTTCGCCGCCGCGCCGGTGCCGCTCGCCAGGACCACATCGCCGGTCTTGGTACGCGCGCCGTCCGTGGCGACCGTCACCGTGCCGCCGGTCGCACCCACCGAGATGGTGCCGAATGCCAGGTCGGTGGCCTTGGCGATGGCGATCGGGGTGATGACGGTGGTGGTGGCGGTGGCGGTCGCGTTGTTGGCAGCCATTGCGCTGCCGGCGCCGGCGATTGCCAGCGCCATGACGGCAAGTTTCAAACCATGCGAGGTGAAGCGGGCGTGCTTGTTCATGCTTGTCTTCCTTCAGATTGGATAAGCGGCATCTTTCGATACCGGACTGTTTTAATACGACCCATGGGATGTTTCACTCAAGAAACCATATTACTTTCCACACGGTATCGTTTTGCTATTTTGCAAGGAAATAATACCTAGTATTTGATTGCAATCATCATTTTTTGCTCAAAAATAAGGCTCGGAATGTTGTGTTTATGCATATCGTTTTTTTCAACGAAAAAGAGGACGATGGCTCGTATTCCCCAAGCATGTAGATAGCTTTGGACACATCCAATGGAGATGGGGAATAAACCTTACAAAGTATTGACAAAAACGAAGCAAGCCATCCGCAAAGATGAAGTTTGAATAACTATTCTAATTAACATTAATTAACATTAAGGAAATGCAGGCGGCATAAGGCACCGCCTGTTGCCGACGTGCGAAGAAGCTGCAAGAGGAGTGACAGCGGTGCCGGGGCCGGCGCCGGGAGGGGTAAAACCTTATTGCTTTGGCGCCGCCCGCAGCGCCGCGGCCACACGGCAGCAATGCGCGACCTGGGCGGCGATCGGCGGCGGCACCGGCTGTTCGCCGCGCAGGACGCGCAGGATCCAGTCCGCGGTGGCGGGCGCGTCGCGTCCTTCCGGCGCCGGCGCCAGTTCGTCAGTGGGCGCGTCGCGCTCGGCCAGCAGGGTCTGCGCGCCGCCATGGAACCAGTCGATCTGCTGGGCGCGGTTGGCGTTCGCCACCGTTTCGCCCTCGGTGCCGCGCATCAGGAAGGCGTCGCCGCGCCCGGCAGGCGACGCGGTCCGGAAATACTCGCTTAGCATCGTCAGGTATTCCGGGTGGGTGTAGGAGACCAGGCGAAGGGCCGGGCCGGCAAAAGGCTGCAGAATCTTGACCAGGGTATGGGTCGAATTGCGTACCCCGAGAATGCGGCGCAGCGCCAGTTGCCCGGCCAGCTTCGGCGCCAGCGTCTCGATCGGCATGAAGCAGGGTTTGCGCTGCGCAAAGGCGTCGAGCATGCCGGCGGCGGAGCCGGCCGGCTCGAACCCCATCTCGGCCAGGATCTCGGCCGTGGTCACGCGGCCCGGGTCCTGCCGCACGCCGTGGACCAGCACCGGCACGCCTTCGCGCGCCAGCAGCAGGGCCAGCAGCGGGGTCAGGTTGGCCAGCTTGCGCGCGCCGTTGTAGCTGGGGATCAGCACCGGCGCATACGGGCCCGGCGGCGCCGGCAGCGGCGCGAAGGCCTGCTCCGCGGCCTCCATGAAGCCGGCGATCTCCTCCACCGACTCGCCCTTGATGCGCATCGCCAGCACGATGGCGCCCAGTTCGAGGTCGGACACGCGCCCATCCAGCATGGCGCCGTAGAGGGTTCTGGCATCGTCGCGCGGCATGCTGCGCGCGCCCTTCACGCCGCGGCCGATCTCCTTGATGAAGCGGGCGGCGGGAAACGCATCGGTGTTCGGATCATGATCGGTGTGCATCGCGCCAGCATACCACCGTCGCGGCCGCGGGAATTTTTTGGCGCATTGCGGTGCAACATATCCGATTTCCGGCTAGACTGATCTTCTCCCAAAGACAACAATGCCCGGAAATCGTCCAGCCATGCTGATCACGCCAGATATCGAAAATACCAACGTTACCGCGTTCGCGACCATGCCTTCCCCCAGCGAACTGCACCAGAAACTGCCGTTGACCGACAATGCCTTCACCACCGTGATGAAGGGCCGCGAGACGCTGCGCAACATCCTCGACCGCAAGGACAAGCGCCTGTTCGTGGTGGTCGGCCCCTGCTCGATCCACGACCCGGTGGCCGGCCTCGACTACGCGCGCCGCCTGAAGGCGCTGCAGGCCGAGGTCCAGGACACCATGGTGCTGGTGATGCGCGTGTATTTCGAAAAGCCGCGCACCACCACCGGCTGGAAGGGCTATATCAACGATCCGTTCATGGACGACTCCTTCCGCGTCGACGTCGGCATGGAGCGCGCACGCCAGTTCTTGCTGGATATCTGCGAACTCGGCCTGCCGACCGCCACCGAGGCGCTCGACCCGATCTCGCCGCAGTACCTGGGCGATCTGATCGCCTGGACCGCGATCGGCGCGCGCACCACCGAATCCCAGACCCACCGCGAGATGTCGTCGGGCCTGTCGACCCCGGTCGGCTTCAAGAACGGCACCGACGGCGACATCGAGATCGCCATCAACGCCGTGCTGTCCTCGTCCAGCCCGCACTCCTTCCTGGGTATCAACGGCCAGGGCACGGTGTCGATCGTGCGCACCCGCGGCAACGCCTACGGCCACGTGGTGCTGCGCGGCGGCGGCGGCCGTCCGAACTACGATTCGGTGTCGGTGACGATCGCCGAGCAGGCGCTGACCAAGGCCAGGCTGCCAACCAACCTGGTGGTCGACTGCTCGCACGCCAACAGCTACAAGAAGCCGGAACTGCAGCCGCTGGTGATGTCGGACGTGATCCAGCAGATCAGGCACGGCAACCGCTCGCTGGTGGGCGTGATGATCGAATCGAACATCGTCAGCGGCAACCAGCCGATTCCGGGCGACCTGTCGCAGCTGAAGTACGGCTGCTCGGTGACCGACGGCTGCATCGGCTGGGAAGATACCGAGGCGATGCTGCGCAGTGCGCACAAGGAGCTGCTGCAGCGGCCGTGACGCCGCGGGTCTGCGAGCGTCACGCGTGGGCACGGAAGCGCCCACCCTACGATACAATGGCGGATTCTGCTTTTCCTCTCCCGCTATTCCCATGATTGTCCTCGGCGTCGAATCCTCCTGCGATGAAACCGGCCTCGCTCTGTACGACACGGAGCGCGGGCTGCTGTCCCATGCCCTGCACTCGCAGGTCGCGATGCACGAGGAGTACGGCGGCGTGGTGCCGGAGCTGGCCTCGCGCGACCACATCCGCCGCGCCCTGCCGCTGCTCGAACAGGTGCTGGCCAAGGCCGACCTGCCGAAGGAGCGCATCGACGCCATCGCCTACACCCAGGGTCCGGGCCTGGCCGGCGCCCTGCTGGTCGGCTCCTCGGTGGCCTGCAGCCTGGCGCTGGCGCTCGACAAGCCGGTGCTGGGCGTGCACCACCTCGAGGGCCACCTGCTGTCGCCGCTGCTGGCCAGCGAGCGTCCCGAATTCCCCTTCATTGCCCTGCTCGTCTCCGGCGGCCATACCCAGCTGATGCGGGTCGACGGCGTCGGCCGCTACACCCTGCTCGGCGAAACCCTCGACGATGCCGCCGGCGAAGCCTTCGACAAGTCGGCCAAGCTGCTGGGCCTGGGCTACCCGGGCGGACCGGCCATCTCGCGCCTGGCCGAGTTCGGCGATCCGGAGGCGTACAAGCTGCCGCGCCCGATGCTGCACTCGAAGGATTTCAACTTCAGCTTTTCCGGCCTGAAGACGGCCGTGCTGACGGTGGTGAAGAACAGCGGCAGCGAGATCGCGAATATCTGCGAGCAGGACAAGGCCAACATCGCGCGCGGCTTCGTCGATGCGATCGTCGACGTGCTGACCGCCAAGTGCGTGTCGGCGCTCAAGCACACCGGCCTGAAGCGCCTGGTGATCGCCGGCGGCGTCGGCGCCAACCGCCAGTTGCGGGAATCGCTGAACGCGGCGGCGGCGAAGAAGAAATTCAAGGTCTACTATCCGGAACTCGAATTCTGCACCGACAACGGCGCCATGATCGCCTTCGCAGGGGCGCTGCGCCTGGAGCGCAATCCGGCCGCCGCGACCCACGATTACGGCTTCAACGTGCGCCCGCGCTGGCCGCTGGACGAGATTCAGCCGGCCTGAGAAATGTGAACTTGTAAGCTTGATATTGATCCTACCGTGTGACCTTTCGGCCCGATTAGATGGCAATATCGGGCAGTCGAGTTCTACGGAGGTATCGCATGCGCGTAGTCAGCTGGAACATTCACTGGGGCTGCGGGAAGGACGGGCGCATCCGGATCCACGCCATCATCGATGTGCTGCGCAAGCTGAATCCAGACGTGATCTGCCTGCAGGAGGTGGCCGCCAATCACCCTGAGCTCGAGGGCAGCGCCACCGCCAGCCAGTTCAAGCAGCTCGGCGGCGCGCTCGGCGGCTACCACTCGATCGAGCACGCGCCGAGCGAGATCTACCGTAACAACCTGCCGCGCCAGTTCGGTAATCTCCTGCTGTCCAAGTACCGCATCACCCAGGCCCAGCGCCACATGCTGCCATGGCCGGCCGCTCCGGCGCATCCGCCCGGCATGCCGCGCGGGATGATCGAAACCGTGCTCGACGCGCCCGGCGGCAAGCTGCGCGTGCTGACCACCCACCTCGAGTATTATTCGCCGCCGCAGCGCCGCGCCCAGGTCGCGCGCATCCGCGAGCTGCACGCGGAAGCCTGCGCCCGCGCCGCCATCTACCAGCCCGATCCCGAGCTCGATCCGCCCTTCCAGCTGGGCTTCCGGCCCGGCACCGCGATCTACTGCGGCGACTTCAATTTCATGCCGGATTCCGAGGACTACCGCGAGCTGCTGGCGCCGCCCATGCCCGGCGCCCTGGCCCTGATGGATGCCTGGACCGCGCGCCACGGCGACATGGCGCGCGCGCCGACGGCCGGCCTGCACGGCTATCCCTGGCCCGACCGCGCGGCCTGCTACGACTATTTTTTCGTGACCGAGGACCTGGCGCCGCGCGTCCGCGACGTCAACGTGCAGTCGGAGACGGCGGCGTCGGACCACCAGCCGATCGTGCTGGATCTCGGCTAAAGCGCCTGACAAGGCGCAGGGCAAGGCGCAGGAGACGTTGCAACGCCGCCATGCGGCTTGTTCAGGCGCTTTGGACAGTTTCTTCCTGCTGCGCGAGCTGGCGCAGCGCCTGCTCGAACACCTCGGGTGGCTGGCCGCCCGAGATCAGGTGGCGCTCGTTGATGACGATCGCCGGCACCGAACGGATGCCGGCGCGCTGCCAGTAATACTCCTGCTGGCGGACCTCGTCGGCGTAGGCCTGCGATTCGAGCACGGCGCGCGCCTGCGCCGCATCGAGTCCGGCCTCACCGGCGACGCGCAGCAGCAGCTCGTGCGAACTGGGATCTTCGCCCTTCGTGAAATAGGCCTCGAACAGCTTTTCCTTGAGCGCGCGCTGCAGGCCGGGGCCCTGGCCTTCGGCCCAGTGCAGCAGGCGGTGCGCGTCGAAGGTGTTGTAGATGCGGCCACGCCTGCTCATGTCGAAGGTGAAGCCGACGTCCTGGCCGCGCTGGCGGATCATCTCGCGCGACTGCTCCTGCTGGGCCGGCGTGGACCCGTATTTTTCGGTGATGTGTTCGAAGATATCCTGGCCTTCCGGACCCATGCCCGGGTTCAGTTCGAACGGCTGGAAATGGATGTCCGCCTGGACCTCGCCGGCGACGCGCTCGAGCGCCTTCTCCAGCGATTTGAGGCCGATCGCGCACCAGGGACACGACACATCGGACACGAAATCGATTCTCATCTGCTTGCTCACGACTCACCACCTTCCTGGAATGGACGCCGCAGACGATGCGGCGTTTGGCATATGGTGACACATCGAGCAAAAGCCGGCAGCGCAAGCAAAAATAATTCGGGGTCAGAGCACTTTTTTGGGCAATAGCTCTTCAGCCATTTCCACAAAAAGTGCTCTGACCCCGAATTTACTTTTTCTTGACCGGCTGCTTCGCGCCGTCGGCCTTGCTGCCGAGGCGCGACTCCTTGCCGGCGATCAGGTTGGCGATGTTCTTGGCGTGGCGGTACAGCAGCAGTGCGCTCATGATCACGACCGCGAACAGCTTTTCGTCGGCGCCGAACAGCAGGCCGTAGTAGAACGGCGCGAACACCGATGCCACCAGCGCCGCCAGCGAGGAATAGCGGAAGGCGTACGCCACCACCAGCCAGGTTGCCAGGGTCGCCAGGCCGAGCCAGACGTTGAGGCCGAGCAGCACGCCCAGCGCGGTTGCGACGCCCTTGCCGCCGACGAAGCGGAAGAACACCGGCCACAGATGGCCGATGAACACGGCGATCGCAATCAACGCGATGCCGCCATCCTCGATGCCATAGCGCTCGCCGTGGTGCACGGCCAGGAACACCGGCAGCCAGCCCTTGGCGCAGTCGCCGATCAGGGTCGCGATGGCGGCCTTCTTGCTGCCGCTGCGCAGGACATTGGTCGCGCCCGGGTTTTTCGAGCCGTAGGTGCGCGGGTCGGACAGGCCGAAGGCGCGGCTGGCCACGACCGCGAAGGAAATCGAGCCGATCAGGTAGGCCGCGATGGTGAAAATGATGGTGTAAATCGTTGAGCTGTCCATGCTGTCTCTTTCTTATAGAACCCTTTTCGTAGGCATTTTCCAAAATTCGGAGTCTGACCCCGAATTCAATAGAACCCTTTTCGTAGGCAATTTCCAAAATTCGGAGTCTGACCCCGAATTCAAGCAATTTCCTAGGCGCTTGGAATATACACCATCGGCTGAGCGGAAAGCTAATCCGCGAGGGCGCAATGGACCGCCCTGGCCTTCAGCACGTCCACCAGCACCGTCGGGTCGATGCCCACCAAGAACCCGCGCCGGCCGCCGTTGATGTAGATCTTCGGCAAGGCCAGGATGCTTTCCTCGACGTACACCGGCATCGCCTTGCGGATCCCGAACGGCGAGGTGCCGCCGACCATGTAGCCGGAATGGCGCTGCGCCACCTCCGGCTTGCAGGGTTCGACCGACTTGCAAGGGATCGCGCGCGCCAGGTTCTTGGTCGAGACCTTGCAGTCGCCATGCATGAGGACGATCAGCGGCCGCGCCGCCTCGTCCTGCATCACCAGGGTCTTCACGACCGCATGCTCCTCCACCCCCAGTGCGCGCGACGACACGGCCGTGCCGCCATGCTCTTCGTACTCGTAGGGATGCTCGGAAAAAACGACGCCGTTCTTGCGCAGGAATTGCGTTGCCGGTGTCTCTGAAATGTGCTCTTTCTTGGCCATGCGTGTTACGCTAAAAGCAAACGGAGGAGTTGCTTATTATGCAGCAAGAAATTCGCTTTGCCACCTTCAACGTCTGCAACCTGGCGCCGCCGGGCGCCAAGCTCTACGAGAACCTGGAACCCAGCACGCCGGAAGAGTACGAAGCGAAAATCGCCTGGACCGCGCGCCAGATCGACATGCTGGGCGCCGACGTCATCGGTTTCCAGGAGGTGTTCTCCCAGGCGGCGCTGGCGGAAGCCTTGTCGCGCACCCGCCGCTACCGCGAAGCGATCCACGTCGGCTTCGACCCGGACCCGGGCGCCGACAAGCTGACGCCGAGCGTGGCGCTGGTCTCGCGCCTGCCGCTCGCCACCGCCCCCGTCACCTTCCCCTATTTTCCGTCCGGGATCGCGATGCCTCCCGGGAACCGCGACCCCGAACGCTTCACCCGCGCGCCGCTGCACGCGGCGATCGAGCTCTGCCCCGGCCTGGTCGCCGACGTGGTGGTCGTGCACCTGAAGTCGCGCCGCCCCGACTACCGCGCCAACGACAGCGGCGACGATCCGCAGCTGTTCGCCCTGGCCACGCTGCGCTCGCTGATCCGGCGCGGCACCGAGGCCGCCGCCCTGCGCGTGATCCTGTCCCAACTCGGGCGCGAGAACCGCCGTCCGCGGGTGGTGCTGGGCGATTTCAACGACGTCGCCGACGCCGTCACCACCGGCATCGTGCTGGGCCTCGGCGCGCCCAGCGGCGACCGCCTGTACGACGCCTGCTCGCTGCAGCGCCGCCAGGACCGGCATCGCCACGTCGGCTTTTCGAACCTGCACGAAGGCCAGTACACGACCATCGACCATATCCTCGTGTCCGAGGAATTCAACGCCGCGCTGCCGGGGGCGCTGGGCGAGATCGTCGACGTGGTCTACCTGAACGACCACCTCGACCTCGGCCTGCCGGAAGCCTCCGACCATGGGCAGGTACTGGCGCGTTTGCGGCTGGCCGAGCGGTTCCGGGCGGCCGAGCCGTTTGCAACCCAGCCGGGCGGGCCGTATGTTCCGCCCTACGGCGACGCCTGAGCGCGCATCAAGCACGTCATCCCCGCGAAGGCGGGGATCCAAGTTCCGCGTGCGCTGACGAAACGCCAGCAGACTTGGGTTCCCGCCTGCGCGGGAACGACGGGGTTGGTGCTGACGTCCGTCCCGGCTTTTCGACGTTTCAGCGTCCCGATTGCACGGCTCGTCGCATTCAGATAGCTGTTCGTCAAGCTCTTCTCTATTCTGCCGCAATCCCTCTGAATAAGAAGAGCACCCGCCATGAAAATCGAATCCTTGCCGCCGGCCTCTGTCGAACCCACCATCCCCGTCGAGGCAAAACGCCGCTGGCGCAAGCCGGCCATCGCCCTGGCCATCCTCGCGCTCGCGGGCGCGGGCGGCTACGCCTACACGCACGCGGGCAGCGCCACGCCGGCGCCCGCCGCGGCCGCCACGGACAAGAAGGACGAGGTGCACGAACTGGCCGCGCGCGACATCGCGAAAGTCGAAGCGCGTCCGCTGGCCGTTACGCTGCCGCTGTCCGGCTCCCTGACGCCGCTGTCCCAGGCCACGGTGCGCTCCAAGGTGTCCGGCGTGATCCAGCAGACCACGGTGCAGGAAGGCATGAGCGTGAGCGCCGGCCAGGTGCTGGCGCGCCTGGATGACAGCGAGGCGCGCGCCCGCGTCGCCCAGCAGCAGGCCGCGCTGGCCGACGCCACCGCGCGCCTGAACATGGCGAAGAAGAACCAGGCCAACAGCGCCGCCCTGCTCAAGCAGAACTACATCGCCCAGAATGCCTACGACACCACGGCGAACATGGTCGACCTGGCCCAGGCCGCGGTGGATTCGGCGCGCGCCCAGCTGGAGCTGGCGCGCATCGCCCTGAACGACACCACCATCCGCGCGCCGCTGGCCGGCGTGGTGAGCAAGCGCCACGCCCAGGCCGGCGAAAAACTGTCTCCCGACAGCCCGGTCTTCTCGATCGTCGACCTGAAGCATCTCACCCTGGACGCCCAGGTGCCGGCCTCCGACATTCCGCGCGTGAAGGTCGGCCAGGAAGTGCAGTTCAAGGTCGACGGCTTCGGCGACCGCAACTTCGCCGGCAAGGTGCTGCGCATCAATCCGGCCACCGAAGTCGGCTCGCGCGCGATGCTGGTCTACATCGGCGTCGACAACCCGGACGGCGTGCTGCGCGCCGGCATGTTCGCCAAGGGCATGGTGACCACCGAGAAATCGGCTGTCCGTCCGCTGCTGCCGCTGCTGGGCCTGCGCCAGGACCACGGCCAGGACGTGGTCTACCGCGTCGACGGCGGCAAGGTCGTGGCCCAGCCGGTGAAACTCGGCCTGCGCAACGAGGACGACGGCCTGGTCGAGGCGGTCGAGGGCATCCAGCCCGGCGCGGTGGTGCTGTCCGTGAAGCTGGACGGCCTGAAGCCCGGCGACAAGGTCAAGCTCCCCAATTAAAAGAACAACAAGGACAAGATCATGTGGATGACCCGAATCAGCATCAAACACCCGGTGTTCGCGACCATGGTGATGGTCGGCCTGATGGTGCTCGGCCTGTTCTCCTACCGCAGCCTGGGTGTGGAGAGCATGCCGAACATCGAGATCCCGGCGGTGTGGATCGAGACCCAGTATCCGGGCGCCTCGCCCGAACAGGTCGAGATCGACGTCACCCGGCCGATCGAAGAAGCGGCCAACACGGTGGGCGGCATCAAGACCATCCGCAGCAGCTCCTGGGAGGGCCGCTCCGGCGTCAGCGTCGAGTTCCAGCTGACCGTCAACATGGACCGCGCCGTGCAGGAACTGCGCGACCGCATCTCCACCGTGCGCGGCGGCTTCCCGCGTGAAGTCAGGGAACCGACCGTCTACCGCCAGGAAGGCGAGAACTCGCAGCCGGTGCTGCAGGTGGCGCTGCTGTCGCACGAGCGCAGCCTGCGCGACCTGTCGATGCTGACCGACCAGGTGATCGTCAAGCGCATCCAGGCCGTGGCCGGCGTCGGCCAGGTCCGCATCAGCGGCAAGCAGAACCGGCAGGTGCTGGTCGACATCCGTCCCGACCAGCTGCGCAGCCTGCACGTCGGCATCGACGAAGTCATGGCCGCGATCACCGCCAGCAACGCCAACCTGCCGGCCGGCCGCATCAGCCACGGCGACCGCGAAAACCTGGTGCGCATCGAAGGCAAGATGAAGGAAGCGGCCGATTTCCGCCGCATCATCGTGGCCAAGCGCGCCAACGGTCCGATCTACCTGGACCAGGTGGCCCGGATCAGCGACGGCGCCGCCGAAGAAGACTCGATCTCGCGCGTGGACGGCGAACGCGCCCTGTCGCTGGAAATCGCCAAGGTACAGGATGCGAACACCGTGGAAGTCGGCGCCAACGTCAAGAAGGCGATCGCGGCGATGAAGGAGACCCTGCCGAAGGACGTGCAGTTCCGCGTGCTCGACGACGTGTCCGCACGCGTCCAGCACCAGGTCGACAACGTCAAGGAAACCATCGTCGAAGGCGCGGTGCTGACCATGGTGATCGTGTTCTTCTTCCTGCACTCCTGGCTCAGCACCGTCATCACCGGCCTGACGCTGCCGATCTCGGTGCTGGCCAGCTTCATCGCCATGAAGTACTTCGGCTTCACGCTGAACTTCCTGACCCTGATGGCGCTGTCGCTGTCGATCGGCCTCCTGATCGACGATGCCATCGTGGTCCGCGAGAACATCGTGCGCCACTTCGGCATGGGCAAGAGCCATGCGCGCGCCGCCGAAGACGGCACCAACGAGATCGGCCTGGCGGTGATGGCCACCACCTTCGCGATCGTCGCCGTGTTCGTGCCGATCGCCTTCATGCAGGGCATCATCGGCCGCTTCTTCCTGCAGTTCGGCATCACGGTGGCGGTGGCGGTGCTGGTGTCGCTGTTCGTCAGCTTCACGCTGGACCCGATGCTGTCCTCGGTGTGGCCGGATCCGGTCAAGGGCCGCTTCAAATATGTGCCCTGGCTGGGCCGCCTGATGGCGCGCATCGACGCCGGCATCGAGCACGTGCACGGCTGGTATGCGAAGGTGCTGGCGTTCTCGCTGGCCTGGCGCAAGGCGACCCTGGCCTTCGCCTTCGCCGTGTTCGCCGGCAGCCTGCTGCTGGTGCCGATGATCGGCGGTGAATTCGTGCCCCAGGTCGACAACGGCTACATCCAGCTGAACTTCAAGGTGCCGGTCGGCTCCAGCCTCGACTACAACGACGCCAAGGTGCACCAGATCGAGACGGCGCTGAAGGAGTTCAAGGAAATCGAGAACATGCAGACCGTGGTCGGCGCCTGGGAGGGCCGCCATACTTCGATGATCAGCCTCAAGCTGACCGACGTGCGCAAGACCCATCGTCGTTCGCAGCAGGAAATGGAACAGGTGATCCGCGACCGCCTGGGCCGCATCGCCGGCATCGAGATGACCGTCGGTAACCGTCCGATCTTCATCGCCATCCTCGGCAGCAACGAGGCGAATCTCGACAAGGTCGCCCACCTGCTGATGGACAAGATGAAGAAGATCAAGGGCGTGGCCGACATCCAGTACAGCCAGGAAGGCGCGAACCCGGCCACCATCGTCAAGATCAACCGCGAACTGGCGACCGACCTCGGCCTGTCGGTGCAGCAGATCGGCGCCGCCCTGCGCCCCTTCGTCGGCGGCGACCAGACCAACCGCTGGCTGGCGCCGGACGGCCAGAACTACGAAGTCAACGTGCAGTTGCCGAAATCGGGCCGCCAGAAGGTGGCCGACCTGGCCGATCTGTCGGTGGCCTCGAGCAAGCTGGACGCCAGCGGCAACCCGATCATGGTGCCGCTGCGCCAGGTGGTCGAGTTCGTGCCCTCGACCAGCCCGCAGGTGCTGAAGCGCCAGGCGCTGGAACGCCGCGTCGCGGTGATGGCCGGCCTCGACAAGCGTCCGCTGGGCGACGTGATGAAGGAAGTGAACGCGGCCATGAAGTCGATCGACCTGCCGGAAGGCGTGCGCTTCGACGTCGGCGGCCAGTCGCAGCAGATGGACGAGACCATGGGCGGCTTCGCCATCGCGCTGGGCATCGCCATCATCTTCATCTACCTGGTGCTGGCCTCGCAGTTCGGCAGCTTCCTGCAGCCGATCGCGATCATGACGGCGCTGCCGCTGTCCCTGATCGGCGTGCTGCTGGCGCTCCTGATCACGAAGAGCACGCTGAACATCTTCTCGATCATCGGCGTGGTGATGCTGATGGGCCTGGTGACCAAGAACGCGATCCTGCTGGTCGACTTTGCCAACCAGGGCCAGCGCGAAGGCAAGTCACAGTTCGCGGCGTTGATGGAAGCCGGCCAGGTGCGTCTGCGCCCGATCCTGATGACGACCCTGGCGATGATCTTCGGCATGCTGCCGATGGCGCTGGGCCTGGGCGAAGGCGCCGAGAACCAGGCGCCGATGGGCCGCGCGGTGATCGGCGGCGTGATCACCTCGACCCTGCTGACCCTGGTGGTGGTGCCGGTGGCTTACACCTACCTGGACAGCTTCGGCAAGCGGGCCAAGCGGTGGTTCCAGAAGGGGCATGAAGCTGAAGCCGAAGCTGGTTCGGCAGAAAGCCAGGCAGTCTGACCAAGGTCATTCCCGCGCAGGCGGGAATCCAGGTTGCACGCGTTTCGACAGCGCATGCAAACTTGGGTTCCCGCCTCCGCGGGAACGACGTTCACAGGCTAACGCAGGAACCCGTGTAGCCAACTTCAAGCCGCATCATCATCCTGCTCAACCGCCTCCCCCGCATTCTCTTCCTGAGCAGCCTCAGCGCCCTCACCCTTGTGCTGCTTGGCCTCCAGCTTGCGCTTGGCCTTTTCTTCCGCTTTTTTCTTTTTCTCCAATTCACGTTGCCGTTTTTCGTACTGGAAATTCGTCTTGGCCATGATGTCCTCGTGCATGTGGGAAGGGTGCTGCCGAGCCATTATGAACTACCGGACCCGCCAAGTCTTGAGAATTAACCACGCGGGTGGTGCTGCGCATGCAGGTGCTTCAAACGCTCGCGCGCCACATGGGTGTAGATCTGGGTGGTGGAAATGTCGGAGTGACCCAGCAGCAATTGCACCACGCGCAGGTCGGCGCCGTGGTTCAGCAGGTGGGTGGCAAAGGCGTGGCGCAGGGTGTGCGGCGACAGCGGCGCGGTGATGCCCGCCTTCGCCGCATGCTTCTTGATGACGATCCAGAACATCTGGCGCGTCATCGGGCCGCCGCGGCCGGTCACGAACAGGGCATCGTCGACCTGGCCGTTCAGGATCTGGCCGCGCGCGTCCTTCATGTAGCGCTCCAGCCAGTACCGCGCCTGTTCGCCGAAGGGCACCAGGCGGGTCTTGCTGCCTTTACCCGTGATGCGCAGGATGCCGTCGTTCAGGCTCAGTTCCACCACCTTCAAGGTCACCAGCTCCGAGACCCGCAAGCCGCTCGCATACATCAGCTCGAGCATGGTGCGCTCGCGCAGGCCCAGCGGCGTCGCCACGTCCGGCGCTGCGAGCAAGGCCTCGACCTGGGCTTCGCTCAGCGTATGCACGAAGCGCACCGGCTGGCGCGCGGAGGCCATCTTGAGGCAGGGATCATGCTCGATGCGGCGTTCGCGCAGCGCCAGCTGGTAGAAGCGCTTCAGCACCGACAGCCGGCGGTTGGCCGAACTCGGCTTGGTGTCCGCATGGCGCTCGGCAAAATAGGCGGCGATGTCCTGCGGCTGCACCGCATGCAGGCTGGCGCAGTCTGGACGCTTGCCTTCGAGCCAGCCGGCGAACAGGCGCAGATCGCGCCGGTAGGCGTCCAGCGAATTTTTGGCGAGGCCGTGTTCGAGCCAGAGCGCGTCGCAGAAAGCGTCGATCAGGGAAAGATTGACTGCTGCTGCCATGGCACGTCGCTTGGTAACGCGCCTTCGTGGCGCAGCAGCCAGCGCTTGACCGTCAGGGTGAAGCCGTGTTCGTCGTCGCTGCTGGCAAAGCCGCCCAGGCCGCCGGCGGCGGTGACGCGGTGGCAGGGAATCACCAGCGGGAACCAGTTGGCGCCGCAGGCCTGGCCGACCGCGCGCGGATGCGAATCCAGCAGCTTGGCGATCTGGCCGTAGGTCCGGGTGCTGCCGCGCGGGATCGCGCAAATGGCGTCCCAGACGCGGCGCTGGAATTCGCTGCCGGCCTCGAACAGCGGCAGCGCGAAGCGGAAATCGGCGTCGGCGAAGTAACGCGTCACCTGTTGCGCAGCCTGTTCGGCCGCTCCATCCTGCGGCGCTTTTTCCTGGAAATGCGGCGGCAGGTAGACCAGCTCGCGTACGCGACCCTCTTCGGTGCGGATGCCCATCGCCCCGAACGGCGCGGCGACGATGGCGTTGAAGAGTTCGCTACCCTGTTGTGTGTTCATCCATGCAGTTTAGCACTCGGCGGGGCAAAAAAAAACGCACCCTCGTGAGGTGCGTTTTCAGTCTGGGTCACGTTTGCGGCCACGCGGTCAGTGCCGGCGGCATCTATAAAACGTGCGTCTCCTCATACTTTCTCCGGCAATCCAAAGCTGGATGTCCGATTTTTTGTGCTTCTCCCCAAATCCGTATTCGGGCCTTTGAAACGCACCATGACGGTGCCAAAGCTGCGCCATCATAACGCATTCGAATAAGAAAAGCGTAGTTTTTTATATACATTCACGAAATATATGTCAGCCATACACCATTTTGGGGAGCCATAAGGAAATCGCCGGTACGTAGGTGATCAGCAGCAGGAAACCCAGCATCGTCAGCAGCCACGGCATCACCGCCACGGTCAGTTCGGAAATCCCCATCTTGGTGATGCCGGACGCCACGTACAGGTTCAGGCCGACCGGCGGGTGGCACATGCCGACTTCCATGTTGACCACGATGATGATGCCGAAGTGGACCGGGTCGATGCCGAGCTGGGTCGCGACCGGGAACAGGATCGGCGCCATGATCAGCACGATCGACGAAGGCTCCATCACGTTGCCGGCCAGGAGCAGCAGCAGGTTCACGACGATCAGGAAGCCGATCGGCCCCAGGCCCTGGCCGGTGAGCCAGCTGGCCATCGCCTGCGGCACGTTCTCGCTGGTCATCAGGAAGGAGAACAGCACGGCATTCGTGATGATGTACAGGAGCATCGCCGACATCGCCGCCGAATCCAGCAGCACCTTGCCGACCTGCTTCAGCTTCAGGTCCTTGTAGACATACACGGCGATGACGAAGGCGTACACCGCCGCGATGCCGGCCGCTTCGGTCGGGGTGAACACGCCGGAATAAATGCCGCCCATCACGATGACGATCAGGAACAGGCCCCAGGCGCTGCGGCGGAAGGCGGTCCAGCGCTCGCCCCAGGTCGCCTTCGGCATGCGCGGATAGCCGCGCTTCTTCGCCAGCACCCAGGTGGTGAGCCCCAGCAGGAAGGCCAGCAGCAGGCCCGGCACCACACCGGCCATGAACAGCTGGCCGACCGACGTGTTGGTCGTGACCGAGTACATCACCATCACGATCGAGGGCGGGATCAGGATGCCGAGCGCGCCCGAGGTCGTGACCACGCCGGCGCCGAAGCGCTTCGGATAGCCCTGCTTGACCATGGCCGGCAGGATGATCGAGCCGATCGCCACCACCGTCGCCGGGCTCGAACCGGACACCGCCGCGAATAGCGCGCAGGCGAACACGCCGGCCAGCGCCAGGCCGCCGTGCCAGTGGCCGACCATCGAGCTGGCGAAGTTGATCATGCGCCGCGCCACCCCGCCGTGGGTCAGGAAGTTGCCGGCCAAAATGAAGAACGGGATCGCCATGATCTCGAACTTCTCGATGCCGGTGAACAGCTTCAGCGCCACCGATTCGATCGGCACCTGGGTCATGGTGAACAGGAAGGTCAGCACCGTCAGGCCGAGCGAGATCGAGATCGGCATCCCGGTCAGCATCAGCAGGAGCAGCAGGACAAAGATGATGGCGGCGTTCATGAGGCTTTCCTTGCTTCTTCGATTTCGTCGTCCAGGCCTTCGACGTAGGCATGGTCATGCTTGGGCAGTTCGCCGGTGCGCACGAATGTCCAGGCCACCTGCAGGAAGCGGAAGCACATCAGGTAGGAGCCGAGCGGCACCGCCAGGTAGATGATCCACATCGGCCATTCGAGGTCGGCCGAGATCTGGCCGGTGCCGTACATGTGCATGACGAAGTTGGCGCCGAAGGTGCCGATCACGCCGGTGAACAGCGCGCCGGCCAGCAGGCCGAACACGATGAACTTGTTGCGCCAGCGCTCGTTCAGGCGGTTGATCAGCACGTCGACGCCGACGTGGATGCCGGTCCGCACGCCGTAGGCGGCGCCGAATTTGGCCATCCACACGAACATGTAGATGGTGAGTTCCTGGGCCCAGCTGGTGTTCTGGGCGATCAGCCAGTCCTGCAGTCCCGGTATGGGCAGGCCGGACAGGTAGCGGTGCAGCACCGCGATGAAGATGACGAAGGTGGCCGCCGCCATCAGGCTGGCGATGATCCACTCTTCGAGGCGGTCGAGGATTTTCATTGGTATGCCCGAAAACCGTCATCCCCGCGCAGGCGGGGATGACGTGGTTGGATGCCGGCGACGTCGTTTGTTACTGGACCGAAGCCGTCGCCTTGTTGATCTGGTTGATCAGATCCTGGCCCACGCGGTCCGCCATCTGCTTCTGCACCGGCACCAGGGCCTTGCGCCATGCCGCCTGTTCCTGCGGGTTCAGGTTGTAGATGGTGGTCTTGCCGGCCTTGCGGATGGCGTCCATGGCCATGTCGTTGTCCTGCTGGGCGATCGCCTTCTCGTACTTGGTCGCCTCGTTCATGGCCTGCTGCAGCTGGCCGCGGACGTCGGCCGGCAGGCCGTCCCAGAACTTCTTGTTGACGATGACCGCATAGCCCAGGTAGCCGTGGTTCGACACGGTCACGTGCTTCTGCACCTCATGCATCTTCTGGGTGTACATGTTCGACGGCGGGTTCTCGGTGCCGTCCACCACGCCGGTCTGCAGCGCCTGGTAGACTTCCGAGAAGGCCAGCACCTGCGGGTTGGCGCCCAGGGCGCGCATCTGCGCGTCCAGCACCTTCGAGCTCTGGATGCGCATCTTCAGGCCGCGGAAGTCGGCCGGCATGTGCAGCGGCTTGTTGGCCGACATGACCTTGAAGCCGTTGTCCCAG
This sequence comes from uncultured Massilia sp., assembly GCA_913778765.1. GTDB lineage: Bacteria > Pseudomonadota > Gammaproteobacteria > Burkholderiales > Burkholderiaceae_D > Telluria. The sequence goes on along the minus strand of CAJYXO010000227.1, from coordinate 16,498 downwards.
TAGGCCAGGCCGACGATGCCCTTCGGCTCCAGCTTCGACAGCAGGCTCTTGCCGATCGGGCCTTCGGTCACGGTGTACAGCCCGGCCTTGCTCGGGAAGATGTAGGGCAGGTCGAACACCTCGAATTCCTTCACGCCCAGCGGCGCGAACTTGGCCAGCGAAGGCGCCAGCATCTGCACCGCGCCCAGCTGCAGGGCTTCGAGTTCTTCCTTGTCCTTGTACAGCTGGCTGTTCGGGAAGACTTCGACCTTGACGCGGCCCTTGGTCAGCTTCTCGGCCAGGTCCTTGAAGCGCTCGGCGGCGCGGCCTTTCGGGGTGTCGGTCGCCACCACGTGGCTGAACTTGATGATGATCTGGGATTGCGCCGAAGCGCTCAGGGCAAAGCTGGCGCCGGCGACCAGTGCGAGTGCCGCGACCACGGATTTGATTTTCATTTCGTCTCCTCTGTTATAAAAATCAGTATAGTTTTTGTATTTATATCGAGTCTGCTGAGCTTTTGTCGGAATGCCTATTGTGGAAAACCACAATAGCTGGCTCAGCAGTAAAAGTATCACGTTATGCCATGAAAAACCCATTTTCGATCCCGCGTCCGGTGCCGGACGGTCCCTGGCGCTGGCTGGTGCCGGTGCTGCTGGTGCTGCTGTTCCTGCTGGTCCTGCTGTGGCTGCCCTGGCAGGCGCGCCAGATGGAGAGCAACGAGCGCCAGGAACAGCTGATCGCCGACACGCTCTGGGTCGAGCAGACCCTGCGCTTCGAGCTGGCGCGCTCGGAAGAAGCGCTGGCGACCTTCGGCGCCGACCTCGCCGCCGAAGCGCCGCCCGCTCCCGAGGTCCTGCAGGCCCGGCTGGCGCAGATGTTCAAGAACGGCCACGAACTGCGCCGCATCGCCTGGCTGGACGCCGACGGCCGCCTGCTGGCGGTGCGCGGCATCGATCTGCCGGGCGGCGGCCTGACCCAGTCCTCGCGCGAAGCCCAGGCGATGTCGCGCACCACCCGCGCGGGACGCTACAGCGACGCCTACGGCGCCACGCCGGCGCATGGCGGCCTGATCGACTACCACCTGCCGCTCTACCGCCAGGGCCGGTTCACCGGCAGCCTGGTCGCCACCTACAGCCTGCAGACCCTGCTGGACGAGAACGTGCCCTGGTGGTTCGCCCAGGACAACGCCCTGTCCCTGCTCGACCGCGACGACCACGTGGTGGCCCAGCGCGCCGCCGGCGGCCCGGGACACGGGGTCTACACGCACAAGCGCGCGCTCGACCTGCCGGGCGCTCAGATCGCCCTGTCCACCGACAGCGTGAAGGGCGCGCCCAAGCTGCTGCCCAACCTGCTGGTCGGCTCCGTCATCGTGCTGGCGCTGGGCCTGGTGATGTCGCTGGCCGCGCTGTGGCGCCACATCGCGCGCACCATCGCCGCCGAGAACGCGCTGCGCCAGCAGATGGCCTTCCGCACCGCGATGGAGAACTCGCTGCTGACCGGCCTGCGCGCGCGCGACCTCGAAGGCCGCGTGACCTACGTGAACCCGGCCTTCTGCCGCATCGTCGGGCTGCCGGCCCACGAGCTGCTGGGCCGCAAGCCGCCGATGGCCTACTGGGCGCCGGAAGCGATGGCCGACTACGAATACCGCTTCCGCAAGGTGCTGGAAGGCCAGGCCGTGCCGCAGTTCGAGACCGTGTTCCAGCGCCCGGACGGCGTGCGCGTGCCGGTGCTGGTGTTCGAGGCGCCGCTGGTCGACAGCCATGGCCGCCACACCGGCTGGATGAGCTCCATCCTCGACATCACCGATCGCAAGCGCGCCGAAGAGCTGGCGCGCCAGCAGCAGGAAAAGCTCGAGACCAGCGCGCGCCTGGCGACCATGGGCGAGATCTCGTCGATGCTGGCGCACGAGCTGAACCAGCCGCTGGCGGCGATCTCCAGCTATACCGCCGGCGCCTTGAACGTGCTGGATAAAGTGCGCGACGACGCCGCCGCCGGGCCGGCGCCGTCGTCCTCGTCCTCGTCCTCGCTCGGCATGCTGAAACGCGCGCTGGAACAGGCCAACACCCAGGCGCGGCGGGCCGGCCAGATCATCCGCAGCGTGCACGAATTCGTGAAGAAGCGCGAGCCGCGCCGCGAGATCGTCCCGGTCCAGCACGTGATCGACGGCATCCGCGCGCTGGTCGACCTGCAGGCGCGCCAGAGCTATGTGACCCTGCAGGTGGAATGCCCGCCCGACCTGCCGCCGGTGCTGGCCGACCGCGTGCTGCTCGAGCAGGTGCTGCTGAACCTGACCCGCAACGCGATCGAATCGATGCAGGACATCGCGCGCGAGCGCCGGGTGCTGCGCATCGCCGCCGCGCAGGGCGATGCCCACGTGTCGGTGTCCGTGATCGACAATGGCCACGGCATCCCGCCGGAAGTGGCCGAACGCCTGTTCTCGCCCTTCTTCTCGACCAAGGCCGAGGGCATGGGCATGGGCCTGTCGATCTGCCGCACGGCCATCGAATTCCATGGCGGCACGCTCACCCACGCCGACAATCCCGGCGGCGGCACGGTGTTCACGTTCACGCTGCAGCAGGCGCAGGCTACAATACCCACCTGAAGAGTAGGAGAGAACATGCTGCATATCGTCGACGACGAAGACGTGATCCGCGACGCCCTCGAATGGCTGGCGCAGTCGCGCGGGCTGTCCGCGCGCGGCTACGATGGCGGCCAGGCCTTCCTCGACGCCCTCGGCGCGCAGGCGGACCCGGACGGCGAATGCATCCTGCTCGACGTGCGCATGCCCGGCATGAACGGCATCGCCGTGTTCGACCAGCTGGTGGCGCGCGGCCTGCTGGCGCGCCTGCCGGTGATCTTCCTGACCGGCCACGGCGACGTGCCGATGGCGGTCGATTCGCTGAAACGCGGCGCCTTCGACTTCTTCGAAAAACCCTTCAACGACAACCAGCTGATGGACCGCGTCGAAGAAGCCCTGGCGCGCTCGCGCGACGCCGCCGCTTCCGGCGCGGTGCGCGAACGCCTGGCCACCCTGTCGGCGCGCGAACGCGAGGTGCTCGACCTGATCCTGGCCGGGAACATGAACAAGGTCGTCGCCGACAAGCTGGGCATCAGCATGCGCACGGTGGAGGTCCACCGCGCCCACATCTTCGACAAGATGCAGGTCAAGACCGCGGTCGAGCTGGCCGGCCTGCTGAAGTAAAAAATCCGGAACGGGCTCTTGTGAAACAGCCCAGCCGTCCCTAGCTGCAGTTCTGGCCGCGTCATGCGGCTGCCGCCTCCGATCCGCCGCATGACGCGGCCGCGACGACTGTTTTATTTATCTCCGGCACCACACGTTCCGCCGTTTCAATCTTGCCGGCCGATGGCGCCGCCTTTGGTTTTTGAACAGCGCGCACGGCAGGTTTTCCGCCCTGGATTTCAGGGGTTCGCTTGTAAAATCAAAATGAACACTTTTTAGGGAACGCAGATGAGCGAAAAGACAATTGCTGACAAGATGTTCCTGAGGAACGCGAAATCGATGCTGATCCTGAATGGGAACGTCCATCCCGGCATGGTGTCGCAGATGCCGCCCGACCTGATCAAGAACGACCAGGACAAGGTGGACGTGGTGCTGATGTTCGCGATGAACCGCAAGGAACTCGAACAATATTTCCCGATGGCGAAGGAACGCCTGGGGGACAAGGGCTCGCTGTGGGTCGCCTACCTGAAGCAGACGGCGTCGAAGGCCACTGATATCAATCGCGACTCGATCAATGCCTATGCGAAGGAAAACGGTATCACCGGCGTGGCCATGATCTCGATCGACGGCGACTGGTCGGCGCTGCGCCTGAAGCGTATCGAGGTCTAGGCAGACTCGGCGGCGGCGTGGCGCTCCAATGCCCACGCCACGTGCTCGCGTACCATTTCTGACGGGTGCGCGAGCCTTGCCCGCAAGGCCGCCACGATGCGCGGGTCGCCCCTGGCGCCGGTGTCCGCCGCCGCAGTTGCTGCGTTACCCATGCCCACCGCCAGATTGCGCAGCCAGCGCTCATGCCCGATGCGCCGGATCGGGCTGCCTTCCATGCGGCGATTGAATTCCTCCTCGTTCCATCCGAACAGTTCCACCAGATCCGCACTGCCCAGGCCATGGCGCTCGTCGAAATCCGGCAGAACGGCGCGTTGCGCGAACTTGTTCCACGGGCAGGCCAGCTGGCAGTCGTCGCAGCCGTAGATGCGGTTGCCGATCAGCGGCCTGAATTCTTCCGGGATGCCGCCCTTCAGCTCGATCGTCAGGTAAGAGATGCAGCGCCGCGCATCCAGCCGTCCCGGGCCCAGGATCGCGTTGGTCGGGCAGGCCGTGATGCAGGCTTCGCACTGGCCGCAATGGGAACCGGTGGGCGCGTCGACCGGCAGCGGCAGGTCGACCAGGATCTCGCCGATGAAGAAAGTCGAGCCGGCCTCCCGGCTCAGCAGCAGCGTGTGCTTGCCGCGCCAGCCGAGTCCCGATTTTTCCGCCAGCGGCAGTTCCATCACCGGCGCCGAGTCCGTGAACACGCGGAAGCCGTAATCGCCGGCTACGCCGCGGATGCGCTCCGCCAGCTGTTGCAGCCGGTTGCGCAGCACCTTGTGGTAATCGCGGCCGCGCGCGTACAGCGAGACCACGGCGGCCTCGGGATCCCGCTGGCGCAGGCGTTCGCGGGCACGCCAGTCGGCCCCCGTATCCATCGGCAGATAATCCATGCGCGCGACGATCGCCCGCAGCGTGCCCGGCACCAGCTCCGCCGGCCGGGCGCGCTTCATGCCGTGGCTTGCCATATAATCCATCTCGCCATGGTGGCCGGCATCCAGCCAGGCCTGCAGGCCGGCTTCGTGGGCCGACAGGTCCACGTCGGCAATCCGGACCTCGGCAAAGCCCAGCTCCGCGCCCCAGGCCTTGATGGCGCTTGCAAGTTCGGTCAGATCGGTTCGGGATGGGGACATAACTCACTATTTTATGCGATGCAGTCTGTAAAAACAGCTTACCTTCCCGACGAATCCGCGACCCAGGCCCTGGGCGGCGCCTTGGCGCGCGCGCTGGCGCCCGGCCTCGTCATCTATTTGCACGGCGACCTCGGCGCCGGCAAGACCGCCCTCACGCGCGCCCTGCTGCACGCGGCCGGCCACCAGGGCGCCGTGAAAAGCCCGACCTACACGCTGTCCGAGCCCTACCGGATCTCGTTGCATGGACAAACCGTCAACCTGATCCACTACGACCTTTACCGCATGTCCAGCCCCGAGGAATTCCTCGATGCGGGCTTCCGCGAAGACTTCGACGGCAGGAATATCTGCATCGTCGAATGGCCGGAAAAAGGCGAGCCGGTGTTGCCGCCGCCCGACGTCCGTGTGTTGCTTACAGTCAGCGGCCACGGCCGTGCTGTAGAATTGCAGGCGTTGTCTGATTTGGGCCTGCTATGCCTCGAACGCCTGCACTACCCTCCGACTCCCTGATTCCCGGCGCACCGAAACGCCGCACGGTCCTGAAGGCCGGCGGCACGCTGCTGCTGTCCGTCCTCGCTCCCGCCCTGCCGCTGACGGCCGCCGCCGCCCAGATCATGGCGGTGCGCGTGTGGCCGGCCGACGAGTACACCCGCGTGACCCTGGAAAACGACGGCGACCTGAAAGCCACCCACTTGATGCTGGCCGATCCGCCGCGGCTGGTGGTCGACATCGACGGTCTGGCCCTGAGCGAGACCCTGAAAAGCCTGGTCGCCAAGGTCGAATCGAACGACCCCTACATCAAGCAGATCAGGGTCGCCCAGAACCGGCCGAACGTGGTGCGCCTGGTGTTCGACCTCAAGGAAGAGGTCAAGCCGCAGGTGTTCAACCTGGCGCCGGTGGCCGGCTTCCGCCATCGCCTGATCCTCGACCTGTATCCGGTGCGGCCGGTCGATCCGCTGGCGGCCATGATCGCCCGCGAGAACTGGAGCGACGGCGGCACCGCCGCGGCCACGCCGGCGCCGGCGCCACAGCCGGGCGACGCCACGCTCGGCCAGGCCGGTCCGGACCCGGTCGCCAAGCTGGAAGCCGACGCCGCGCGCGCCGGCAGCAGCCCCGGCCAGCCGCAGCCGACCGCGCCGCAGGCCCAGCCCGCATCCCCGGCCAAGAACGGCGCCAAGGTCACGCGCATGGTCACGATCGCCCTCGACCCCGGCCATGGCGGCGAAGACCCGGGCGCGACCGGCGCCACCGGCGTGCACGAGAAGGACATCGTGCTGGCGGTGGCCAAGCGCCTGAAAGGCAAGCTGGAAGAGCTGCCGAACACGCGCGTGATGCTGACCCGCGACGCCGACTTCTTCGTGCCGCTCGGCCAGCGCGTGGAAAAGGCGCGCAAGGTGCAGGCCGACCTGTTCGTCTCGATCCACGCCGACGCTTTTATTCAACCGTCGGCGCGCGGCTCCTCGGTGTTCGTGCTGTCCGAGAAGGGCGCCACCTCGAGCGCGGCGCGCTGGCTGGCGAACGACCAGAACAAGGCCGACCTGATCGGCGGCGTCAACCTCGGCACCCAGGACAAGCAGCTCGCCAGCGTGCTGTTCGACCTGTCGACCACGGCCCAGATCAACGACAGCATGAAGCTCGGCAAGGCCGTGCTGAGCGAGATCGGCGGCATCAACCGCCTGCACAAGGGCTCGGTCGAGCAGGCCGGCTTCGCGGTGCTGAAGGCGCCGGACATCCCGTCGATCCTGGTGGAAACAGCCTTCATCTCGAATCCGGAAGAGGAAGCCAAGCTGAAGGACGACGCCTACCAGAACCAGCTCGCCGACGCGATCACGAAAGGCATCAAGCGCTACTTCGCGTACAATCCGCCGCTGGCGAAGGGCCGAACTGCCTGACGTTCATCAATTGTCAGCGCGTTCGGCAAACCTTCAGGGCAAGGCGCACCGTCGAAGACAGTACGCTAGTACGGCGAGACGGTGCAACGCCGCCATGAAGGTTTTGCCGGGCGCGCTAGCCTGAGGAGGATTTTGTCGTGAGTACGTCTACCATCCAATTCGGGCAACTGCCCGCCCTGCTGCTGCGCGCGCCGGACGGCGCCGAAGCCACCGTCACCCTGTACGGCGCCCATGTCGTTTCGTGGAAGCCTGCCGCGGCGGCCGGCGCCGCCGCGACCGAGCGCATGTTCATGAGCGCCTTGTCCGCGCTCGACGGCAGCCGCGCCATCCGCGGCGGCGTGCCGGTGATCTTCCCCCAATTCGCCGAGCGCGGCGAAGGCATGCGCCACGGCTTCGCCCGCACCAGCACCTGGCGCCTGCTCGACAGCGGCGAGCAGGACGGCGCCGCCTTTGCGGTGCTGGGCCTGAACCAGGGCGACCTGTCGCCGCAGGTTTCAAACGCCTGGGCCTATGCCTTCGAACTGGCGCTGCGCGTGAGCGTCCATGGCGCCGAGCTGGCCATGACGTTCGAGGTGCGCAACACCGGCACCCATCCCTTCCCCTTCGCCGCCGCCCTGCACACCTATCACCGGGTCGACGACGTCGAAGCCGTGCGCATCGACGGCGTGCAGGCCGAGACCCTGGCCATCACCGACAAGCTGGACCAGGTGTTCGAGCACATCGGCGGTGCGATCGGTTTCGACAACGGCGCCGACAAACTGCTGCTGCAGCAAACCGGCTTCACGGACGCGGTGGTGTGGAACCCGGGCGCGGCCGATGCGGCGGCGCTGGCGGACATGGAGGACGAGGAGTACCGGAACTTCGTGTGCATCGAGCCGGCGGCGCTGGGGCCGCTGACGCTGGAGCCGGGCGGGGTGTGGACGGGGACGTACCGGATTTCGCCGGCGCTGGCCTGAAACGCTGGAATCGTCGTTCCCGCGCAGGCGGGAACGACATGCCAACTCAGTTCGACTCCTTGATCATCCGCCCAGCCGTCGACTGCACCGGCCGCGCATTCAGCGGATACAGCCGCGAGAACAGGGCCATCTGCGCCGGCGAGGCCTGGCGCGGCTGCTTGAACACCAGCCACAGCACGCCTTCGGTGCAGGGCGGCTCGGTCATCGAGCCCATGTAGGTGAAATATTCGCGCTTCTCGGGCAGCGCATCCTTCGGGTCGATCACGATCGACGGCGACACCACTTCGTTCTTTTCCAGCGGCAGGTTGTCCCAGACCGTCTGCATCAGGCTGTGCGGCTGGCCGCGCTCGAGCAGCACGGCGACGATCGCGATCTTGCCGTCATAGCTCTTGTGCACGAGGTGCATCACCATTTCCGTGCCCTTGCCGTTGATGCGTTCCTCCGACGGGCGGTGGAAGTGGAACTGCTGCAGCTCGTAGGTCTGGTTGCCGACCGTGATGAAATTGCCACCGCCGACCGTCACCTGGATCGTGTGGCCGTTGTTGACTTCGTTGAACGAGGACGGGTGGTAGTCGAAGCCGATCTGCTCGAGATTGACCTTGATCCCGTCGCGCAGGTCGATCGGCGACTGGCGGTTGCCGGTGCCGCATTTGGCCCAGTCGACGTTGATCTTCGACCAGTTGGCTGGGCCGGTTTCGCCCTCGTAGGACCAGACGGTGCCGTGCTTGGGCGCGGCGGCCAGGATGGCGGCAGCGGCAGCGGCCTTCTCTTCCTGGAGACGCTTCGCGTCCGCCGCCTTCCTGGCGCGCGCGGCGGCGCTGGCGCGCGCCTGCTGGCGCTCGCGCAGTTCGGCCAGGCGCTCGGCGATCTTGGCCGAGAGCGCCACTTCGGCTTCTTGTTCCTTGTCCTCGTCGGCCGGCGCGGCCTTCTTGGCCGGGGCTTCTTTTTTGCCCGGGACCGGCTCCTTGGCCGCATCCTTGGCCATCTGTTCCTTGGACGGCAGGGAGGCGGAGGCGGGTTTCGACACGGAGGCCGCGAGTCGGGCTGCCGCGGCGGGGGCAGGATCGTTCGCGCTTGCGCTCAGGACGACGCAGCTGCAAGCGAACAGGGCGATCAGGTTACGCATGGGATTCCAATAGTGTTGCTGTCCCCTGCTTTATCGGCGTGACCGACAGTAAACTTGAGTACTAAGTTGAGTCCACGCGGCAACTAAGTAAACGCAAAGCGCGCCGTCATGCGGCGCGCTTTGTCAGAACGGCAAAAGCCTTGCTCAGCGGCTCAGCATGCGGCGTCCGAACTTGTAGATGCCGCCCAGCGCCAGCGGCACGACCGCGGCGCCGACCCCGACCAGGACGATCGCCGTCAGGTGGTCGCGCACGACCGGGATGTTGCCGAAGAAGTAACCGGCGGTCACCAGGCCAGCCACCCACAGCACGGCGCCGGTGATGTTGAACATCTGGAAACGCGTATGCGTCATGTCCGAGACGCCGGCCACGAAGGGCGCGAAGGTGCGCACGACCGGGACGAAGCGGGCCAGGATGATGGTCTTGCCGCCGTGTTTTTCGAAGAAGTCATGGGTACGCTGCAGCGCGTCCTTGTTCAGCCAGCGGTAATTATGGGTAAAGACACGGTGGCCGATGGCCCCGCCGATGTAATAGTTCAGGGTATTGCCCGTCACCGCGGCAACGATCAACAGCAGCATCAGGAGCGGATAGCTCATCTCGCCGGTGGCGCAGAAGGCGCCGGCGATGAACAGCAGGGTGTCGCCGGGGAAGAAGAACAGCACCACGAGACCGGTCTCGCAGAACACGATCGCGAACAGGACCGCGTAGACATACACCCCGTAGGTGGCGAGCAGGTTGCCGAGGGTTTTATCGACATGGAGAATCATGTCGAAGAATTGCATCAGATCCATAATCATCCTAAATGGTAGCGCCGCATCATACCATCAGTCCGCCCTCGGAATTTGGTGGGATCGTCAACTTCGGCGAGAGAATTTGTACTTTCCGGATTACAATCCTTCACTGCAATTCGTCCAATAAGAACGACAAGGAGAGGCAAATGGCTTACCGGAATATTCCCCAAGGTATCGTGCTTGGCTTTACCGTCCTGTTGACGGTTTCCGCCGGCGCCGCCGACAAGGCCGTGAAGGAGCTGGCGCCGAAACCCAGCGTCGGCGACGTGCTGAAGGCCTCGAAGCCGGCCGACTGGCGCCCGCTCGATGCCGACAACACCCTGTATCTGGACCTGCCCGCCGGGCGCGTGATCATCGAACTGGCGCCGCGCTTCGCGCCGAACCACGTGCGGAACATCAAGGCGCTGGCGCGCGAGCACTACTACGACGGCCTGGCCATCCTCCGTTCGCAGGACAACTTCGTGGTCCAGTGGGGCGATCCGCACGAGGACGACGACAAGGTCCGCAAGGTCAAGGACGCAAAGCAGACGCTGCCGGCCGAATTCACGGTGCCGGTGGCGAACGACAAGCAATTCGTGCGCATGCGCGACGTCGACGGCTTCGCGCCGCAGATCGGCCATTCCGGCGGCTTCCCGGTCGGACGCGATCCGAAGGCGGGCCAGACCTGGCTGACGCACTGCTACGGCATGGTCGGCGTGGCGCGCGGCAATGAGTCGGACAGCGGCGGCGGCACCAGCCTCTACGTCGTCACCGGCCAGGCCCCGCGCCAGCTCGACCGCAACATCACCGTGGTCGGCCGCGTCGTGTCCGGCATGCCGCTGCTGTCGACCCTGCCGCGCGGCCCGGCGCCAATGGGCTTCTATGACAAGCCGGAGCTGCAGGTGCCGATCACGGCCGTGAAAGTCGCGGCCGACGTCCCCGAAGCCGAGCGCGCCCACCTGGAAGTCCTGCGCACCGAAAGCCCCACCTACCAAGCCGTCCTCGACGCCCAGCGCAACCGCGGCGGCCCATGGAACAAGGTCTCGCCGAATTACCTCGACCTCTGCAACGCACAAATTCCCGTCCGCGAGCAAAAGCTGTGATGTAGTTCAAACCGGGGTCAGACTCCGGTTTTTGGCAATTTCCTGAAGTTAGTTGCCAAAAATCGGAGTCTGACCCCGGTTTTAGGAAAATCAAACACGCGCAGTTTGCGGCTGGGCGCCGAGCTATAATTTGTGCATGAACGCCCCGGCCCCCACCCACCGCCCCATCCAGCAGCTCCCCGACCAGCTCATCTCGCAGATCGCCGCCGGCGAAGTCGTCGAGCGGCCCTCGGCCGTGGTCAAGGAATTGCTGGAAAACGCGCTCGATGCCGGCGCCACCCAGGTCACCATTCGCCTCGAGGAAGGCGGCGTCAAGCGCATCGCCATCACCGACAACGGCAAGGGCATTCCGCCCGACGAGCTGCCGCTCGCGCTGGCCCGCCACGCGACCTCGAAGATCGCCTCCCTGACCGATCTCGAGAACGTCAACACCCTCGGCTTCCGCGGCGAAGCGCTGGCCTCGATCGCCTCGGTGGCGGCGGTCAGCATCACCTCGCGCACCGCCGATGCCGCCCACGCCTGGGAGATCGTCGGCTCGCACCAGGGCACGGTGTCGCCGTCTTCGGGCGCCTTCGGCACCACGATCGACGTGCAGGACCTGTACTTCAACACGCCGGCGCGCCGCAAGTTCCTGAAATCCGAGCAGACCGAATACGGCCACTGCGCCGAGGTCGTGCGCCGCATCGCGCTGGCCCGGCCTGACGTCTCGTTCAGCCTGACCCACAACGGCCGCACCATCGACCACTGGAACGTCAGCGAAACCGCCAAGCGCAGCGCCCAGATCCTCGGCAACGACTTCGCCGAAGCCCGGCTGCCGCTCGACGAAGCCGCCGGCCCGCTGCGCCTGCACGGCTACGTCGGCCTGCCGACCGCCTCCAAGGCGCGCGCCGACGGCCAGTTCTTCTACGTGAACGGCCGCTTCGTGCGCGACAAGCTGCTGGTCCACGCCGTCAAAGCCGCCTACGAGGACGTGCTGCACGGCGACCGCTTCCCCAGCTACGTGCTGGCCCTCGAACTCGACCCGGCGATGGTCGACGTGAACGTGCACCCGTCGAAGATCGAGGTGCGCTTCCGCGACAGCCGCGCCGTCCACCAGTTCGTGTTCCACGCGGTGCAGCGCGCGCTGGCGCAGACGTCCGCGACCTCGCACGGCAACGCGCCGGCGCCGGTCAGCGCGGCCGAGATCACGCCATCCGGCGGCGCCTCGGGCGCGTCCTGGGGTGGCGGCTTCGGGCGCGAGTCTGGCAACGGCGGCGGCAATGGCGGCGGCGCGCCGGCCTGGCGCCGTCCGCACGAGCAGACTTCGTTCGGCTCGCAGCTGACGCCGGCCTCGCCGTATGCGTCGACCTACTCGCCGTCGCCCTTCCCGGCCGGCAGCCGCTGGGATGCGCAGGCCTCGTCCGGTGGCGTCGCGCAGAAGACGGAAAGCTACGGCGCGCTGTTCACCGGCCTGAAGGACGACGCCCCCGCCAAGCCCTCCGGCTTCGAAATGCCGGCGCCAAGCGCCACCCCTGCCCACGACGACGACTTCCCGCTCGGCTTCGCCCTGGCCCAGCTGCACGGCATCTACATCCTGGCCCAGAACCGCAAGGGCCTGGTGCTGGTCGACATGCACGCGGCCCACGAACGCATCCTCTACGAGCAGCTGAAGAACGCCCTCGACGCCCAGGCCGGCGGCGAGCAGATGCAGGTGCAGCAGATGCTGATCCCGGTGACCTTCTTCGCCGACGCCATCGAAGTCGGCACCGTCGACGAACACCAGGAGACCTTGAAGGCGCTGGGCTTCGACATCGCCGCGGTCTCGCCGACCACGCTGGCCGTGCGCGCCGTGCCGATCCTGCTGAAGAACGCCGACGCGCAAACGCTGGCGCGCGACGTGCTGCGCGACGTCCGCGAATACGGCGGCTCGCGCGTGCTGATCGAGCGCCGCAACGAGCTGCTCGGCACCCTCGCCTGCCACACGGCCGTGCGCGCGAATCGCATCCTCGGCGTGCAGGAGATGAACGCCCTGCTGCGCCAGATGGAAGCGACCGAACGCGCCGACCAGTGCAACCACGGCCGCCCGACCTGGGTGCAGCTGGAGATCTCGGCATTGGACAAGCTGTTCCTGCGCGGCCAATAAAGCCGCATTTATTCATGACTCAGAATCACAAATCGATGGCCGTCGCCATCATGGGCCCGACCGCGTCCGGCAAGACCGCCGCCGCCCTCGCCATCGCCCGGCAGATGCCGGTCGAGATCATCTCGGTCGACTCGGCTCTGGTCTACCGCGAGATGGACATCGGCACCGCCAAGCCGACCGCCGAGGAACTGGCCAGCGTGCCGCACCACCTCATCGACATCATCGACCCGCTCGAGTCCTACTCGGTGATGCAGTTCCGCGAAGACGCGATCCGGCTGGTGGCCGAGATCCAGGCGCGCGGCAGGCTGCCGCTGCTGGTCGGCGGCACGATGATGTACTTCAAAGGTCTCGTCGACGGCCTCGACGACCTGCCGACCGCCGACGCTCTCCTGCGTGCGCGCCTCGATGAAGAAGCCGCACGCATCGGCTGGCCAGCCATGCACGCCAGGTTGCGCGAGCTCGACCCGGCCACCGCGGAGCGCCTGGCGCCGAACGACGCCCAGCGCATCAACCGCGCGCTCGAAATCATCGCGTTGAGCGGCAAGCCGATGTCGGCGCTGCTGGCCAAGCGCGAAAAGACCCCGCTGCCCTTCGAGCTGCTGTCCGTCGCGCTGGAGCCGTCGGACCGCGCGGTCCTGCACAAGCGCATCGCCCAGCGCTTCGACCAGATGCTGGGTACCAGCGACGACCAGGGCATCGTGGCCGAGACGGCAAGGCTGCGGGCGCGTGGCGATTTGAGTTTGCAGCTGCCGTCGATGCGCTGCGTCGGCTACCGCCAGAGCTGGGAATACCTCGACGGCCAGTACGACCGCGTGCAGCTGCGCGAGAACGGCATCGTCGCCACCCGCCAGCTCGCCAAGCGCCAGCTGACCTGGCTGCGGTCGATGCCGGCGCGGATCGTCATCGACTGCCTGGCGCCGGATGCGACGGCACAAGTTCTAGCCACACTGGACAAGCACATTCGAAGCGCGTAACCTTGACAGTCTTGTGTGCGGGCGGCATAATGCTCCCCGCTTTGGTGATATAGCTCAGCTGGTTAGAGCACAGCACTCATAATGCTGGGGTCGGTGGTTCAAGTCCACCTATCACCACCAGATTTCAAGCGAGATGGCTTGGCTTGCAAAGGCTGAGCCATTTTGTTTTCGTCGCAGTTATCGGTGATATAGCTCAGCTGGTTAGAGCACAGCACTCATAATGCTGGGGTCGGTGGTTCAAGTCCACCTATCACCACCACAATTTGTTGCACACTGACGGCTTAGCCTTTACGGGTTAGGCCGTTTTTGTTTGTGGTGGCCCATTCTACGTACGTGCATGCGTAAGCGGATACTCGACCTGCCTTCTTTCATTCCCCTTCGGCAACATGCCTGACAGTTGATTCTCGGCAAAATTATATCGCCGGTTACAAACATATGAATCGCCACGAGTTCCGTAGACACTCCTGAGCCTATAATTGTAGGTTCAAGGAGAAGTTATGAGCGGCAAGCGGTATCCCGAAGAATTTAAGATCGAAGCAGTCAAGCAGGTGACAGAACGCGGCCATCCGGCCACGGAGGTCGCCGCGCGGCTGGGCGTGAGTTCGCACAGCCTGTACCAGTGGGTCAAGCGTTACAGCGCACCACCGGCCGAGCGTCAGAAGATGGACGATCAGCAGGCAGAGATGAAGCGCCTGAAAGCCGAATTGAAACGCGTTACCGAGGAGCGCGACATTTTAAAAAAGGCCGCTGCGTACTTTGCCAAGATGTCCGGGTAAGGTACGCCTTCATTCGCGATGCTCGCCATGAGCATTCGATCCGAAGGCTTTGCAAGATGATGGCGGTGCATCCCAGCGGCTTTTATGCCTGGTGCGCCGAGCCTGAAAGTCAACGGGCCCAGGAAGATCGGCGCCTGCTCGGGCACATCAAACAGTCGTGGTTGGAAAGCGGCGCGGTGTACGGCTATCGGAAAGTGTCCGACGACCTGCGCGACCTGGGCGAGCAATGCGGCATCAATCGTGTTCACCGGATCATGCGTGCAGCTGGTTTGCGCTCCCAGACCGGTTATGGCAAGCGCCGTTCCAAACGCAGTGGAGCTCCGTCCGTGGTGGCGCCAAACCACCTGCAGCGTCAGTTCGATGTGACTGAACCAAACAAGGTCTGGGTCACGGATATCACGTACATCCGTACCCATGAGGGTTGGTTGTACCTGGCCGCAGTGCTCGACCTGTTTTCCCGTCAGGTGATTGGATGGTCGATGGGCTCGAGAATGGATCGCGAGCTGGCCTTGAACGCGTTGCTGATGGCTGTTTGGCGACGTCAGCCAAAGCAAACCGTTATGGTGCATTCGGATAGTAATAATGTCTGTACCGGCTATTCCGGTCGACCTGATGTTTCGTAGGATAGATCGGCCAGCGAAGACCTGGTGCCGTACAGCGTTCTGGACGACCTGACCCGCATTCTGATCGACAAACCTATTGTCCTCCCCTGGACCTGTCGGTCGCCCAGCACGTCTTACGGCGAGGTTTCGCCTCGTCGATACATGTGACCCAAGAAGGGCCTGACGCTCTGTCGCTTTACTGTCTTGTCCAGGTATTCGTAGTGGCGGAATCGCTTACTTCTACCTTGAGGAGCGGCAGGCCATGGATGAGCAACGGTTTGTAGTCGGTGGTGTGGATACCCATAAAGACCTGCATTTTGCAGCAGTGGTGGATGACCAGGATCGTGTCTTGGCCAACCAGTGCTTCCCGACGACGCGGCACGGATACAAACAAATGCTCGCTTGGCTCCGTTCGTTCGGCGAGCTTGCTCGAATAGGTGTGGAATGTACTGGAACCTATGGAGCCGGCTTACTTCGCTACCTTCAACAAGCTGGCGTGACTGTGCTGGAGGTGACAGCGCCGGATAAACATGATCGCCGCAAGCGAGGCAAGGACGACGATATCGATGCCGAAAACGCTGCTCACGCGGCGTTGGCTCAGGTACGGACCGTCACGCCCAAAACGCGCGATGGCATGGTTGAGTCTTTGCGTGTGCTGAAGGCCTGCCGCAAGACTGCAATCGCTGCACGCCGCGTCTCTCTACAGCTCATCCAAAATACCATCATTAGCGCACCAGACGAGCTTCGAGAAGTGCTGCGTACGATGACCCGTATGCAGCTTATCCGCACGCTTGCCGCCTGGCGTCCGGACCTATCTGATTACCGGAACCTGACCTCAGCGTATCGGATCGCCCTCAAGTCGTTAGGGCGGCGCTATTTGGAACTGCACGATGAGATCGCTGACTTGGACACCATGATCGCCGCGCTCGTCGATGAACTTGCGCCAGAACTCATCGCGCGCAATTCCATCGGATATGAGTCGGCGTCTCAACTACTACTGACGGCTGGCGATAACAGTGGGCGACTGCAGTCTGAATCCAGTTTCGCTGCCCTGTGCGGCGTCAGCCCCGTCCCTGCGTCATCGGGCAAAGTCTCCAGACATCGCTTGAACCGTGGCGGCGACCGAGCTGCAAACAGCGCGCTACATATCATAGCAATTGGCCGATTACGAACCGACGCCCGTACACAGGCGTACATGACCAAACGGCTCAGTGAAGGGCATTCCAAGCTTGAGGCCATCC
>CAJYXO010000226.1 GCA_913778765.1 uncultured Massilia sp. | reverse complement strand
CCCGTGTAGAACACCTCGGCGCCCTTGTCGGCGATCTCGTGCAGGGTGCGCGCCAGTTCCGGGTTCTTCAGCAGGTGGCCGACCGGCCAGGGTTCGCCGCCGGGCGTGTAGAAATAGGCGCGCGCGGTGGGATCCTTGCGAATCCAGGCGTCGCCGGCCAGCAGCTGGTGCAGGCGCGGGCTGACCTTGAAGCCGTTCTCGGACAGGCGGATCGCCGGCCCGAACAGGGTCTTCCAGGGCAGTTTGCCATGCGCCTTGTGGGCCAGCGCCAGCATGCGCAGCACGCCCGGCGCGCCGGTCGAACGGCCGCCGACGATCCCCTCGGTGCGCGACAGCGGCGTGCCGTCCGGACGCTGGAACAGGTGCTCGTCGGCCTTCGAGGGTGCGGTTTCGCGGCCGTCGAACGCCTGCACCTTCTTGCCGTCGTAGTACATCAGGAAGGCGCCGCCGCCAATGCCGGACGATTGCGGCTCGACCAGGGTCAGCACCAGCTGGGTCGCGATGCCGGCGTCGATCGCGCTGCCGCCCTGCTTCAGCATCTCGTAGCCGGCGTCGACCGCCAGCGGATTCGCCGCCGCCACCATGTACTTGCGCGCGGCCCAGCCGGCTTTCTCGTGGTAGCCGGTGGCGGCCTCGGGGGATTTCTGGAGCGAGTCCTGGGCGAGGACGGGGAGCTGGGCGCCGGCCAGGACGGCGGCGAGGGCGAGCAGGATCGACTTCGACTTCATTGGGTTCTCCGCAAAAAAAACAGGGCGCGCAGCCGACGGTGTTGTCGACCCGCGCGCCCGATATCACGGAGCATCCTACATCAAATGAGCAAGTTGCTCACGCGACCTTATTTTGGCTGCATGCGGATCGCGCCATCCAGGCGGATCGTTTCGCCGTTCAGCATGGTGTTTTCGATGATGGTCTTCGCCAGGTGGGCGTACTCGGACGGCATGCCCAGGCGCTGCGGGAACGGCACCATCTTGCCCAGCGCGTCGCGCACTTCCTGCGGCATGCCCATCAGCATCGGGGTCTCGAAGATGCCCGGTGCGATGGTCATCACGCGGATGCCGCTGCGCGACAGGTCGCGCGCCATCGGCAGGGTCATGCCGGCCACGCCGGCCTTCGAGGCGCCGTAGGCGGCCTGGCCGATCTGGCCGTCGAAGGCCGCCACCGACGCGGTGTTGATGATCACGCCGCGCTCGTCGAACGCCAGGGCGTCCGTCCTGCCCATGGCGTCGGCCGCCAGGCGGCACATGTTGAAGGTGCCGACCAGGTTGATGTTGATGGCGCGCTGGAAGGCGTCCAGCGGGTGCGGGCCGTCCTTGCCGACGGTCTTGATGGCCGGCGCCACGCCGGCGCAGTTGACCAGGCCGCGCAAGGTGCCCATGCCGGTGGCCGCTGCGACCACGGCCATGCCGTCGGCTTCCGAGGTCACGTCGCACTTCACGAAGCGGGCCTTGCCTTCGCCCAGTTCGGCGGCCAGCTTTTCGCCGGCGTCCACCTGCACGTCGGCCAGGACGACCTTGCCGCCCGCTTCCACGATCATGCGCGCGGTGGCCGCGCCCAGGCCGGACGCGCCGCCGGTCACGATGAATACGTTGTTCTGAATCTGCATGGTGCTGTCTCCTCCAGGGGTTGTCGGTCTCTAACGTTTACGTAAACGTCAACTCCCGGATTGTAGCGGCCTTCCGCCATAAACACCATGTTTAGAAGCACTGCACCGTGCCGGCGGCGCCCTGGCTGCACAGCCGGCCGGTGCTGCTGACGCCGGTGCCGCCCGGGTTCAGGTTGTAGCTGCCGCCGGACGCATCCCGGCAGGCGCCGCCGACGCAGGAATTCAGCGGCTGCGTGGCCGGCACCACCGGCTGCGGCGCCACGGCCGGCGGCGCCACCGGCACCATGCCGGTGCCGATCGCGGCCGACTCGGGCGTGTTCAATGGACGCGGCGCCATCGGGACGCCGGCCTGCCAGGCAGGATGGCGGCGCTGGGCCTGTTTCGCCTGCTTCTGCTGTTGTGGTGTCTGCTGCGGCCGGGTCCGGGTCGGCTGGCGCGACAGGGTATCGGTTTCGTCGTGCACCTCGGCCGGATCCTTGCGGGCCGGATCGACGCTCTGCGGCTGGCGCGGGTCCAGCACCGGGCCGTAGCTCGGACCCTGGACCCCGCCGCTCGGCCGCGTCGACGGCGGCATCGCATTCGCGCGGCTATTCGGGTCCGTGCTGCGCGCCGGTTGCGCGGCATCGCTGTGGCCGGCCGCTTCGTCGGCGACGGCGGCGTCCTGGTTGGCGCGGTCGGTGCTGCGGGTCTGGCTGCCGGTGGCGGCGGACTCCTCCTTGCGCAGATAGGCTTCGGCCTGCTGGCGCGCCTCCTGCGCCTGCTGGGTCTGCTGCGGGGTCTGTACCGACGGCTGCGCCTGCGACTGGCGCGCATACGCTGGCAGCGCTGCCAGCGCCAGCAACAATCCAATGATTTTCATGGCTCACCTCGTTTGGTCGATGTGTTCATTATCGGCCGCGGCCGGGCGGGAAGGCGCGCGCATGGCCGCCAGGCCTGCTATGCTGATCGAAGGAGCAACATCCCATAAAAATGACAGGAGATGGCAATGCGGAACCTGCAGGAGATGTACTCGTCCAAACGCGGCAGCGCCCTCGACGCGCTCGACCACCTGAAAGACGGCGACATGATCGTCGTGCCGACCGGCGTCGGCGAACCGCCCACGCTGCTGCACGCGCTGTCCGAACAGCACGGCCGCTTCGAGGGCATCCAGGTCGCGCAGATCCTGGCGATGCGCAAGTACGGCTACTTCGAGCCGGCCTGCCGCCCGCACGTGCGCCATGCGGCCCTGTTCTTCGGCGGCGCCTCGCGCGCCGGCGGCCAGGGCGGCTGGTGCGATTTCATTCCGAATTACTTCTCCGAGATCCCGGCCCTGATCGAGCGCGGCCTGATGCCGGCCGACATCGTGTTCGCCATGGCCTCGCCGATGAGCGCCTCCGGCCACTTCGCCCTCAGCCTGGGCTGCGACTACACGATGGCGGCGGTCGCCAGGGCGCGCGCCGTGGTGCTCGAGGTCAACCCGAACGTGCCCTTCACCCATGGCCAGTGCCACGTCCACCTGTCGCAGGTGACGGCCATCGTCGAGAGCGAGGACCCGATCCTGGAAGTCGGCCTGCCGAAGATCGGCCCGGTGCAGGAAGCGATCGGCGCCCTGGTGGCCGAGCACATCGAGGACGGCTCGACCCTGCAGATCGGCTACGGCGGCATCCCGGACGCGGTGGTGATGCAGCTGACGGGCAAGCGCGACCTCGGCATCCACACCGAGATGATCGGCGACGGCATCCTGACCCTGGTCGAAGCCGGCGCCGTCAACAACAGCAGGAAGACCCTGTTGCCGGGCAAGATGGTCGCCACCTTCGCGCTCGGTTCGCGCAAGCTCTACGAATTCATGCACCACAACCCGATGCTGGAGATGCACCCGTCGAACTTCACCAACGACCCGTACATCGCCGGCCAGAACGACAAGCTGGTGACGATCAACGCCAGCCTGCAGGTCGACCTGCTCGGCCAGTGCGGCAGCGAAAGCATCGGCCACCTGCCCTATTCCGGCACCGGCGGCCAGGTCGACTTCGTGCGCGCCGCGAATCGCTCGCGCGGCGGCAAATCCTTCATCGTGCTGCCCTCGACCGCCAAGGACGGCACGCTGTCGCGCATCGTCCCGACCCTGTCGCCGGGCACGCATGCGACCACCAGCAAGAACGACGTCAACCATGTCGTCACGGAATGGGGCGTGGCCCAGCTGCGCGGCAAGTCGGCCAAGCAGCGGGCGCAGGCGCTGATCGCGATTGCGCATCCGGATTTCCGGCCGTGGCTGCGCGAGGAAGCCGACAAGATGTGCGTGTTCTAGTTCCTGCCCGAAACTCGCGGCGGCAATTGCGCGTGCATGCCATGATGATCCCCATTGCGAACACAGGAGGATTACATGGACCGTGTGGACCAGATCGGCCCCGACGAACACGTGCGCGGCCCGCAGGATGCGGCGCTGACCCTGATCGAGTACGGCGACTTCCAGTGCCCCTACTGCGCCCGGGCGCACGACGCCCTCAGCGGGTTAACGGATGAGCTCGGAGGCATCCGCCTCGTCTACCGCCACCTGCCGCTGTCCGGCCTGCACCCGCTCGCGGAACTGGCGGCGGAGTCCGCCGAGGCCGCCGCCGGACAGGGAAAATTCTGGGAAATGCACGACATCCTGTTCGAGCAGCAGCGCCAGGTGACGGACAAGCAGGACCTGGCGGTGCTGGCGGAAAGCCTGGGCCTCGACGTCGAGCGCTTCCGCACCGACGTGCTCGAGCGGCGCCACCGTCCACGCGTGCAGGGCGACCTCGAGCGTGCCCACCACGACGGCGCCACCGGCACGCCGACCTTCTTCATCAACGGCGTGCGCTATCGGGGCGATTCGGACCAGGAATCGCTGCGGCAGGCGCTGCAAGAGGCGCTCGGACGCTAGCCACCCGCGCCGTCACCGCGGACGGCGCCTGCATCGTGTGCGGCGCGAATTGCGGCGCGACCGCGGCAATCCAGCCGCCCACCGGCAGCAGAGGCACCAGCAGCAGCGCCACGATGTTGATGATCTTGATCAGCGGATTCACCGCCGGCCCGGCCGTGTCCTTGTAGGGGTCGCCGACCGTGTCGCCGGTGACGGCCGCCTTGTGCGCTTCCGAACCCTTGCCGCCGAAGTGGTTGTCCTCGATGTATTTCTTGGCGTTGTCCCAGGCGCCGCCGCCGGTGGTCATCGAGATCGCCACGAACAGCCCGGTCACGATGGTCCCCATCAGCATCCCGCCCAGGGCCGCCGGCCCCAGCAGCAGGCCGACCGCCACCGGCACCGCCACCGGCAGCAGCGAGGGCAGCACCATCTCGCGGATCGCCGAGGCGGTCAGCATGTCGACGGCCTTGTCGTATTCCGGCTTGCCGGTGCCGGCCATGATGCCGACGATGTCGCGGAACTGGCGCCGCACCTCGACCACCACGGCGCCGGCCGCCCGCCCCACCGCCTCCATCGCCAGCGCGCCGAACAGGTAGGGCACCAGGCCGCCGATGAACAGGCCGACGATCACCATCGGGTTCGACAGCTCGAAGCTGATATGGGTGCCGCCCGCTTCCAGCGCGTGCGTGTAGTCGGCGAACAGCACCAGCGCGGCCAGCCCGGCGGAACCGATCGCATAGCCCTTGGTGACGGCCTTGGTGGTGTTGCCGACGGCGTCCAGCGGGTCGGTGACGGCGCGCACGCTGTCCGGCAGCCCGCTCATTTCGGCGATGCCGCCGGCGTTGTCGGTGATCGGGCCATAGGCGTCCAGCGCGACGATGATGCCGGCCATCGACAGCATGGCGGTGGCGGCGATCGCGATGCCGTACAGCTCGCCCAGGGCATAGGCGACCAGGATCGCGGCGCAGACCACCAGCACCGGGTAGGCGGTGGCCTTCATCGACACGCCCAGGCCGGCGATGATGTTGGTGCCGTGGCCGGTGGTCGAGGCTTCGGCGATGTGGCGCACCGGGCGAAATTCGGTGCCGGTGTAGTACTCGGTGATGTAGACCATCAGGCCGGTCAGCGCGATCCCGACCAGCGAGCAGCCCAGCATGCGCCAGCGCATGGCGTCGTCCGGCCATACCGTCCACGTGACGGCGGCGAAGCCGACCAGCGACAGTCCGGCCGACCACCACAGCCCCGTGTACAGGGCCGACATGATCTTCTTGCCCGGCTTGTTCTTCACCAGCGAGCAGCCGACGATGGAGGCGATGATCGACACCGCGCCCAGCAGCATCGGGTAGATGACGGCCGAGGCGCCCGAATTGCGCCCGCCTTCGACCACCATCAGGGAACCGAGCAGCATGGTCGCGACCAGGGTCACGACATAGGTCTCGAACAGGTCGGCGGCCATGCCGGCGCAGTCGCCGACGTTGTCGCCCACGTTGTCGGCGATGACGGCGGGATTGCGCGGATCGTCCTCGGGAATGCCGGCCTCGACCTTGCCGACGAGGTCGGCGCCGACGTCGGCGCCCTTGGTGAAGATGCCGCCGCCCAGGCGCGCGAAGATCGAGATCAGCGAGGCGCCGAAGGCCAGGCCGACCAGCGGCTGGATCACGTCATGGGTCGACAAGGCGGGCGGTTGCAAACCCGCCGCGCGCGCCACCAGCACCCAGTAGAACAGCGACACGCCCAGCAGGCCCAGCCCGACCACCAGCATGCCGGTGATCGCGCCGCCGCGGAACGCCACCGCCATCGCCGGGTTCTTCTGGTTCCTCGTGTCGGTCGAGGGACGCGCGCCCAACGATCGCGAGATCGTGGAGGCGCTGACCGCACTCGCCTTCGGCGCGTCGCTGATCTCGATCTTCGCGCGGCTGGGCGGCGGCA
>CAJYXO010000225.1 GCA_913778765.1 uncultured Massilia sp. | reverse complement strand
CATCGTCGGCCTGAACCGGCCGAAGATGATCGCGATGATCAGTACGATGGCGATCGTCGACACCCGCGGCAAGGCCTTGACGCTGGCCGCCGCCTGCCTGCGGAACAGCGTCTTGACGACGATGCCCAGCGCGATGGGCACGATGAGCACCTCTACGATATCCATGAACAGCGCTTCCGCATGGATGTCCATCCAGGCGCCCGCCAGCAGCGACACCAGGGCCGGGGTGGCAAGCGGGGCGATCAGGGTCGACACCGCCCCGATCGAGACCCCGAGCGCGACATCGCCCCTGGCCAGGAAGGTCATGACATTCGACGCGGTGCCGCTCGGGCAGCAGCCGACGAGGATGACGCCGACCGCGATGTCCGGCGGCAGGCGCAGCACGACCGCCAGCAGCCAGGCGATGCCCGGCATGATCAGGTAATGGCCGACCACGCCGATGGCGACGTCCCCCGGCCGGCGCAACACTTCGCGGAAGTCCGCCGCCGACAGCGTCAGCCCCATGCCGAACATGACGACGCCGAGCAGCGGCGTGATCCAGGATTTGTAGCCCACGAAGAGCTGCGGCGCGAAAAATCCGCAAGCGGCCATCAACATGACCCAGAGCGAGAATGTCTTCCCGACGAAGGCGCTGGCTTTTTCCACGGCGTTCACGCGGCGATCTCCTTGCAATGCATTCATCAGACATTGTATGCCGGCAAGCATCTGCGCGTGCGGCGTGGTGTTCCGAAACCGTCTTTTACAGCGATTGCACCTGTTATTACAAATGGTTTCGAATGTAACCTTTGCAAACTTTCGCGTGCGCGCCTCAGCAAGTAGTCTATTGGCCTCAGCAATAGCGATTTCCCCGTGGCAGGACGCCCCGGCTGGCCGATCGCACATTCCAAAACGGGAGTCTTCCTTGTCCGAATCCAACAACCAACAACCGAAGACGGTCATCAAGATCGTCGGCATCGGCGGCGCCGGCGGCAACGCCATCAACCACATGGCCGCCTCCGGACTGTCCGCCTTCGAATTCATCTGCGCGAACACCGATGCGCAGGCCTTGTCGAACACCCTCACGGGAAGCCGGATCCAGCTCGGCGAGAGCGGCCTCGGCGCCGGCAGCGACCCGGTGGCCGGCCGCGAAAGCGCGATCCACGAACGCAGCGCCATCGCCGACGCGCTGAAAGGCGCCGACATGGTGTTCCTGACCGCCGGCATGGGGGGCGGCACCGGCACCGGCGCCGCGCCGGTGATCGCCGACGTCGCGCGCGAGCTGGGCATCCTCACCGTCGGCGTGGTCTCGAAGCCCTTCGAGTTCGAAGGCCCGCGCCGCATGCGCGTGGCCGAGGAAGGCATCGCCGTGCTGGCGCGCTGCGTCGACTCGCTGGTCATCGTCCTCAACAGCCGCCTGGAAGAAGTGCTGGGCGAGGACATCACCCAGAAGCAGGCCTTCGCCGCCGCCGACGACGTGTTGAGCAAGGCGGTAACCGGCATCGCGGAGATCATCTCCGTGCCCGGCATGATCAACGTCGATTTCGAGGACGTCCGCACGGTGATGCGCCAGACCGGCATGGCGATGATGGGCACGGCCCAGCACGCCGGCGAGAACCGCGCGGCAAAAGCGGCCGAAGAGGCGATCGCCTGCCCGCTGCTCGATGGCCCGAACCTGCGCGCGGCGCGCGGGGTGCTGGTCAACATCGCCGCTTCCGAAGAAACGCTGAAGCTGCGCGAGACCCGCGAGGTGATGAATGCCATCTGCGCGCAGACCGGCGACGATGCGATCATCAAGTTCGGGGCGGTGTTCGACGATTCGCTGGGGGATGCGATGCGCGTGACCGTGGTGGCGACCGGGTTGAACCGGCCCAGCGACTTCACACTCGGCGCCCGGCGCTCGTCGGCGCCGCGCCCAGGCAGCCAGGTGCAGCCGGTCCTGCGCCAGGGAACTTCGCTCGGGCCTGCCCGGCCGGGAGCGGCGCCGCGCCCGCCTGCCGGCTAGGGCGAGCAAGTTTTCGGGCGGCGCTCCGAATCCGCAGCCGTTGCGCAGGCCCGGACGGCAAGCCCAGCGGGCAGGCACCCGGTAAGCCGGGCGCCTGCGGCGGCGGCGGCCTTGGGCTAGCGATACACGACTTGCACCCCCAACCCAGTGTCGACACGGAGCCGATTGACCATCGACATGTGCCAACCGAGCTCCTTTTCATTCATTTGTCCATTGACATGGATAGGCTTACCTTCTCGAACCAATGCGAGGAGCTGGGCGTACTGGTCGGACTGGGCCTCACCGTTCACGCCGTTTTCGCCATTCTCACCAGCGCCCGGGCGGACAATGAGGGCCTGCTTGTAGCGTCGTGAGAACTCGTCGAATTCGCCCATATCGGGAACGAATTGACCAAGCGGCGTGTAGCCGAGAATATCGGAGCAAACTGCGTAGAACACATTGTTCGAATGCCTGATGCTGTGCTCGCGGAATGATTCGCGAATTTCTTCATCTGTGTATTGCTTGCCCATACTTTCTTTCATTCGGCTTCCGGCCTGTTCGGGGCGCTGTCCTGGCACCTGATCGTTCTCCCTGATCAATCCCTACCTGGCCCGAGATGTCCGCGCCAGACGACGTCGTCGGCCAGTTCGGCCTCGTCGGCAAGAATAGCGCATTCCGCGGCAATTCGGATGACCTCGCGATCAACTATTCGATAATGGCGACAGACGATAAAGAGCATTCCGGTACTAAGTAACCCCCAACAAATTCTTGTGATTTCTGGCTGCCATCAGGGGTGCGCTGTGGCGTTACCCACCTTGCATCGCATCCCCTGCTGTTCGCCATAAATTCACAATAATTTCTTGAGGATTACGTAGCCGCGGTTTGCAAGATAAATTCGTTGCGGACACGAAGTATTGAATTTACAATGAGTTAACATTCGGCTATTCCAAGCAACCGCCAGCACCAGCAGATTTTCATCGGCGGCGCCAAATCCCGCGTCCTGCGTTCTGGTTCCGCGCGAATTTCGCCGCCGGCGGTTTTTCTGCAGCAAATGCCTTGACACCAAATTGAATGAGGTCATGGGCGACAAGGCCTCAGGAGAAAGCATGTCGGAATTCGAAAAAGGCGTGGTGCTGCCGGTTTGCAGGCCATCGATCGCTTCATTCTTGCATCATGCAAATTCACTTTGCATCGTCGAGACCTTGCCGCGCGCACGGCATTATCTGGTGAATTACTTCCTGCAGCTGTATGTCGGCGCCGGCCATGAAGGCAATATCGATTTCTATTCCTGCGACGGCATGTATCCGCGCTATCCCTTCATCCACCGTGGCTGGTTACCAACCCTTACCTTGAAGGCGATGAGCAACAGCCTGGCCGATCTCGCGTGCGGCATGCTGGACAGTGGATGCTACCTCGACGCCTTGCTTGACGAGTATTATCTGAGCGCCCATTGGGCATACCGGCGCCAGCATTATCTTCACCAGAACCTGATCTATGGCTATTCTCGCGAACAAGGCAAGTTCCTTGCGATGGGATTCGATCGGGTTGGCCGCTACGAAAAATTCACCATTTCATTCGACGAATTTGCTGAGGGAATTGCCGGCGACGCCGGCCTTTCCGTTGTCGGACGCACCGAGCTGGTGGAATACAATAATTCAGAGCCCTTTTCGCCCCTGCTGATCACGACCTATCTGCGCGACTTCCTGGATTCCAGAAACAGTTTCAAGAGCTTTCGTCCACCCAGCGGCATATTCGGCCTGGCTACGTACGACAAAGCCATCGACGACCTGGAAACCGGCATGCGCATGGGGGCGGCCATCGACATCCGCCCCTGGTCGGTCTTCCATGAGCACAAGGAAAAGCTCCTGGCGCTGCACGATTATCTGGTCGAGGAGAAAAAGCTGGTCCTGCCAGAACAGGCCAGGGAAGATCTCGCGGCGCTGCGCGACGATTTCCTCTGGTTGCGAAACCATCTGATGGAATCCGCGGTCGAGCGCAAGCAAGTCAACATTCCCGTCCTCAAGCGGAATCTGGCCGAAATAAAAGGGATGGAGGCCGAGGCAATTTCCTCGCTGATCGCTGCGGTGGAAAGCGCAGGATCCGGCGGCCAGGCTTGACGGGGCGGATGCGATGCGCGATTCCCTGGCAGTCGAAACAAAACCGGGACTGCACCTGGCGCTTTCCGAGGCCATTGCCGGCTTGATGCGTTCGCAGCCTCCCGATATCGATGCGGTCGAGCGGGCGCTGGGTGCATGCCTGGACGCCGCCGCGGATGTGGACGGCGGCGACACGCGGCGCCTCTCCCGGGTCGCTTCCCACCTGTTGTTCCAGCTCAGCGACGGCACGACGATGTTTCAGACCTGCGCCATGGAACTGGACAGTTGGCTGATGCCGACCCTGACCGTGGAGCGCGTGGTCCGCACCGAGAACGGATGGCACAAGATCTTTGCCCGGCTCGCGCCACGAGCCCTCCGGCACGATCCGGCCGCCTTCCATCAATACACATTCGGCCCCGCCATCATCGTTTACAACAACCCGATCACCATCCACCAGATCGAACACGGGGGACAGGCGCTCGATGCGTCGACGATGCTCGGCGGCGACGACCTCGTCGAATACTACGGTAACCGCCAGGCGATCAAGAATGCGATCAAGCGGCCCTCCCCCGTCCCCGACGCCGCCATGCAGGCGCGGAAGGACGCCGACTTCCGGCTGATCCGCAAGGCCTTCGAGGCTGTCGTACGCGGCCGCAGCGAGGTGGCCGCGCCCGACCGCGCTTCCCATCCCTATCGCCGCGCCTTCCTGCACATCCTCCCGAGGCTGATCCGGCCGGAAGACGGACGTTCGGTGCTTGCCTGCATAGCCGACAGCCTGCCGCGTATCCGCGCCATGGGTTTCGGCGGCGTGCTGCTGGGCGTGGTGGACAAACAAAGCACCAATGTGTATTTCGGCGAGGGGCGCGATGGGCGGCTCACGCCTTACGCCAATAACCATGGTTACTGGAGCAGCGGAGAAACCGGCATCGCGCCCGAACTCGGCACCGGGGAGGATTATGCGGCGCTGCTCATCCGCATCCGCGAATCGGGCATGGACTTCATACAGGATTCGGTATTCGGCACCCTCGGCTACCCATGCCAGGTTCGACGATTCGCGGCGTCTGCACTGCAACATCCCACGCGTTGCGTCATGCTCGGCGATGCCGAATCGGACGTCAGCGACGCCATGCTCTTCCTGCACGATCTTTGTATCGACGAGGAGAACAGCCTCGGGGAGACGGTCGATCCCGACCATTACGCGCAAGTGATACTCAGGTCGCATCTCGGTTCACCGTTCGCGCTTCCGAAACCGAATCTGTTCAAGCCCGAAGTCCGGGCGGCGGTCCTGGCAAGGTCCGAATGGCAGATCGAGCAAGCCGGCGTCGAGTCCTTCCGGGTGGACATGGCCAAGCATATGGGCGTGGAGGCCCTGCGCGCCATCCTCGACTGTCTCAAGAGCGCGGTGGCCACCCACCTGCCGCATGCATCCGGCTCGAGCGGCCTGCTTCTCGAATACTGGACCGTCAAATACCGCGACATCCAGTTTGCCAATACCATCCTGGCAGGCCAGCAAGAGCGCGTCTATTTCTACGATTTCCCTTTGGCGCACGTTTTGCAGCAGATTTACGTCTGCGGACACGGCTTCCACAACAACGTGACAGGTTTGTTGAACGAGCGGGCACGCTGGAATATCGCTCTCCCGCAGCTCATCCCTCTTTTTATCGACCACGACTTCAATTTCCGCCCCATTTACAACGGGAGCTACGATACGCGCGCCCTGGTGGTGTCGGGATATGCGATGGCGCTGATGTTGAGCGCGAATAGTTGTTCCGTCTATTACGGCTTCCAGGATGCCCACGCCGGCGTACCGGACCTCGCCCGTTATTTCGACTATACGGAATTGCATGCTCGCCGGATCAGCAAGGATATCTTTACAGGGGATGACCCGGCCTCACCGGCCGGACCGGTCGCTACCCTGCTCGCCATGTTCGAGGAGCGCGGCATTTTACGGGAGTGGGATGGCGGCCCGATCCTCTGCAGTGGGGATGACGACCATGTCGTGGTGACCCGGCATTGCTCTTCGGCGCACGGCGGCCGGCAACTCACGATCCAGGCCCGCTTTTCCCGCTTTTACCAGAAGGCCGAACTGCCGCCCGGATCGACGCTGCTTTACGAATACAGCCATGGACCATCGGTGGTCATCAGCAGCACCCCTGACGCACATGCACGCGCGGACCAGGCCCCGGATTCATCTCAACAATGAGACGGGCGCGACAGGCCTACGGTCATTTCATGGTTCCATGCCGGCCATATCGACTTCGAGCAACAGCGCCGAACGCGCGGGGACGACCAGCTCGTCGCTGAGGTCGTAGGTGGCGCCGCTCAGGACGTCGGTCGCGCGCCTTTTCGAGGGCAGCACTTCGCGAAAGCGCGCCGTATCCAGCCGATGGGGATCCGGATTCTTGTTCAGCACCACCATGACCAGGGCGTGCGCGTCATACCGAAAATAGACATAGCTGCCGTAATCGGGGGCGAAGTGCATGAGTTTCCCGTGGTGGATCACAGGCTGGCGCTTGCGCCAGTTCAGCAGCTTGCGCACGAAGGCCTGGGCTTCGCGCTGCCGGCTGCTGAGCCCCTCCCCGGTCCGGGCATTGACGCTGTCGCCCTGCCAGCCCCCGGGAAAATCCTGACGAAATGCGCCATCGTCGCGGACCAGTGGGCTCGTCATCAAGATTTCCGTGCCGTAGTACAGTTGTGGAATCCGGCGGATCGTGAGCAGGTAGACAAGCGCCATTCGGTACAGGTCGAAGTCTTCCCCCAGCATACTGAAAAGGCGCGGAATATCGTGGTTTCCTTCGAACAGGATCATCATTGCGGGGTCCGGATACAGCACGTCGTTGGTCAAGCCCTCGTACAGCTGGAACAACCCGGAATGCAGGGAATCCTCGGCCGTCAGTACCTTGCGCAGCAGGTTCGAAAGCGGATAATCCATTGCCGACGGCAGATGGGAAACATAACCATTACTGTTCCGCGTCCCGTTCAGCCAATAGGCAATCGTCACCGGGTTCGAACTCCAGGTTTCGCCTATCATTCCCAGTTCGGGATAGTCCGTCGTGAGCCGGCGCGACCATGCTGCCAGGAATTCCGGGTCGGAATACCCATAAGTGTCTACCCGTATCGCTGCCAAGCCCAGGAATTCGACCCACCATATCGTGTTTTGTATCTGGTCGGTGGCGACATGTGGATTGCGGTGATTCATGTCCGGCATACAGGTGTCGAACCAGCCCGCGATATACGATTCCCTGTCGGCGCTGGACGCATAGGGATCGTTGGGCGTCGTATGCGCGTGGTTGGTCGGCGTGAAGCTGCCCCGGTGCGTCACCCAGTCCGGCGCTGGCAGGTCGCGCATCCACCAATGTTCCGAGCCAATGTGGTTCAGGACGACGTCATGGATGATCCCGATCCCCTTGGCGCGCGCCAGTGTTGTGAGGCGAACATAGTCGTCGTTGGTCCCGAAGCGTGGATCCACGCGGTAGGTATCCGTTGCGGCATAGCCGTGGTATGAATAGCGTTCCTGGTTGCTCTCGGTAAGCGGCGTCATCCAAATGGCCGTGTACCCCATGTCCGCGATATAATCGAGCTGGCCGATGATGCCCTGCAGGTCCCCTCCATGACGGCCGCAGGCGATATTGTCCCGCTCCACCGCCTCGTGGAAGCCTGCCACCCGATCGATCTCGGGATTCCCATTCGAAAACCGGTCGGGCATCAAATTCAAAATGACATCCTTGCCGTCCAGGCCATATCGGCGCTGCTGTTCCGGTACTCTCGGCCGCAATTCGTAGTCGACCGGGATCTGGGTGTCTCCTTTGCGGAACATGATCGTCGCCGTTCCAGGCCGTGCTTCCGGGGACAGCAGCAGGCTGATGAACAGATAATTAGGATTGCCGCAACTTGCGATTTCGGCAATGCCGATCGACGGATCCTCGATGGCGGGCACCCATGCCGCCACGCCCTCGCCATGCACCATCAGTTCCAGGGCGCCGGTCCGCATCCCTACCCACCAGAATGGCGGCTCGATCCGTTCGATATCAAGCGTTTCGGTCGCCATGCGGATCACGCGACGCAGATGGGCGCTTTTTCCAGCAGGCCGCCGTACAAGCGGTGAAGTTGTTTTGCCGACGCTGTCCAGCTGAATTGACCGACTTCCGCGCGCGCATTGTCGACCATCGCGCGGGCCCGATCGGGATCGGCGAGCAGCCCGACCCCGGCCTCGGCGATGTGGCCGGTTTCATGGGGATCGATCTTGACGACATATTCCAACATGTCCGCTAGGCCGCAATGGCGGGACAACAATACGGGCACGCCGGCATCCATTGCCTCGAGGGCAACCAGGCCAAACGGCTCGGAAATCGACGGCATGATCAACAAGTCGCTTTCGGCCAGCAGTGCCGACACCCCGTCCGTGTCGAGGAAACCCGGAAAAGAAAATCGATTGCCCAGTCCGAGCGATTTGACCAGCGATTTCACAAGCGGCAGCAAATCGCCATCGCCTGCCATCACGAAGCGCACATCTTCCATGCGCTCGCTGATTTTGTAGGCGGCATCGACGAAAAATTCCGGCCCTTTTTGACAGGTAATCCGACCGAGAAAAGTCACGACCTTCCCGTTAATGGAATGGCGCACCACGCCCCGAGATCCGCGCAATTCGATCGCATTACGGACCACTTCAATTTTATCCGGCGGCTGCCCGTACTTTGCAACGATAATATTCTTCGTGTACTCGCTGACGGCAATAATCCTGTCCGCCTTTTCCATGCCGCGCCGCTCGATTTCGTAAATACCAGGGTCCGGCACGCCGCCGCCCGAACGGTCGAACTCGGTGGAATGCACATGCACGACCAGATTCTTTCCGCTTTTCTCCCTGAGTGCTACGGCAGCCTCGAACGTGAGCCAGTCGTGTGCATGAATGATGTCGAAAGCCTGCGCGTCGCCGAGCAGGGCCAGGGCATTTTCCGCATATTCGCGGACCTCGCGAAAGATACCGTATCTATACGAGCCGACCGCTGCCCGCTGCCCGGCGCTTGCGTCCACCCTGGCATAGGCATGATGTATGGAGGGCGCTTGTTGCAGGCCGAGCAGGCGCACGTGAGGCAGCCCCTCCTCACCGGAAACCGCAGGCATCACGAATGTCACGCGCAAGCCCTCGATATATTCCATGCCCCGCAACAGGCCAGCGCAAGCCGTTCCCAGTCCGCCCGATATATTTGGCGGCAGTTCCCATCCAAGCATCAGTACATTCATTTAAAGAGCCTTATTCACGAAGCCTCAAAAAAATAATGGCGGCGCCGGGATGAAGCCGGTTCTTCGACCACCTCGACCGCTGCCATCATAATCCGGTTT
>CAJYXO010000224.1 GCA_913778765.1 uncultured Massilia sp. | reverse complement strand
GCCGGCGAAGCGGCGCAGGAAGTCCCCCTGACCGGTGACACGCAGCGACACGTCGTACCAATGGGCGCTGGTGGCCACCGGGATGCGCAGCACGCTGCTGCTGCGCGCCGGCACCGCGACCGATTGCGCCGGCACCTGGCGGTACTTGTTGTGCACCAGCGTGAAGGTGGTGGCGACCGGTCCGGTGTTGGTCAGGGTGAGCACCAGCTCGCCGGTGGTGGCGTCGGCCTTGGCGCTGACTTCCGGATTGGGCTGACCGGCCGCCGCCGCGCGGCGCGCATTGCCGGCAATGTGGCGATGGAAGCCGTTCGGGCCCAGCACCCACAGGTCGTAGGCGCCGGAGGCCGATGGCGTCCAGCTGCCGGTCAGCTGCTTGCCGGCCTCGACGGTGTAGCGGCGCGGAATCTCCGCCAGACGCAGCCGGTCGTAGACATGGAAGACGGCGGCGGCGCGGCCGGTGTTCTCGAAGCTGAGCTCGACCTGCGTCGCGCCGAGCGTCGCATTCGGCGTGATGCGGGCGCGCGTCTGCAGGTCATACGGCAGCGGGCGCGCCGGCCGCACGCCGGCCTGCTGACGCGGCAGTTGCAGGCTGGCCGGCACCGGAGGCGTGGACGTGTTGGGCAGCGCGCGAGCGCGGTTGGCCAGGGCCACGGTGGTCGGCAGGCGGGAGAAGAACTCGCTGTCTTCCGGATCGGCGAAGTTGAAGCAGGAGGTCAGATCGCCCGCCACCGCGCGGCGCCAGGCGCTGATGTTGGGCTCCATCACGCCGAAGCGGGCCTCGACGAAGCGCAGCACCGAGGTGTGGTCCGCGACCTGGGAATT
Organism: uncultured Massilia sp.; assembly: GCA_913778765.1. Classification (GTDB taxonomy): domain Bacteria; phylum Pseudomonadota; class Gammaproteobacteria; order Burkholderiales; family Burkholderiaceae_D; genus Telluria. Next base: position 5,338 of record CAJYXO010000224.1, on the reverse strand, counting down.
GACCCAGCCGCCCTTGCTCCAGGGCGACACCACATACATCGGCACCCGCGGTCCCATGCCGTAGTTGCGATGCAGGTAGGTGGGCGAGGAGCCGTTGAGGATCTCGTGGTATTCGCCGGTGGTGTCGACCGTCGAGGCCCCGGCCAGCACGGCCTTGGCCGGATTCGCATCCCAGGTCACATACGACGGTGCGGCCGGCGGCGGCAGGTGGTCGAAGAAGCCGTCGTTCTCATCGAAGTTGATGAACAGGACGGTCTTGCTCCAGACCTCCGGATTGGCGGTCAGCGCCTCCAGCACTTTGGCCGTGTAGTCCGCGCCCTGCGCCGGGCTCGACGGGCCGGGATGCTCGGAGCCTTCGGCGGTCGCGACCACCCAGGAGACCTGCGGCAGGCGGTTGTTCAGCACGTCGGCCTTGAGCAGATCCAGATCGCGGGTGGAGATGCCGCGGTCCTTGAGCACTTGGGAATAGCCGGGACGCTGGTACCAACCATCGCGGAAGGCCTTGAAGCCGGCCAGCGAGTTGTCGGTGAAGTTGTCGTCCATGTTCTGGTAGACCTGCCAGCTCACGCCTGCGGCCTGCAGGCGCTCCGGATAGGTGGTCCAGGTGTAGTCATCGGCCGGATTCGGATTGAACCAGTCGTGGCTGTTGTCGGTGGACGGGCCGTTGCCCTTGCGCAGCGGATCGTTGGTGCCGGTCCACAGGAACAGCCGGTTGGTGTTGGTGCCGGTCTGGGTCGCGCAGTGGTAGTGGTCGCACAGGGTGAAGGCATTGGCCAGCGCAAACTGGAAGGGCAGGTCCGCTTCCTGGTAGTGGCCCATCGAATGGTTCTGCTTGGCGCTCGGCCAGCTGTTCATGCGGCCGTGGTCCCAGGCGGCTTGCGCATCGGTCCAGGAGTGGGGCGTGCCGCTGACGCGCATGTAGGCGAAGTTCTGCGCGGTGTTGAGCGGGAACGGCGCGATCAAGGGTGTGGCGGTGCCGGCGGCGGTGGGCTGCACCCACACATTGCGGCCCTGGATGCCGGTGCGGTCGGCCACGGGCACCGGGAACGGATCGCCGAAGCCGCGCACGCCGTTCAGGGTGCCGAAGTAGTGATCGAAGGAGCGGTTCTCCTGGGTCAGGATCACGATGTGCTCGACGTCCTGGATCGTGCCGGTGCGGCGATGGGCCGCGATCGACAGCGCGCGGGCGATCGCGGGCGGGAAGGCGGTCATCGCGGCGGAGGCGCCGGCCGCGCTGGCGACGGCGCGCAGGAACTGGCGACGTGGGGGCTGCGAATGCTGGGTCATGGGGTCATCCTTTCGGCGTGAGGGGCGCGGATTGGTCGGGCGCTCAGTCGGCGCGGCGGCGGCGCATCAGCAGCATCACGGCGCCGAGGCCGGCCAGGGTGAGCGCGCCGGTGCCGGGTTCGGGCACGGCGCTGGTGAAGCTCAGGTCGTCCATGACGAAGTTGGCGGGATCGTTGCTGCGGAAGACCAGGCGATCGACCAGGCCGGTGTAATGGCTGGACAGGAAGCTGGGCGAGTCGCTCAGGTCCAGGGTGGCGGTCGAGCCGACGCGCTGGCCGCCGAGGTAAAGGTCGATCGACAGGGTCACGCCCTGGTAGCCGGCGAACCAGGCGCCGGTGAACACGCTGGCGGTGGTGAAACCGATGGCGCTGGTGTCGGCGCTGCCGTCCCAGCCGAGGGTGGCGCGGCGGTCGCCGGAATGGGGTGTGAACGGGGCTTGTTCGCCGGCGTACTGGAACCAGCTGCTGGCCGACCAGTCCAGGCCGCCGTAGTTGGTGGGCACCAGGCCGTCGCTGCCGAGATCGTCGAAGGTCAGCACGGTGGCGTGGGCCAGCGGGGCGGCCAGGCTCAGGCCGAGGGCGAGGGTGAACGGCACCACGCCGGCGAGGCGGCCGAGGCGGGCGAAGGGCTTGCGCATGGGGACTCCTGAGGAACGTCGAGGGGGCCGCTGGGGATGCAGGCTGACGCGCTGGGGTCAGGTCATGCGGGCGGCGAGCCGGTCGATCTTCAGAGCCTGGTTTGACAGTGCGGTGAAGCTGCGGTGTCAGCACCGCCGAGTCGGGACGGCCGCGACGGGGATGTCGCGGGAAGCAGGGGCGTGTCGTGGGAATGACGTCAAGGTGTCATGTGGGCGTCGACGGGATCCCGATCGCTGGGCACGGCGCGACTTTAAGGTCGCACTTTGCGACCTTAGACGCGGTCCTTCCGGACCGGTGCCAGTCAGGGGCCAGCCCTCGTGATCGGCGTGCTGTCGCTCGACGCGGCCCAGCTCCTCAGCCCACCACCCGCGCCAGATTCGCCCTCGCCCGCGCCTCCAACCGTTCACGCAGCACCGGCGTGCTGTAGATCACCGGCCGGTCCAGGAAGCGCTGCAGGATCTGCCTGCGCTTGTGGCGGAAGATCAGGCCCGGCACATGGGCGTATTCCTCGCGGATCTGCCGTTCATACTCGTCGAAGCGCGGACCGTCCGCGCCCAGGATCGCCAGGTCGATGTCGATCAGCACCTGCTCATCCACGCTGACCGGCACCGCCGTGTGGGCCGTGACCTCGACCAGCGCCCGCACCCTCGCCGCGATGTCCGGCGGCACGCCCGCCGCCCCCAGCGCCTGCTCCGCCCAGGCCGCGCTGCGGGACTCGTTGTCGCTGCCGCGCAGGTCATAGATCGCGTCGTGGAACCACAGCGCCATCTCCACTTCCGCAGGATGCGCCGCGTGATCGCGCACCTCATCGAACAGCGCCAGGCATTCCCCGAGATGCTGCTGCGTGTGGTACTTGCGCGGCGGCTCGGCATACCGCGTCAGCAGCGCGTCCCGCAGCGTCTGGCCGTCACCCGCGCCGCCCAGCGCGGACCAGGCGCGGGACCAGGAGGCGTGGAAGAGGGACGTCGTCATGCCGGTGCCGTGAGATAGAACGGGGTCGACACCAGCACCGACAGGCCCGCCGCGATGACCACGAAGCCGAAGAACCGGCCCACCGCCCGAAGACGCTCGCCCGCCGGGCGGCTGCGCATCAGGTACACCGGGATGCCGATCAGTGCGCAGGCGATGACCAGGCCCGACATCAACGCGCCGACTTGCTGGCGGCGTTCACGCGCATCCTGTCGCAGCCACAGGTAGGACAGGATCGCCATCACGACCGCATAGAAGACATCCACCGGGCGCGGCAAGATCAGTCCACGGAGCGCGGCGACGCCGTCCAGCAGGCTGATGACGGCGACCAGCGCGAGCACCAGACCCATCGTGTGTCGGGAATTCATAAGGATGAAGGGGCTGTCATGGGGCCGGGCGCTGCCCGGGATCGAGGTCGACAAACTGCCAGAACATCTGGTTGAAGTAGGGGCGACGATAGCCGTGCAGCCAGGGCTGGCTGATGTCGGTGACATAGCGGTGGACCCTGAACTTCTGCGGCATGTAGGCGGTGAGCAGCTTCTGCGACTCGCGCAGCAGCGCCAGCCGCTCCGGTCCGTCCGGCATCACCAGCATCTGCCGATACAGCTCATCGAAGCGATCCAGCTTGAAGCGGCCCAGGTTCTGACCGCCAGCCGCCGGGCCGTACAGCAGCTCCAGCCCCAGCTGCGCATCCGGCGTCGAGCTGTTGAAGCCCAACTGCCAGATCTGCAATTGCCCGGCGCGCGCGGCCTTGAGGTTCTCCGGCCATTGGCCCATGCGGATCTTCAGCTTCACGCCGAGCCGGTCCATGTCGCGCTTCCACATCTCGTCGTAGGGCTTGGAGCGAGAGTCCGGCTGCGACGCATATTCGATGACCAGGGGCCGGCCGTCGGGCAGGTCACGCCAGCCGTCGCCGTCCTTGTCCACATAGCCATACAGATCCAGCAGGGCCTTGGCGCGGGCCAGATCGAAGTCGCTGTTCTCGGTCTTGAGGGCCTCGTCGTACCCCCAGGTCATCGGTGCGACGACGGTCTGCGCGGGCACCGCCTGATGATGACGAACCTGCGCGATCTCGGCGCCGATGTCGGTCGCCAGACCGATGGCGCGACGCAGTGCGACCTTCTCCGGCGTGTAGCCGCCGACCACCGGATCCTCCATGTTGAAGTAGTACATGGTCCGATCGCTGGCCAGCACGCGATGCAGCCGCATGCCTTGCTTGGCCAGGTTGGGCGCGAGCTTGCCGTGCGGCATGGCGACGTCCGCGTATTCCTCCGGCAAGGTGAAGATGAGGTCGAACTCGCGATTGAGGAAGGACAGCCAGCGCGGCTGGCTTTCCCCAATGATGCTGATCTCCACCGCGTCCACCATCGGCAGGCGACGACCGTTGAAGCGCGCCAGCAGCGCCTGGCCTTCGGCATCGTCGGCATTGGGCTGGGCGTCGTAGCGCATCTCGCGGAAGCCGGGATTGCGCACCAGCCGGATCAGCGAGCTGCGCCGCCAGCGGTCCAGCTTGAACGGGCCGGTGCCCACCGGGTGCTCCATGATCCGGTCGCCATAACGCTCCACCACTTCCCGCGCCACCGCGCCATAGGTGTCGCCGCCGGCCAGGTTGTAGAGGAAGCGCGGCCGGGCCTGCTCCAGACGGAACTGCAGGGTGTAGCGATCCAGCGCGCGCAGGCCCTCGATGGGCTTGTCGTAGTTGAACGGCCGCTTGGTCTTCAGCGCCTCGTCCCGAAGCGCCTGCAGGCCGATGATGCCCTCCTGCCGGAACGACGAGTAGAGCGGCGATTTCACCGCCGGATCGAAGAAGCGCTTCAGGCTGTAGACATAGTCCTGCGCCGTCAGCTCGCGGCGCCGGCCGTTGAAGGCGGCGTCCTCGGCGAAGTAGATGCCCGGCCGCAGGCGGATGGTCCAGGTGCGGAAGTCGTCCGAGACCTCCGGCATCGCGGCCGCGGTGTTGGGCAGCAGCTTGAATGGCCGCGCCAGATAGTCGTAGTTGTAGAGCGATTCGAAGATGTGGGCCGTGATCACCCGCGAATAGAGATCGCTCAGTTGCGCCGGATCGAAGCCGGTCTCCGCCACCAGGAAGGCATAACGCAGCACCTTCTCCGGCGCATCCGCGCGGTCGGTGCGGTCAGCGGCGGGGATGGACGAGGCCGCGGACGCAGCGCCGGTGGACGCGTCGGGGCCCGAGGCCGTGCTCGCCGCGGCGGACGCCGGCGTGGGCGCCGCCGTCGACGGCTCGGCGGTGGCACTTGAGGCCGGGACCTTCGCCGCCGTGCCGGACGCGGTGGGCGCCGATCCAACAGCCGCCTGGGCGGGCAAAAGCGCCACCGGCGAGGCGATGAGCCACGCCAGTGCGAAGGTGCCGATCACGGAGGGAAACGGAGGCAGGCGCATGGCGTCGGTCGAGCGGAGGCTAGTGAGCGGTGACGGCCCGTGCG
>CAJYXO010000223.1 GCA_913778765.1 uncultured Massilia sp. | reverse complement strand
GTCGAGACCCGCTGGGCCAAGCTGGCGGAGCTGATCGGTTCCGCCGATGGCAAGAAGTTCCGCAACTACGCCCAGCAGTTCACGCTGGACGTATTGCTGGGTTACGCCAACCAGCACCTGTCCCAGCTTGCGCGGCGCTACCGCCTGGAACGCGTGATGAACGCGGCCAGCCCCTCGCTGGCGCTGATGGTGCGCGACCAGGACATGGGCGGCGAGATCCGCTCGGTGAACTCGCTGTCCGGCGGCGAATCCTTCCTGGTCTCGCTGGCGCTGGCGCTGGGCCTGGCCTCGCTGTCCTCGAACCGGGTCAAGGTCGAGTCGCTGTTCATCGACGAGGGCTTCGGCAGCCTGGACAGCGACACGCTCGGCGTGGCGATGGATGCGCTCGACGCGCTGCAGTCGCTGGGCCGCAAGGTGGGCGTCATTTCGCACGTGCAGGAAATGACCGAGCGGATCTCGACCAAGGTGCTGGTGCGGCCGGCCGGTGGGGGCAGCAGCGCAATCACCGTGCAATGAGCGGTGCTAAAATGCCGCCTCTCCGTCGTTCCCTATGATCGTCTTCAACCATGAACAAACCCGCCCGCTTCCTGACCTTCAAGTGCGCCAAATGCGCCAAGCCGGTCAAGGTCACCCTGCAGAAAGTCTCGGCCTGCTCGCACATCCAGCCCTACCAGGGCATCTGCGAATGCGGCGAAATCAAGCGCCACGCCACCGGCAATCCGGACGCGGTGAAATCCTTCGTCGAATCGAACGAGCTGCACTGGCACCACCACCATTGATCGGCACACCTTGAACATTACCTGGACCGAAAACGGCGAGGAAGGGCAGGCAGCCTGGCGCTCCGAAAGCGGCTGGCCGGCGCCGAAGAAGGTCGTGCCGGCCGACGACACCATGAACGCCGACACCGCCTACCGCCTCGCGCTGGAAGGCACCGGCCTGCTGTGGCGCGGCGACTTCCAGAACGCGCGCCAGCTCCTGCAGGCGCTGGTGCGCCGCATCGAGCACAAGGGCGGACGCGCCAGGCGGGCGAAAGCCGCGGCCAGGCCGGCGACGCCGACCGAACAGTTCCACCGCCACCGCCTGGCCCAGCTGCAGCGCGCCCGCCTGCTGGCGATGCTGCTGATTCCCTTCGACGGCGATTACACGATCCCGCTGCGCCGCGCGCCCGACGTGAAGGAAGCCTGCACGGAAGCCTACGGCGCCGGCGGCGCGCCTTTCGTCGCTTCGCTGCGCGAACTGCTGGGCGTGATCGGCGCGCATGAATGGCGCCGCAAGGGCGTCTTCATTCCCGTGCTGGATGAGCGCATCCATCCGTGGTACGGAGTGTTCTCGCCGGTGCGCGGCGAGTACGTGGAGCTGGTGGCCCAGGCGCCCCTGCCTGCCGGCGCGGCGCTGGCCTTCGACATCGGCGCCGGTACCGGCGTGCTGTCGGCGGTGCTGGCCCATCGCGGTTTGCAGGGCGTGATCGCGACCGACATGGACGAGCGCGCGCTTGGCTGCGCGCGCGCCAACGTCGAGCGGCTCGGGCTGCAAGGTCAGGTCGAGGTAATCAAGGCCGACCTGTTCCCGCAGGGCCGCGCGAACCTCGTCGTCTGCAATCCGCCCTGGCTGCCGGGCAAGCCGAGTTCCTCGATCGAGTACGCGGTGTACGACCCGGACAGCCGCATGCTGCGCGGCTTCCTGGCCGGTTTGAAGGAACACCTGCTCGATGGCGGCGAAGGCTGGCTGATCCTCTCCGACCTGGCCGAGCACCTGGGCCTGCGTTCGCGCGAACAGCTGCTGGGCTGGATCGCCGATGCCGGACTCGCGGTCGCCGGGCGGCACGACATCCGTCCCGTGCATCCGAAGGCCAGCGATCCGGACGACCCGCTGGCGGCGGCGCGCATGGCGGAAGTCACCTCGCTGTGGCGCCTCGGTGTTGTCAAATGATTAGACTGATTTGCACTTCGCGCGCGGACGCGATAGAATAGCGTTCTCAGACGCGGGGTGGAGCAGTCTGGCAGCTCGTCGGGCTCATAACCCGAAGGTCACAGGTTCAAATCCTGTCCCCGCAACCAAACACCGGAAAGCCCGACTCTTGTAGCCGGGCTTTTGTTTTCTGGGCCAGCGCAGCGCATGAGCGACAAGAAAGACAACGCCACCTTCGACCTGCCGGGCTTCGAGCCCGGCGCGCCAGGCGAGGCTCTTGTCCCCGAACCGAAGCGCCCCGCCCCGCGCGCCCGCCGCAGCACCCTCAAGCAGGAACAGATTCCCCTGCTGAACCTGGACGAGACCGACGCCACCGGACTGCCGGTGTGGAAGTCCGATCCGGACCTGGACTTGACCGGTTTGCCGGTCTGGAAGCCGGCGGCGTAAGCTACACAGAGATCGTCATTCCCGCGCAGGCGGGAATCCAAGTTGCACGCGTCTCGACGGCTCTAGCAGAGCTTGGATTCCCGCCTTCGCGGGAATGACGTTCGAATGTTGCGGTCCACAATCCATTCTCATCACGCCACGGCCCTATATGTCCGACACCTCCTTCGCCTCCCTCCAGCTCCCCGCCCCCTTCCTCGCCAACCTGACCCAGCTCGGCTACCACGCCATGACGCCGGTGCAGGCCGCGACCCTGCCGCCGGCGCTGGGCGGGCATGACCTGATCGCGCAGGCGCAGACCGGCAGCGGCAAGACCGCCGCCTTCGGCATCGGCATGCTGCTGCGCCTGAATCCGGCGCTGTTCGCGGTGCAGGGCCTGGTGATGTGCCCGACGCGCGAGCTGGCCGACCAGGTCGCGAACGAGCTGCGGCGCCTGGCGCGCGGGATCGGCAACGTGAAGGTGGTGGTGCTGACCGGCGGCGTGCCGATGCGGCCGCAGATCGCGACCCTCGAATTCGGCGCCCACATCGTGGTCGGCACCCCGGGCCGCATCCTCGACCACCTCGGCAAGGGCACGCTCGACCTGGCGCGCCTGCGCACCCTGGTGCTCGACGAGGCCGACCGCATGACCGACATGGGCTTCTACGACGACATCGCCGCCATCGTGCGCGCCTGCCCGATGCATCGCCAGACCCTGCTGTTCTCGGCCACCTACCCGGACGACATCCGCGAAGCCACCGCGCGCTTCCTGAACGCGCCGCAGGAAATCACGGTGGAAGCGAAGCGCGAGGAAAGCGGCATCGCGCAGCGCTTCTACGAGATCGGTTTCGATAACCGCCTCGAAGCCGCGGCGCGCCTGCTGGCCCACTTCAGGCCGGCCTCCGCGATCCTGTTCTGCAACACCAAGGCGCGCTGCCGCGAACTGGCCGACTACCTGCGCGGACAGGGCTGGTCGGCGCGCGCACTGTACGGCGAAATGGAACAGCGCGACCGCGACGAGACCCTGGCCATGTTCGCCAACCGCAGCTGCACGGTGCTGGTGGCAACCGACGTCGCCGCGCGCGGCATCGACGTCGCCAGCCTGGAGGCGGTGATCAACGTCGACGTCTCGAAGGATCCGGAAGTACACGTGCACCGCATCGGCCGCACCGGCCGCGCCGGCGAGAGCGGCGAGGCGCTGACCCTGGCCGCGCCCAACGAAAAGAAGTGGGTCAAGCTGATCGAGGCGTACGCGCAGATGGAAGCCGAGTGGCATCCGCTGGCCGAACTCGGCGACGACATCCATCCCGCCGATCCGGCGCCGATGCTGACCCTGCTCATCGCCGGCGGCAAGAAGGACAAGCTGCGTCCCGGCGACCTGCTGGGCGCCCTCACCGGCGATGCCGGCCTGGCCAAGGAGCAGGTCGGCAAGATCCAGATCGGCGAATTCGCCAGCTACGTGGCGCTCGACCGCCGCGTTGCCGACGAGGCCTTCGCGCGCCTGAACGGCGGCAATCCGCTGGGGCCGGAATTCGGCACGGTCAAGGGCCGCAACTTCAAGATGCGCTGGATCGAGTTGTGATGCGCGACGTCTGAACCCACGATACTGCTGAGTTGTAACAGGCCGTAACCGCTGCGCACGGTTGACGGCAATGCAGGGCATCGTCCCTGCAAATCTGGCATGATTTGCACCAAATACAGGTTAGCAAAATGACCAGCACACTCACACTCGGACCAGAGCAGCAGCGCCTCGAAGGACGCACCGTCAGGGATATCGTCGAGCACGATCCCATGCAGGTCAACGAGGTCTGGTGCCGCAAGATCTTCCGCCAGTTGCTGCAGTCGCTCGAACTGCAGTACGCCATGCACATGCCGCACAGGGCGATCACGCCCGACACCGTGGTCTTCCACGACAACGGCGACCCCCTGCTGCTGCCGTCCGACATCGCCATCGACGAGGCCGGACAGGACGAACCGGCCGACCTGGCGGCGCTGGCGCGGGTCGTGCATTTCGCGATCACCCGCGAACTGGCGCCCACCGGCCCGCTGCAGGGCCGCAACCTGGAAGGCTACAGCGATTCCCTGATCACGGCGGTCGACCGCTGCATGGCCTTCGACCCGGCCGAACGTCCGCGCAGCATCGACGAGCTGCGCCACATCCTCGGCATCGTCTCGCTCGGGCCGGCGATGCCTGCGGCGGCCGGCGCCGTGAGCGCCACCCCAAGCGCCACCCCGAGCGTCACGCCGATGCCGATCCCGGCGCCCATGCCGACGCCGATGCCGGCGCAAGCGCAGGCGGGCGCGGACCCGACGCCCTCGTTCATGCGCGAGCCCGGCGCAAGCCGTCCCGGCGCCGGGCTGTCGCGCTGGCAGCGCTGGGCCATCGCGGCCGGCGGCGGCGCGGCCCTGGTCGCCATCGCGCTGGCCCTGTTCGCCGAACTGCGCGATTCCGGCTCCTACGACCATATCGTGCTGACCCTGCCGCAGTCCGGCGAGCAGGCGCGCGGCGATGCGGCGCCGGCAGCGGATGCGCTGGCGGCGCGGGACGCGGCACCGGCGCCCGCTACGCAACCCTCCCCGGCGGCCGCGCTGCCTGCCGCCCAGCAGTCCGATGCGCCCGCGCCGGCCGCCGCGCCGGCCGCCCAGGGCCAGATGGCCGACTACGCGGCGGCGCCCGCCGCCCGCGATTCGAAGGCGCGCGCCGCCGCCGCGGCCACCGGCAGCGCCGCCTACCGCCTGCAGATCCAGCCCTGGGGCGTGGTCTACGTGGACGGCGTCGACCGCGGCGTCAGCCCGCCCGTCAAGCGCCTGGTGCTGGCGCCCGGCAAGCACACGATCCGCGTGGCCAATCCGAATTTCCACGACCGCGTGCTCGAAGTGGACACCAGCGCCGGCAGCGGCCAGATCGCGATCAACTTCAGCGACGAACCACGGTGAGCATGCATCCCTACATGAAAAAGACCCGCCTTTCCCTGCTGATCCTGGCTGCCGCCGGCTCCCTGCTCCTCGGCGGCTGCGCCGAATTTCCCATCTTCGACCAGAAAGCGCCACGCACGCCCTCGCACCCGAAAGCGGCGGCGGCGCGGCCGGCGCCTGCCCGCCCGGCGCCGGTGGCCGAGCGCGACAACAGCCCGCAGCGCGACCGCGACGGCGACGGCGTGCCGGACAATGCGAAAGGCGGGAACGGCCTGCGCGACGGCGTCAAGCTGTACGACGATGGCGATTTCAACGGCGCGATCAGGCGCCTGTCCGCGCGCGACGTCAGCAACGGGCCGCTGTCCACGCGGGTCACGGCCTTGAAGTACACGGCCTTCAGCTATTGCGTGACCTCGCGCCCGACCCAGTGCCGCCAGGCCTTCGACAAGGCGCTGCGCCTCGATCCGTCCTTCGACCTCGCTCCCGGCGAGCACGGCCACCCGCTGTGGGGTCCCGTCTTCACCAAGGCCAAGCAGGCGGCCGGGCGCTGAGCCCCGTCAGAACGGCAGACCGATGCGGCGTGCGGGGCCGATGTCCTTCTTCAGGAAACCGGCGGCCATCGGGTCGTCGATGAAATCGAGCTTGTCGTAGAAGCGGCGGCTGCCGTCCATCGGCAACAGCAGCATGCGCGGAATCGCGCGCGCAATGCAGTGCTGCTCGATCTGCTTCATGAACCATTCGCCGATGCCACAACCGCGGTGGCTGTTCAGCACGATCAGGTCGGACACATAGCAGAACACCGGCGGCGCCAGTTCCAGGCGGGCGATACCGACACGCCGTTTCCCGGCCTCCACCGTCACCCATTGCACCAGGCTGCCGGGCCGTTCGCCGGCGCCGGGTCCGGCGTCGCGATTGCTCCAGCCGGCATCCTTGCGGAACGCCAGCAACACCTTGTCGGGCAAGGGAACGGCCAGGGGGCGGAAAACGAGCGATGGTTGCATAAGAGAATCATTGTTAGATGACTCAGCATACGGGTTTACGATCGCCCGTGGCGCGCGCCTGTGTAACGCTGCCAACTTGTTTGTAAGCATATGTTACGAACCCGGCCGCGCCGCGCAGTGGTAGCATGCAGCACCCGCAAACCAGCTCACTTCCGCAAGCACGCATGCCCGAATCTTCTTCCGTCTCCTACGATGCGATCGTCGTCGGCACCGGCCCAGGCGGCGCCAGCGTGGCGCGCGAACTGGCCGCACGCGGCGCCCGGGTCCTGATGCTGGAACAGGGCGACGCCGCACCCCTGCGCGGCAGCATGCTGCAGATGGCGGGCATGGCGGCGGTGCCCGGCAAGGGCGCCTTCATCCACCGCGACGCCTCGCTGCTGGTGCGCGCGATCACGCTGGGCGGCAGCTCGGCCATCAACTTCGCGACCGCCGCGCCGCCGCCGCCGGCAATGTTCGCGGCCCGCGGCATCGACCTGGCGCCGGCGCTGGGCGTGCTGCGCGCCGAACTGCCGATGGCGCCGCTGCCGGACAGCCTGGTCGGCCCGATGGCGGCGCGCATCATGCTTGCTGCGCGCGAGCTCTCGCTCGACTGGCGCAAGCTCGACAAGATGATCCGTCCCGACGCCTGCCGCAGCGGCTGCTGGCGCTGCGTCGCCGGCTGTCCGTTCGGCGCCAAGTGGACGGCGCGCGATTTCGTCGACCAAGCCCGCCGCCACGGCGCGGTGCTGCGCGAGCGTGCGCGCGTGCGGCGCGTGCTGGTGGAAGACGGCCGCGCCGTGGGCGTGGAAGCGCACATCGATGGAAAAACGGAGACGCTGCGCGCCGGCCGGATCGTGCTGGCCGCCGGCGGCATCGGCAGCCCGCGCCTGCTGCGGGCATCGAAGCTGCTGGCGCGTCCGGCCGCCTTCTTCAGCGATCCGGTGGTGGCGGTGATGGGCAGCGTCGACGACCTCGACGCCGAAGCGCCCGGCGCCGAAGTGCCGATGGCGGCCGGCGCCAGCTGGCATGTGGACGGCATCGCGCTGGCCGACCTCACCCTGCCGCAGGCGATGTACCAGGGCTTCGCGCTGCAGGCCGGACGCGTCGACCGGCTGGGCGCGCACCCCCGTACGCTCGGCATCATGGTCAAGATCCGCGACGGCATCGGCGGGCGCATCGGCCAGCACTGGGTCGACAAGACCCTGCTGCCCGAGGACCGGGCGAAGTTCGGCAAAGGGGTCGAGATTGCGCGCGGCATCCTGGAACGCGCCGGCGCCCATCACATCTTCGCCAGTCACCATTTCGCCGCCCACCCCGGCGGCAGCCTGCGCATCGGCGACCAGGTCGACAGCGGCCTGCAGACCGCGACGCCGGGCCTGTACGTGTGCGACGCCTCGGTGATCCCCGAACCCTGGGGCCTGCCGCCCACGCTCACCCTGCTGGCGCTGGGCAAGCGGCTTGGGCAGGCGCTGGTTTAGAACATCCCGAGTTGGTTCGGCATGGGATCGGGCTGCATCTGCCCGATGGCGGCGGCATCGCCGGCGAAGTGCGGATTGTGATGGCGGAAGTCCAGTGCGGCGTAGCGTTCGAAAGCCTGTTCCACCTGGCCGGCGGCGGTCATCTTCAGGAAGTCGACCGCGATGTCCTTGTGCGTGGTGTTCGTCATGGTTCAGTCCTAGGCGCGGGCGTTGACGGTGGCCGGAAAAGCCGGCGCGCGGCGGCGCAGGCTGGCCTGCTCGTAGGCGTAGGCCATGCCGATCAGGCTGGCCTCGGTCCAGGCGGCGCCCACGAAAGAGATCCCGACCGGCAGACCGGCCACGTAGCCGGCCGGCACCGTGACGTGCGGGTAGCCGGCCACCGCCGCCGGCGAGGAGAAGCTGCCGCCGTAATGGTCGCCGTTGATGTAGTCGGTGAGCCAGGCGGTGCCGCCGGTCGGCGCGACCAGGGCGTCGAGCTTCTCCTCCTTCAGGATCTTGTCGATGCCTTCTTCGCGCGCGTAGCGGTGGTTGTTGGCGAGCGCGTCGCGGTAAGCCTTGTCGTCGAGGCCCGGCTTCTTCGAGGCCGCGACCAGGTGCTCCTGGCCGAAGTGCCGCAGCTCGCGCCCGGCGTTCTTCTCGTTGAAGGCGATGATGTCGGCCATGGTTTTCACGGGCGCGTGCGGCGCGTAGTCGCGCAGATATGCTTCCAGGTCCGGACGGAACTCGGCCAGCAGGACTTCGAGCTCGCTGTCGCCGTATTTGTCGACGTTCGGCACCTCCACGTCGACCAGCACCGCGCCCTGCGCCTTCAGGATCGCCAGCTCCTTTTCGATGACGGCATCGATGGCCGGGCTGCTGCCGAAGAAGTTGCGGGCCACGCCGATGCGCTTGCCGCGCAGGGCATCCGGACGCAGCGCCGCGGCGTAGTCGGCCGCCTTGCCCTGGCCGTTCCTGGTGGCGGCGTCGCTCGCATCGACACCGGCGATCGCGCCCAGCAGCAGGGCCGCATCGAGCACGCTGCGGGTCATCGGGCCGGCCGTGTCCTGCGAATGCGCGATCGGGATGATGCCGCTGCGGCTCACCAGGCCCAGGGTCGGCTTGATGCCGACGATGCCGCAGGTCGACGAAGGCGAGACGATCGAGCCGTCGGTCTCGGTACCGATGGTCAGCGTGGCCAAAGCCGCCGCCGCCGCCGCGCCGGAGCCTGCGCTCGATCCGCTGGTGTTGCGGTCCAGCGCGTAGGGATTGCGGGTCTGGCCGCCGCGGCCGCTCCAGCCGCTGACGGAATGCGTGGAGCGCATGTTGGCCCACTCCGACAGGTTGGTCTTGCCGAGGATGACGGCGCCCGCCTCGCGCAGCTTCTGCGCGACGAAGGCGTCCTTGCTGGCGCGTACGCCGGCCAGGGCCAGCGAGCCGGCGGTCGTGCTCATCTTGTCGGCCGTGGCGATGTTGTCCTTGATGAGGACCGGGATGCCGTGCAGCGGGCCCCGCAGTTTGCCGGCCTTGCGTTCGCGGTCCAGTTCCTCGGCGATGGCAAGCGCATCGGGATTCAGTTCGATGACGGCGTTCAGGCGGGGGCCGGCCTTGTCGACGGCGGCGATGCGCGCCAGGTATTGCTGGACCAGCGACTTCGAACTCAGCTTGCCGGCCGCCATCAGGGCCTGCTGCTCCTGGACGCCGGCGTCGAGGATGCCGGCGGCGCTTGCGCTTTTCGCATGCGCCGCCGCTGCCGTCCGGACCATCCCGGCCGCCATCCCCGCGCTCACACCAAGACGAACGAAATCCCTGCGTTTCATACAATTCTCCGTGTCAAATAATTGCATGAGCATAGCAGTAAAGTTGCTCATGTGACACGGCTGAGATGCCGCGTCGCGCTAGCGCGACGGCTGGAAATGCTCGGGTCTCGGATAGCGCAGGCGCTCGGGCATGCCGCGCGCGGATGCGCGTGGCGCCTGCTCCGGGCCTGGCGCCTGCGCATGGAGGAATTCCGCACCGGCGCAGCAGAACGCCAGATCCTTGGCCCGGGCCTTCCGGTAGCGGCAAAACATGCAGACGTGCGGTTTGTTCATGGTATCATCCTCCAAAAGCGGAACGCGATTCCGGATTATAACCGGAACCACGTTCCGTTTAATAGTATTTTTTATGGATACGACACCAGAGCAAGAACCAGCCGCGGCGGCCGCGGATGACAACCCGCGCGGCAAGCGTGCCGACGCCCAGCGCAACCTGCGCTCGCTGCTCCAGGCAGCCATGGATGTTTTCACGGAATCGGGGGTCGACGCGCCGGTGCGCGCGATCGCGGAGCGGGCCGGCGTCGGCGTCGGCACGGTGTACCGCCACTTCCCGCAGCGCGCCGACCTGATCGTCGCGGTGATGAAATCCCGGATCGACGACTGCGCCGATGCGGCAGTCAGCATCGCCGCCGAGCACGACCCCGGCGAGGCGCTGTCACGCTGGATGCAGCGCTACGTCGACTTCATCCTGACCAAGCGCGGGCTGTCGAACGCGTTGCAGTCGGACCACGCGGCCTATGCCGCGCTGCCGGACTATTTTTACGCGCGCCTGCGCCCCGCCCTCGCCTCGCTGCTGCGGACGGCGGTCGAGCAAGGCGCGATCCGGCCGGGTTACGAGGCCGACGAGCTGCTGCGCGCCGCGGCCACCTTGTGCAAGGCGAATCCGGTCGAGGACACGGCGCTGACGCGCAAGATGGTGGGGTTGCTGGTGGATGGCTTGCGCTGCCGGACTTGAGGCAGCGGCTCCTGCCGAGGCAAAAAAAAACGCTGCCGAGGCAGCGTTTTTTCATCCAGCGATGCGTAATCAGTTACGCACGACTTTCTTGTACTCGGCGGTACGGGTGTCGATCTCGATGACGTCGTCCTGGTTGACGAACAGCGGCACCTGGATGGTGAACTGCTTCGACTCGATCGCGTTTTCCAGCTTCGCTTCCTTCATCACGTTACCCGAGGTGTTGCCCTTGACGGCCGGCTCGGTGTAGATGACCTGGCGTGCGATGGTGATCGGCAGTTCGACCGAGATCGCCTTGCCGTCGTAGAACACGGCTTCGCATTCCATACCGTCTTTCAGGTAGTTGATGGCGTCGCCCAGGTTCTCTTCTTCGATTTCGTACTGGTTGTACTCTTCGTCCATGAAGACGTACAGCGGGTCGGCGAAGTACGAGTAGGTCACCGGCTTCTTGTCCAGCACGACCACGTCGAACTTGTCGTCGCCGCGGAACACGTTTTCCAGCGGCGCGTTGGTCAGAAGATTCTTCATCTTCCACTTGTAGGTGAAGCCCGTGCGGCTCGAGCCGTTGACGTCAGAGCGCAGCACGATGAAAGGCTTGGCATCGACCATGATGATGTTGCCGACACGAATTTCTTTTGCGGGTTTCATAGGAATTATTAACCAAAAAAGGAGTTGCTGTAACCGAGCATCATACCACGTTATTTTCCGGCCGCCTATCGCAGCGACCGGGCGAAATCCAGCAGATTGCTCACTAAATCGCCGTTTGCCGACATCTGCGCTTCCCACTCACGGGCACGGCGCGAAATCGTCGGCAATTCGGCTTGCAGGGACGTCCACAGCGGGTCCATGCGTCCTTCCCTTGCGCCGTTCCAGCACAGGGAAAAGTCGACCAGGCTCTGCATGTTCACTGTGTACTTTTCCAGGAACGCGCGGAGTTTAACATGATGCAAGTTTTCATCTTGCAAATAAATGTGCCAGACGAAGGGGCGGGCCGCCCATTGGGCGCGCACCCAGGAGTCTTCGCCGCGCACGAAGTTCAGGTCGCAGGCCCAC
Source organism: uncultured Massilia sp. (assembly GCA_913778765.1). GTDB lineage: Bacteria > Pseudomonadota > Gammaproteobacteria > Burkholderiales > Burkholderiaceae_D > Telluria. Next base: position 21,660 of record CAJYXO010000223.1, on the reverse strand, counting down.
AGCAGGCGGTCGTAGTCGGTCTGCGGCATGAAGGGTATCACGCGCACGGTCAGCGCACCGCGGGTCGCGCAGGCGCCGGCCATTGCGTCGGCGCCCATGAAAGCGCTCACCTGCGCGCGCGCCACGCCTTCCGGCACCAGGCAGGTGACGGCCGATCCGCCCTGCTCCCAAGCCTCGAACAGCTCGGCCACCGGCGCCTCCGGATAGCAGAACAGGCTGACCTTGCGCGACGCCTTTTCATCCTGCGTCACGCCGAAGCGCGCCAGGAAGGCCGCCATCGCGGCGGGATCGGCCTGGAAGCGCTCGCGCTCTTCGATCAGGCCGCGCTCGCGCAGCAGGCCGCCGGTCTTGTCGGTGAAGCCGGGGAAGAAGAAATGCTTGGTCAGCTTCAGGCGCGGGTGCATCGACGGCAGGCGGTGGCAGCCCTCGACCCACTCCTCGGCGCTCAGGCCTTCGTAATTGATCCACACGGGCCGCGGCTCGCACTGCGCCATGGCTTCGATATAGCCGGGCGGGAGGTCGACGCCGAAGAATTCGATCACCACGTCGGGGATGTCGGCCGGCGCGTACTCGCCGTCCTGGCCGGCCCAGTGGCGCACCGTGATGCCGTCGATGTCCTGCACGGCGGCCTGCGTGTCGACTGCCGGCCAGATGCGGCGGAAGCTCGCCAGGTCGTCGACCCATAGCGTGACCGCGATGCCATGCTCGGCGTGGAACTGGCGCGACAGGCGCCAGCAGATGCCGATGTCGCCGTAGTTGTCGACGACCTTGCAGAAGATGGCGAGGGTGCGGGGAAATTCTGGTGACATGATCGTTTGAAAAGAGTGGACGACCAAATAGAAAAACCGGAGCACCTTCCCGCATGCGCGGGCGGTCTGCTCCGGTCTTTGTCCTATGGGGTCAGATCCCGGTGTTCCCGGGTGGGCTCTGACCCCGTCCGATTATGGCATCCCCACGGGGATTCGAACCCCGGTACTCACCGTGAAAGGGTGATGTCCTAGGCCTCTAGACGATGGGGACCTAAAACTCTTTATACTACTTTTACTGCTTCGGTGTCGCCCCGCTGAACGGGCGTTCACCTTCTCATTCTTGGCATCCCCACGGGGATTCGAACCCCGGTACTCACCGTGAAAGGGTGATGTCCTAGGCCTCTAGACGATGGGGACCTGGAACTACCTGTTTTCCGAAACTTGGTGGAGGTAAGCGGGATCGAACCGCTGACCTCTTGCATGCCATGCAAGCGCTCTCCCAGCTGAGCTATACCCCCGTTTCGGGAACGCAGCATCATAACACACTGCGCTTACTTCTCACAGCATCGTTTTCACGATGTTGGCACTACCTTTTCAGGGGTCAGAGCCCGAATTTCTCGGGTGGGCTCTGACCCCTCTGTATTCTTGGCATCCCCACGGGGATTCGAACCCCGGTACTCACCGTGAAAGGGTGATGTCCTAGGCCTCTAGACGATGGGGACCTGGAACTACCTTACTGCTTTACTTCAGAGTTGGTGGAGGTAAGCGGGATCGAACCGCTGACCTCTTGCATGCCATGCAAGCGCTCTCCCAGCTGAGCTATACCCCCGCAGCGCTGAAGTGCGAGCATTATAGCGGACGCACTTGCATTTCGCAAATAGGCAACAAGGGACTTCAGATGCCTTTCTGGATACGCGCCAGCACGGTGTCGCGGCCGAACAGTTCCAGCACCGCGTCGATGGCCGGCGTCTGCAGCTGGCCGGTCAGCAGCAGGCGCAGCGGCATGGCCAGCTGCGGCATCTTCAGGCCGTTGGCTGACAGCACTTCCTTCATGGTGCTTGAGATCGCCGGCTTGCTCCACTCCACCGTCTGCAGCTTGTCCGCGAGCTGCGCCAGCGCCGGGCGCACCGCATCGGTCAGATGCTGGGCCAGCAGCGCCTGGTAGTCCGCGTTCGCGGGGTTCGGCGTGCGGAAGAACAGCATGGCGGCATCGGCCAGTTCGTTGATGGTGTTGGTGCGTTCCTTCATCAGCGCCAGCACGTCGGCCAGCGGCGGCGCGCCGTCAAAGCTGGCGCCTTCGCGCTCCAGGATCGGACGCGCCAGCGCCGCCAGGCGCTCGTTGTCGGACTGCTTGATATAGTGGTTGTTCAGCCAGGCCAGCTTTTCGGGATTGAACTGGGCCGCCGACGCGGTCAGGTGCTCGAGGTTGAACCACTCGGTAAACTGGTCCATCGAGAAGATCTCGTCGTCGCCATGGCTCCAGCCCAGGCGCGCAAGATAATTCAGCATCGCCTCAGGCAAATAGCCCTGCTCCGGATACTGCATCACGCTGACGGCGCCATGGCGCTTCGACAGCTTCTGGCCGTCCGGGCCGAGGATCATCGGCAGGTGGCCGTACTGCGGCAGCTCGGCGCCCAGCGCACGCAGGATGTTGATCTGGCGCGGCGTGTTGTTCACGTGGTCGTCGCCGCGCAGTACGTGGGTGATCTTCATGTCCCAGTCGTCGACGGCCACGCAGAAGTTGTAAGTCGGGGTGCCGTCGCTGCGGGCGATGATCAGGTCGTCGAGTTCCTTGTTGGCGATGGTGATCGGGCCTTTCACGACATCGGTCCAGGTGACTTCGCCGTCGAGCGGATTCCTGAAGCGCACCACGGGATTGACGCCTTCCGGGATCGGCGGCAGTTCCTTGCCCGGCTCCGGACGCCAGGTGCCGTCGTAGCGCCACTTTTCGCCGGCCGCGCGCATGCGCTCGCGCATCGCCTCGACTTCTTCCGGGGTGCAATAGCACAGGTAGGCAGTGCCGGCCTCGAGCATCGATTTGATGACTTCGCGGTAGCGGTCCATGCGCTTCATCTGATAGAACGGGCCTTCGTCGTGCGCCAGGCCCAGCCACTGCATGCCGTCCAGGATCGCCTGCACCGCCTCGGGGGTCGAGCGCTCCAGGTCGGTGTCTTCGATGCGCAGGATGAAGGTGCCGCCGAAATGACGGGCATAGGCCCACGAATACAGCGCGGTGCGGGCGCCGCCGAGGTGGAGATAGCCGGTCGGGCTGGGGGCGAAACGGGTGCGGACGGTCATGGTGATCGATATCGGGGATTGACTGAAGCGCGTATTTTACAGCGTCGTCCTGGGGCTGTCGTAATTGTCACTCTTACCCGCCTTGCTTAATACATAATTACTTTACAGAAATTACAAATCTGGCTAACCTCTCTTCTTTGGCCGGCATTTTCATCATTTTTCACCCTCCCGCCTGACATCCCCTTCATGTCGAACGACCCGAGTTCAGCTTCCATCGCGGCACTGCGCGGAGAATTCTCCTGTGCCGCCACGGAAATCGGCTTCCTGCATGCGCAGTCGGCCGCGATCCTGCGCGACCTGCGCCGCGGTCTGCTGCTGTGCTCGTTGTTCTACCTGGTGTTCGGCATCGCGGACATCGCCGCCCTGGGCCTGGCCGGCGCCCTCGTGCCGCTGCTGTCGCGCCTGGCCATTCCGCTTGTCGCGATGGCCTGCCTGCATTACGCGCGGCGCCCCGCGGCCACCGTGCGGGCGCCCTTTCACGCCGCCAGCGTCTTCACGCTGTGCTGGGCGGCCAGCTACTTCATCGTGATCGGCTGGCGGCCGGCCGACATCCTGCTGCACGCGATGTCCTGGGCGGTGATGGCAATGGTGATCCATGTGCTGATCCCCAACCGCCTGCTGTGCGCGGCGGCGATCGCGGTGGGCGCCAGCCTGGCCTTCATCGTCCTGGCCTGGATCCAGCACGCGGTCCCGACCCGTCATCTGACGTCGATGACCCTGCTGCTGATCTGCGCCAACGTGTTCGGCGTGACCGTGGCCCAGCGTCACGCGCGCATGTGGCGCGAGCAGTACTGGGCCCAGCAGGTGCTGACGAACCTGTCGATCCGCGACCCGCTGACCGGCTCCTACAATCGCCGCCACCTGAACGCCGGCCTGCTCGACGGCGAGATCGCGCGCGCCCGCCGCTACCGTCTCAGCCTGTCGCTGATCATGTGCGACCTGGATGGCTTCAAGAAGATCAACGACAGCCACGGCCACCACGCCGGCGACGAACTGCTGCGCAGCTTCGCCGGCCTGGTGCAGGCGATGACGCGCGAATCGATCGACACCGTGGTCCGCTACGGCGGCGAGGAATTCCTGATCATCCTGCCCGAGACCCGCCTGGACGGCGCGCGCGAACTGGCCGAACGCGTGCGCGCCGCCTTCGCCGCCCAGCGCGTCGAACTGGACGGCGGGCTGTCACTTGGCACCACGGCCAGCTTCGGCGTGGTCGGCGCGGACTTCGGCGGCGCGCATGCGGTCACGCCGCAAGGCATGATCGCGCTGGCCGACCAGCTGATGTACGAAGCCAAGCATGCGGGGCGCAACCAGGTGAAGGCGCGGCAGTTGGGGCAGCGGCTGGAGGCGGTGGGGCGGAGCGCGTAATTTCTTGACGCAACTTCGCCGAAAGCCTCGGAAAAAGTCTCGATAGCCGCTCCACGGCGGCACAACGAAATCAGACCCTTAAAACCCTGCATGGAGAGTCTCGATGAAATGGAAAGCATGGCTGGGCAAATGGCGCGTCTACCAAATGTTTTATTTGGCCTTTGCAGCCGCAATTGCCTTGGCAGTCCAGGCATTCATGTTTCCGCTGGCAGGCAAGAAAGCGCAGGACCATGGCGCGATTTATGCCTTCCAGAACGATATCTGGAGTGATCAAGTATTCAGACGCCTAGAAGAGATCTCCCGGTCCGCTCCTTATGATGAATTGGCACTGATCCAGAAACGCACGCCAGACCCCAGCTACCTCAACAAGGTCACTACCTTTCATTCCCAGATCCGACAGATTCTGCGTTTACTTGGCTACCAGGGGAAGCTGACAGCGGGAATTGTCGGCGAAATGGTCCCAATGCTCCAGCAGGTAAACGCCGATGCCAGGCCGGCTCTCATAAAGAGCGTTAAGACTCACCTGCAAATGCTGGAAAAGGAAGCGTCGCGCCAGAAAAAAATGCGCGAAGAACTGGAGGGTTTCGATGCGGAGTTGCGGCGCGCATACGCGCCGGCGGCAAGCAGCACAACGAACAAAGTGGACGCTGCGGAACAGCGGGTAAAGCAAATTCGCGCCATCCTGACGCTGTACTCAAAACCCGAGCTGTTGCTACGCCCCGGAGAAGACCCACTCGTCTTTTTAAAAGATTTTGGAAGGACTCAAGATGCAATTTTCAAAGACTATACATCCTTGGTTGCTGCCTACAATCAGACTGTCGAGACTCAGGAGTTCGGCCGCGACCTGGTGATGATCGCTCTAGCGCTCATCACTGCCTGCCTATTATTCAACGCCGAATTAAAGGCGTGGCGAAGCAGGAACGAAGGAAGCTGAACACACTTGGATTCGAGTCGCCCTGACTTTTTGCAGATCAGGCGGGACGCCGATGTACGCGCACCGGTAGCGCGCCATCCAGCGTCCGCGCCCGCAGCTGCCCGCAGCCGCCGTCGACGTCCTGGCCGGCCGAATCACGCAGCTTGGTGAGGATGTTCCGTTCGAACAGCCAGGCGGCGATGCGCTCGGCCTTGTTCCAGTCCGGCCGCTTGAACGGCAGGCCTTCGTTGGCGTTGTAGGGAATCATGTTCAGCACGGCGTACTTGCCGCGCAATAGGCCCACGAGCGCTTCCATCTCGTCCAGGCCATCGTTCACTCCTTCCAACAGGGTCCATTGATACTGGATCGGATAGCCGGTCAGGCGTGCGTAGCGCTCGCCCTCTTCCACCAGCGCCGCGGGCTCGTAGCGCGGCGCGCGCGGCAGCAGGCGCTCGCGCAGGTCCGCCCTGGTCGTGTGCAGCGACAGCGCCAGCGCCGGCTTCACGCGTCCTTCCGGCAGGCGCTCGAACACGCGCGGGTCGCCGACCGTCGAGAACACCAGGTTCTTGTGCGCGATATTCCCTTCCACACCCAGCAGCTCGATTGCCTCCATCACGTTGTCGAGGTTGTGCGCCGGCTCCCCCATGCCCATGAACACGACCTTCTTCACCGGCCGCTGGCGGCGCGCCAGCACGACCTGGGCGACGATCTCGCCGCTCGTCACCTGGCGGATCAGGCCGCTTTGCCCCGTCATGCAGAACTGGCAGCCGACCGCGCATCCGACCTGGCTGGAGACGCACACGCCATCGCGCGGCAGCAGCACCGATTCCACCGTCTGGTCGTCCGCCAGGCCGACCAGCAGGCGCGCCGAGCCATCCCCGGCCGGATGGGTGCCGAGGATGCGCGCCAGGCCATCGAGTTCAGCATCGATGTGCGGCAGGGCTTCGCGGACGGGTTTCGGCAGGAAGTCCATGGGGCGGCGGCGGCCGTGGTCGTGGCCGGCGTTGCGGACCCAGTCGCGCAGGATGCGGTCTTCGTGGAGCGGGAGGGCACCGAGGGTGCGGAGCCGGGTGCGGAGGGACGAGATGCGCATATATGCCGTCGTCTCCGCGAAGGCGGGGACCCAAGTTCTGCGTGCGTTTCGACAGCTCCTGCAACCTGGGCCCCGCCTGCGCGGGCGACGATTCAGTCGTTCTTGACCACAATGGTCGGAAACTTGGCCGTCATATCCTTCGCCTTCTCCGCCACCCTCACCGCCACCTTGCGCGCGATCTCCTTGTACATCGTGGCGACCGGGCCGTCCGGCTCCGCCACGACCGTCGGCGTGCCCGAATCGGCCTGCTCGCGGATCGACAATTGCAGCGGCAGGCGGCCGAGGAAATCGACGCCGAAGTCGGCGCACATCTTTTCGCCGCCGCCTTCGCCGAAGATGGCTTCATGGTGGCCGCAGTTCGAGCAGATGTGGGTGCTCATGTTCTCGACCACGCCGAGGATCGGAATCCCGACCTTTTCGAACATTTTCAGGCCCTTGCGCGCGTCCAGCAGGGCGATGTCCTGCGGCGTGGTGACGATCACGGCGCCGGTCACCGGCACTTTCTGCGACAGGGTCAGCTGGATGTCGCCGGTACCCGGCGGCATGTCGACGATCAGGTAATCCAGCTCGCGCCAGTTGGTCTGCTCCAGCAGCTGCTGCAGGGCCTGGGTGACCATCGGGCCGCGCCAGACCATCGGCTCGTCCGGATCGATCAGGAAACCGATCGACGAGACCTGCACGCCGTGGTTCTCGAGCGGCTCCATGGTCTTGCCGTCCAGGCTCTGCGGTCGGCCATTGATGCCCAGCATGGTCGGCTGCGAAGGGCCGTAGATGTCGGCGTCCAGCACGCCGACGCTGGCGCCTTCGGCGGCCAGGGCCAGGGCCAGGTTGACGGCGGTGGTCGACTTGCCGACCCCGCCCTTGCCCGAAGCCACGGCGATGATGTTCTTCACGTTCGGCATCACCTTCAGGCCGCGCTGGACGGTGTGCGAGATGATCTTCGACGTCACGTTGACGCTGACGTTCTGCACGCCCGGCAGCTTGCGCAGGGCCTCGATGACGGCGTTGCGAACCAGGCCGAGCTGGCTTTTCGCCGGATAGCCGAGTTCGATGTCGAGGGCGACGTTGCCGCCGTCGAGCTGGATGTTCTTGACGGAGCGGGTGCTGACGTAGTCTTTATTGGTATTCGGGTCGACGACCGCGGACAGGGCGGTCTTGACGTCGTCTTGCGTAATGCTCATGGGGTTCTCCGGATGTGATGCGCAAGAGTTTAGCTTATTTCAACCTTCCGCACCCCCTGACCGTTCAGGGTCATCCGCTGGTAAAATGCCTTTTTTCATATATCGTCCCCCTTTTCCGACCATGACACGCAAGCTGTTCGTCACCACCGCCCTGCCCTACGCCAACGCCGCCTTCCACATCGGCCACATGATGGAATACATCCAGGCCGACATCTGGGTCCGCTTCCAGCGAATGCAGAAGGATGGCAACGAGCAGCGCGTGGTGCACTTCGTCGGCGCCGACGACACCCACGGCACCCCGATCATGATCGCCGCCGAGAAGGAAGGCGTGACGCCGCAGGAATTCGTGGCCCGCATCGCGGCCGGCCGCGCCCAGTACCTGGACGGCTTCCACATCGCCTTCGACAACTGGTATTCGACCGATTCGCCGGAAAACGTCGAGCTGTCGCAAGGCATCTATCGCAAGCTGCGCGACACCGGCCTGATCTACACCAAGACCGTCGACCGCTTCTACGACCCGACCAAGGGCATGTTCCTGGCCGACCGCAACATCAAGGGCGAGTGCCCGGTCTGCCATGCCAAGGACCAGTACGGCGACAACTGCGAAGTCTGCGGCGCCGCCTACCAGCCGACCGAGCTGATCAATCCGTACTCGGTGTTCACCGGCTCGACCCCGATCCTGAAGCCGTCCGAGCAGTATTTCTTCAAGCTGTCCGACCCGCGCTGCTTCCAGTTCCTGAAGGAATGGCTGAACACCCCGGGCCGCCTGCAGCCGGAGATGGTCAACAAGGTCTCGGAATGGCTGGGCGAGAACGGCGAAAAGCTGGCGGATTGGGACATTTCGCGTGACGCGCCCTATTTCGGCATCCCGATTCCCGATGCGCCGGGCAAGTTCTTCTACGTCTGGCTGGACGCGCCGGTCGGCTACCTGGCGTCGCTGAAGAATTACTTCGAGAAGAAAGGCATCGACTACGAAGCCTTCCTGCAGGATCCGTCCACCGAGCAAGTCCACTTCATCGGCAAGGACATCGTCTCCTTCCACCTGCTGTTCTGGCCGGCGATGCTGAATTTCTCGAACCACCCGGTCATCGACAAGCTGAAAGTCAATGTCCACGGCCACCTGACCGTGAACAACGAGAAGATGTCGAAGTCGCGCGGCACCGGCATCTCGCCGCTGCGCTACCTGGAACTCAAGATGAACCCGGAGTGGCTGCGCTACTACCTGGCATTCAAGCTGAACAGCAAGGTCGAGGACCTGGACTTTACCGGCGAGGACTTCGTCGCCCGCGTGAACAGCGACCTGATCGGCAAGTACGTGAACATCGCCAGCCGCTGCGCCGGCTTCATCGCCAAGAAGTTCGACGGCAAGCTGGCGGCGTCGCTGTCCGATAACGCGAAACAATGGATCGCCCGCGCCCTGAACGGCGAGGACGGCGAGCGCCAGGCCACCATCGCCGCCAGCTACGAGGCGCGCGAGTTCGGCCGCGCCCTGCGTGAGATCATGGCCATCGCCGACGTCGCCAACCAGTTCGTCGACGAGAACAAGCCGTGGATCCTGGCCAAGGACGAAGCGAAGACGGCCGAGCTGCACGATGTCTGCACCACCGCCCTGATCCTGTTCCGCCAGCTGACCATCATGCTGTCGCCGGTGCTGCCGCACGTGGCCGCGCGCGTCCAGGAATTCCTGGGAGACGCGTCCTTCTCGTGGGACGACACCAAGGGCGACAAGGTCCATGACAGCATGCTGGGCCGCACGATCGGCGCCTACAGCCACCTGATGCAGCGTGTGGATGCGAAGATGGTCGACGACCTGTTCGACAAGCCGGGCGTCGCTACGCCGGCTGCCGCTGCTGCCTCCCCTGCCGTCGTCGCCCCGGCTGCTGCCGAGGCCGCCGCAACGCCAGCCGCCGAAGCCGGCGATATCGAAGAGCTCGCTCCCGAGATCTCGATCGACGACTTCACCAAGATCGACCTGCGCGTGGCGAAAATCGTCAATTGTGAGCACGTCGAAGGTTCGAGCAAGCTGTTGCGCCTCACCCTCGACGTCGGCGAAGGCCGTTACCGTAATGTCTTCTCGGGGATCAAATCGGCCTATCAGCCGGAGCAATTGATCGGCAAGCTGACCGTGATGGTCGCCAACCTGGCGCCGCGCAAGATGAAGTTCGGCGTGTCGGAAGGCATGGTGCTGTGTGCGTCGGCCAAGGACGAGAAGACGAATCCGGGCCTGTACCTGCTGGAGCCGGTGTCGGGCGCGCAGCCGGGCATGCGGATTCGTTGAGCCAAGGTAGGCGCATGGCTATAATGCGCTGTTTCTTACTTTTGAGTGGTAGCAAAATAATATGACCGAGTACAAAGCCCTGCGACACATCCCGCAAGCGAACCTGTTCCGTCAAGGTGACGTCTTCGTCCTGTTCGGCGAGCTGTTTGGCCGCGGCTACGTGAACGGCCTGATCGACGAGGCCCGCAAGGCCGGCATGACCATCCTCGGCATCACCGTCGGCCGCCGCAACGACGACGGCAGCCTGCGCGCCCTGACCGCGGAAGAACATGCGGAAGCCGAAGCCAAGCTCGGCGGCCGCATCGTCAACATCCCGCTGATGGCCGGTTTCGACATGGATGCGCCGGCGGGCGAGCAGAATCCGACCGAGATGCTGTCCGGCATTACCCTCAAGAGCTGGCAGGAAGACAAGCTGGACTGGGACAAGATCGAGCTGTGCCGCCAGGCCGGCGTGGCGCGCTTCACCAGTTCGGCCCAGCAAGCCATGCTTGAAATCGACAAGCTGATCCCGGACGGCGCCAATGTCTTCTTCGCCCACACCATGGCCGGCGGCATCCCGCGCATCAAGGCCTTCCTGGCGATCGCCAACCGCATCTACAAGGGCCGCGGCGAGCGCTTCATGTCCTCGCGCGCCCTGCTCGACAGCGACCTGGGCAAGCTGATCCTGATGAACTTCGACGAAGTCTCGGCGAATACCCTGAAATACCTGATCGACGCCTCCGAATCGATCCGCTCGCGCGTCGAGTCGAAAGGCGGCCAGGTGCGCTACACCGCCTACGGCTACCACGGCACCGAAGTGCTGATCGGCGGCGAATACAAGTGGCAGACCTACACCAACTACACCCAGGGCTACGCCAAGATGCGCCTGGAGTCGATCGCCGAAGCCGCCTGGAAGCAGGGCGTGGCCGCGACCGTGTTCAACTGCCCGGAAATCCGCACCAATTCGTCGGACATCTTCGTCGGCGTCGAACTGTCGCTGTTCCCGCTGCTGACTGCCTTGAAAAAGGAAGGCGGCGGCGCATGGGCCCAGCAGCAATGGGATGCCTGCCAGGCCCTGCTGAACGACGGCGAATCGGTCCAGGGCATCCTCGACAAGCTGGAAAGCTACCTGCAGACCGAGACCAGCGCCGGCTTCCGCGACTTCGAAGCCTGGCCGATGGACAATACGCCGGAACTGGCCGAACTGATGATCGGCACCGCCGACGAAATCACCTCCCTGCACAAGGACCGCAAGGAACTGATCACCGACCATTTGTCCTCGCTGGTGCTGGAAGGCACCGGTCCGCTGATGTTCCATGGCGCGGCCGAGAAGATTGCGCCGGTGCTGTGGCTCAACCACGACATCATCGCCCGCCAGCTGAACGAACTGCACAAATAATTCGCTGCGGCACGTAGAATTTCACGTTTGACCCTTTTTTGAAGAGCACCATGGGCCTGTTCACGAAACACTCGAATTACGAATCCGATCACACCAAGTTCATCAAGGAACTGAAACAGAAAACCCCGGGCATGGATGAGCGCCAGGTGGAAGGTCGCTCGCTGCTGTGGGACAAAGCGCCGCTGTCGCTGGACGAACAGCGCCGCGTCAACGAGTCGCGCATCCGCCAGCAGGCTTATCCCTACCAGACCAAGGTCTGAGCCCGGCTGACGGCAGAGACTGACGACGATGGTGCCTGAACAGGCCGGCGGATCGCCGGCCGGCGATCCAAACCCGGATGACGGCGCCATCGCGGACGATGCGCTGAACGCGGCGGCCGACGCCGCCGAGGCCACCATCGCCCGCCTCTACGGCGAGCCGCTGCTGCGCCTGCCGAACGACCTGTACATCCCGCCCGACGCCCTCGAGGTCTTCCTCGATGCCTTCGAAGGTCCGCTGGACCTGCTGCTGTACCTGATCCGCAAGCAGAACTTCAACATCCTGGACATCCCGATGGCCCAGGTGACCCTGCAATACCTGGAATACGTCGAACAGATCCGCAAGAGCAATCTGGAGCTGGCGGCCGAGTACCTGCTGATGGCGGCCATGCTCATCGAGATCAAGTCGCGCATGCTGCTGCCGAAGCGCCAGGACGAGCTGATCGAGGATGCCGGCGACCCGCGCGCGGAACTGGTGCGGCGCCTGCTGGAATACGAGCAGATCAAGACGGCGGCCCAGCAACTCGGCGCCCTGCCCCAGCTCGACCGCGATTTCCTGCGGCCGTCGCTGCCGGTCGAGCAAGGACTGGCGCCGGTCTGGCCGCACGTCGACCCGCACGATCTGCAGCGCGCCTGGATGGACGTGCTGCGCCGCGCCAAGCTGACCCAGCATCACCGGATCGGCCGCGAGGAACTGTCGGTGCGCGAGCACATGTCGGCCATCCTGCGTACACTGCAATCGAACCGCTTCGTCGAATTCTCGGAACTGTTCCACGGCCAGGCCAGCGTGCCGGTCGTGGTCGTGCACTTCGTGGCCATGCTCGAGCTGGCCAAGGAAACCCTGATCGAAATTACCCAGGCCGAACCATTCGCGCCCATCTATGTCAGGCTGGCGTATTCGCCGGCCTGAGCTTGACAACGACACCATGAAAATCATCTCCACCATCGACGAACTGCGCGACCAGCTGCGCGGACAATTGCGCACCGCCTTCGTGCCGACCATGGGCAACCTGCACGAAGGCCACCTCTCGCTGATGCGCCTGGCGCGCCGCCACGGCGATCCGGTGGTCGCCTCGATCTTCGTCAACCGTCTGCAGTTCGGCCCGAACGAGGACTTCGACAAGTATCCGCGCACCTTCCAGGCCGACGTCGAAAAGCTGGAAAAGGAAGGCGTCTACGTGCTGTTCGCGCCGACCGAGAAGGACCTGTATCCCGAACCCCAGGAATACCGCGTGCTGCCGCCGAACGACCTGGGCAACATCCTCGAAGGCGAGTTCCGTCCCGCGATGTTCCCGGGCGTCTGCACGGTGGTGACCAAGCTGTTCTCCTGCGTGCAGCCGCGGGTGGCCGTGTTCGGCAAGAAGGACTACCAGCAGCTCATGATCATCCGCAACATGGCGCGCCAGCTCGCGATGCCGACCGAGATCATCGGCGCCGAGACCTTCCGCGCCGAGGACGGCCTGGCCCTGTCCTCGCGCAACGGCTACCTGAACGCCGAAGAACGCGCCGAGGCGCCTTTCCTGTACCAGACCCTGAATGACGTGGCCGAGCAGACCCGCGGCCTGCAGACCGACCTGGTAGCACTGGAACAGGAAGCCATGAACCGCCTGGCGGCACGCGGATGGAAGCCGGACTACGTCTCGATCCGCAAGCGCATGAACCTGCAGGCGCCGACCCGCGAGGAACATCTGGCCGGCGAACCGCTGGTGGTGCTGACCGCGGCCAAGCTGGGCAACACGCGCCTGATCGATAATCTCGAAATTTGAACCTGGCTTAGAAGAAAGGTACTTTCTTTTTTGAAATTGCCCTGTAGATTTTAGCAACCTTGTTTGCTAGACTGCGGGGCATTGCTTTTTACCCAAACAACGTAAAAAGAACGAGGAGTACTACCGTGACCGACATGGCCACCACGCAAATGCGCAAGGGTCCGCCCAAGCTCGCCGATGCCGTCGACCGCATCCCGGCACACGCGGCCGCGCACGACATGACCGACGCCTTCCAGATCTTCGACACCCTGTCGACCCTGGCGCAGACCGGTGAAGCCGTCACCGTCTACCCGATGGGCCAGGACTTCGTGGTGGCGCGGATCGACGCCGTCGATCCGGACCGCCGTTCCTTCCTGCTCGACCTGGCCGAGGACAGCATCCTGGCCGAGGGCAAGGCGGTGTTCGCCGCCTCGCTGGGCGGCAACGCCAAGATCCAGTTCGAACTGGACGCCAACTGGAGCGTCGTGCCGGACCGCGAGCGCGTGGTCGAGCTGCCGCTGCCGGAAGCCTGCAAGGTGCTGAACCGCCGCGCCGAGGCGCGCCTGGAGACCCCGCTCGGCGGCAGCTTTGGCGCCCGCTTCACCATCCTGGGCAAGGTCTTCGAACTGGCCCTGTACGACTTTTCGCGCGGCGGCGTCGGCCTGCGCGCCACGCCCCAGCAGGCCGACGAACTCTATGTCGGCAAGAAGCTGGAAGGCGTCGAACTGGAACTGGGGCCGTCGCTGACGATCATGGCCGACCTCGAAGTGCGCCTGAAGCGTCCCTTCCGCACCTTCCTTCTGGGCGAGCAGGTGCAGGTCGGCTGCCGGATCTCGAACATCACCATGCAGATGAAGCAGCGGCTGGACCGGGCCATGAGCAAGGTGCAGATGAAGCGCTGAGATAGGCGCTAACACGTCGTCCCCGCGCAGGCGGGGATCCAAACTGGACGAGCACTCGATAGCTCACCCAAACTTGGGTTCTCGCCTGCGCGAGAACGACGCTCTTGGGGCTGACTCAGGTCGTCACGCTCTGCGCCCACGCCAGCGCGCTCAGATGCGCCTTGTTGACGTCGCCGGGACTGATATCCAGCGACGCCGCCATCGACGCCACCAGCTGCGAATTCAGCTCGCAGGCCTCGGCCAGCGCCAGATAGGGACCATACACCCCGCCGCGCGTCAGCAGCGCGCGCACCACCTCGTCCGGCAGCTGGATGGTGTCCAGCACCTCCTTCATCGGCAGGCCCAGCAGGCGGTCCAGCAGCGAGAACATGCCGGCCACGAACAGGTATTCGGCGTCAAGCCGCGGCAGGAATTTCTGGCCCAGCAGTTCGCACAGGCGCGCGCGCACGACGGCGGTTTCCATCAGCACCGGCGAATAGCCGCTCGAACTGGCGGTCGCCAGCAGCAGCACCAGCCAGCGGTACAGCGGCGCGTAGCCGAGCATGGCGATGGCCTGGCGCAGCGATTCGATCTGGCGGCCGGCGCCGAAGCCGGCCGAGTTAATGAAGCGCAGCAGCTTGTAGATCAGCGCCGGATCGCGCCTGAGCACGGCCTCGAGCTTGGGCACGTCCTCGTTGTTCTGCACCATCTGCATCAGCTGCAGGATGATGGCCTGGGCCGGATTCATGCCCTTGGCGTTGCCGCCTTCGCGCGGGGTCAGGTGCAGCTTGCCGACGAAGGCGTCGAGGCCGAGCGCGGCGCAGGCGTCGAAGTCGGCCCAGGTGGCGACCGGCCGGCCGACCATGCGCAGTTGCGCGCCCTTGGCGGCGGCATAGGTGCGGGCCTGGGTGGCGACGTCGCTGCCGCTGAAACGCACTTCGGCATAGGAAGCGACGGAGGAAAGGTTCTTGCCCAACAGGTCGAGGTTGGCGCCGCGCAGCGAGATGCCGACGCCGCCGGCGCGCAGGGCCTGCACGGCGGCGCGGGTGTCGGTGTTGGCGAGTTCGCGCACGCCCATCGACAGCACGGTGCGCTCCGGCGGCAGCGCATGCAGGGCATCCGTCGACAGCATGGCCGGCACGGCGTCGAGGAACAGCAGCTTGTCGCGCAGCAGCCAGCCGCCCTCTTCATCCACCAGGTGGCCGGCGACGAAGCCGACCAGCGATTCGAGGTCGGCGGCGCCCACTTCCCTGCCGTTCTGCTGCTGCCAGCAGAGTTCATAACCAATCACACGCTGCTTGGGATCGAGCAGGGGTTCACGGACGATGAAGTTGGTCTGATGCATTTGATGAACGCCGGTGAAACTGAGGGGCGATGCGCCGTCCGCTGGCGCATCGTACAACGGTGAATCAGAAGCCGAGGCTGTCCAGCAGGTCGTCGACCTGGCCCTGGTCGGCCACCACTTCGGTATTGCCTTCGGGGTTGATCTGCGGGCCATTCAGCAGGCTGTTGTCGAACTCGCGCTTGACCTCGGCCGGCGCGAAATCGACCAGCATCTGGACCAGCTGCTTTTCCAGGTTCTGGGCGATGCCGGTGATGCGCTTGATCACCTGGCCGGTCAGGTCCTGGAAGTCCTGGGCCATCATGATGTCCATCAGGTGGCCCTTGGTGGCGCCCACCGCGCTGCGCGATTCGGCCAGGCTGGCGATGGTCCGCTCGGCCAGGGCGCGCACGGCCGGGCTGGCTTCGCCGCTGTCCAGCAGCGCCTGCCAGGACTGCGTCAGTTCCACGGCCGAACCGTCGATGCGGTCCTGCAGCGGGGCGGCGGCGTCGGTCGCGTCCAGCACCCGCTTGGCGGCGTCTTCCGACAGGCGCGCCACGTAGTCGAGGCGGTCGCGCGCATCCGGGATGTCGCTAGCGGCCTTTTCGATCAGCTTGTCCAGGCCCAATCCGCGCAGGCTCTCGTGCAGCGCGCGGGTCATGTGCCCGATCCGGCTCAGGACCTCGTCGTTCGAGGCCGAGTCGGCGGTGTGCTCGCTCATCTTACTTACCCATCTTTTCGAAAATCTTGTTCAGCTTTTCGTCCAGCGTGGCGGCGGTGAAGGGCTTGACCACATAGCCGTTGGCGCCCGCCTGCGCGGCCGCGATGATGTTTTCCTTCTTGGCTTCGGCGGTCACCATCAGCACCGGCAGGGCGGCCAGGGCGGGATCGGCACGGATGTTCTGCAGCATGGTCAGGCCGTCCATGTTCGGCATGTTCCAGTCCGACACCACGAAGTCGAACTGCTCGCTGCGCAGCTTGGCCAGTGCCATGACGCCGTCTTCCGCTTCGTCGACGTTGGCGTAACCCAGTTCCTTCAACAGATTTCGCACGATGCGTCGCATCGTCGAGAAATCGTCAACAACTAAAAAACGCATCTTTGGATCAGCCATGAATTACTCCGTTGGTACTCTACTGTATGTTGGTTAAACTTCGGCACTGCAAAGCAGGCCTAAGCATAGCATTTTTGTTGCTCTACGGCGATAAAACCGAGGGGAAAGCGATGCCGGCGAATCAAACGCGCAACGCCCGGCCGCCCTGCGCCGCGAGATGGCCGAGCACCATGCCCGGCAGCGCCGTCAGGGCCCCCGTTTCATGGGTGGCGCCGATGGCGATCGCCTCGCGCGGCATGCCGAACACGACGCAGGTGGCCTCGTCCTGGGCGAAATTGTAAGCCCCCGCGTTCCTCATCTCCAGCATACCCTGTGCGCCGTCTTTCCCCATGCCCGTCAGGATCACCCCGACCGCGTTCTTGCCGGCCGCCTGGGCCGCGGACCGGAACAGCACGTCCACCGACGGCCGATGCCTGTTCACGGGCTCGGTCTGTTCGATGCGGGTCATGTAGTTGGCGCCGGAACGGCTCAACAGCAGGTGCGAGTGTCCCGGCGCGATGTAGGCATGGCCCGGCAGCACGCGCTCGTTGCCCTGGGCTTCGCAGACGCTGATCTTGCACAGCGCGTCGAGGCGCTTGGCGAAGGAGCTCGTGAACCCTTCCGGCATGTGCTGGGCGATCAGGATGCCCGGGCAGTCCGACGGCATCTGCATCAGGAATTCGCGGATCGCCTCGGTGCCGCCGGTGGAGGCGCCGATGATGATCAGCTTTTCCGAGGAGGTCAGCGGGCTGCGCAGCTGCGGCAACTGGGCGCTTGGCGCCGGCGCGTGCAGGGTGCGGGGTTTCAGGCGCGCGCGCGCGGCGCCGCGGATCTTGTCGGCGATGAGTTCCGTATATTCGCGCATCCCGCTCTGGATCGAGATCTTCGGCTTGGTCACGAAGTCCACCGCGCCCAGTTCCAGCGCGCGCATGGTGATCTCGGAGCCGCGCTCGGTCAGCGAGGACACCATCAGCACCGGCATCGGGCGCAGGCGCATCAGCTTTTCGAGGAAATCGAGGCCGTCCATCTTCGGCATCTCGACGTCGAGCGTCAGCACGTCCGGGTTGACGCGCTTGATCAGTTCGCGCGCGACCAGCGGGTCGGGCGCCACGCCGACGACTTCCATGTCCGGCTGCGAGTTGACGATCTCGGTCATCACGCTGCGGATCAGGGCGGAATCGTCGACGATCGCCACTTTGATCTTGTTCGTGGTGTGCATACTGTGCCCTTTCGTCAGAACAGGTCGATGTCGCCGCCGACGGGCGCGACCTTCAGGCGGCTGGCGTAATCGAGCTCGCGCTTCGCCAGCGTGTCGTTATGGGTTTGCATCAGCTTCTTGACCAGCACCTTGCCGGTGCGCGGGAAGAAGTAGACCTTGCGCGGGTAGATGTCGTTCAGGTCCTCGGCCAGCACCGGAATGCGCTCGGTCTTCAGGAACTGCATCACGAAGGCGGCGTTGCGCTCGCCGACGTTCATCGCGGAGAAGCCGCGCAGCACGGCGCCGCCGCCGAACACCTTGGCTTCCAGGTGTTCGCGCCTGGCGCCGGCCTTCAGCAAATCGTTGATCAGCACTTCCATCGCATAGGTCCCGTAGCGCATCGAGGCCGACACCGGGTTGCCGGGGTCGCCGCCGTCCGGCAGCATGAAGTGGTTCATGCCGCCCAGGCCTTTCACGCGGTCGCGGATGCAGGCCGAGACGCAGGAACCCAGCACGGTCACGATCAGCATGTCCTTGGGCGTGTAGTAGTACTCGCCCGGCAGGATCTTGGCGGCGTCGCAGTCGAAGGTGCGGTCGTAGTAGACGTTGGTGGCGAATTGGCTGTTGGTATCCATGGCGCTGCTTTGCTGACTGATTAACTCAATTCGTACACGGTCTTGCCGCGCAGGCGCAGCGAGTCGGACACATACAGGAAGTTTTCGGAATGCCCGGCAAACAGCAGGGCGTCCGGCTTCATCAGCGGCACGAAGCGCTTCAGGATCTTGCGCTGGGTGTCCTTGTCGAAGTAGATCATCACGTTGCGGCAGAAGATCGTATCGAAGGGTCCCTTCAGGTCCCAGCCGTCGGCCAGCAGGTTGAGCTGGCGGAAGGTGATCAGGCTGCGCAGTTCCGGACGCACCCGCACCAGGCCCTCCTGGGCGCCCTTCCCCTTCAGGAAGAAGCGGCGCTTGCGCTCGGTTTCCAGCTTGTCGATGCGTTCGATCGGATAGACGCCGGCGCTGGCGGTGGCCAGCACGTTGGTGTCGATGTCGGTGGCGATGATGGAGACCGGCGGCGTGAGCGTGTTGAAGGCTTCGCACAGGGTCATCGCGATCGAATACGGCTCCTCGCCGGTCGACGCCGCCGAACACCAGATCGTCAGCGGCGTCCCCGGATGCTGGCGGCGCGCCTTCAGCGCATGCTCGGCCAGCAGCGGGAAGTGGTGCGACTCGCGGAAGAACGAAGTCAGGTTGGTGGTGAGAGCGTTCGTGAACGACTCCCACTCGTCCGGCATCCTGCCGGCTTCCAGCCCGTCGAGATAGCGCGCGAAGGAATCGATGCCGGTCGCGCGCAGGCGGCGCGCGAGGCGGCTGTAGACCATCTCCTGCTTGCTGTCGGCCAGCGAGATGCCGGCGCGCTGATAGATCAGGCCGCGCACGCGCTCGAAGTCGTTGCGCGTGAACTCGAATTCCTTGCCCGTTTCCTGCTTGGTATGAAGCGGCACGTGTCGAACCCCTGGGTTTGGTGAAGATGAAGCTGTCCCTGCGCGCCGCGGATGCCGGGTCTTACGCCGCCATCTTGTCGATCAGGCCCATCTCGCTCGACGACATCAGGCGGTCGATGTCGATCAGGATCAGCATGCGCTCGTCGACGGTGCCGAGGCCCATCAGGTAGTCGGAATTGAAGGCGGTGCCCATTTCCGGCGCCGGCTTGATCTGGTCCGGCGTCAGGGTGGTGACGTCCGACACGCTGTCCACGACCATGCCCATGATGCGGCCGCCGATGTTCAGGATGATCACGACGGTGAACTGGTCGTAGGTCGGGGTGCCGAGATTGAACTTGATGCGCATGTCGACCACCGGGATGATGATGCCGCGGAGGTTGATCACGCCCTTGATGAATTCGGGGGCGTTGGCGATGCGGGTCACGGCTTCGTAGCCGCGGATCTCCTGCACCTTCAGGATGTCGATGCCGTACTCCTCGGAGCCGAGGGTGAAGGCCAGATATTCGCTGCCGCTGCCGTCGCGGGCGTCGGCCGGTTTGGTGGTCGGTTGAGTGGACATGTCGGTTCCCGGGTTCAGAGTTTTGAGGTTTATAAAACGACGGTATCGTCCGTCAGCTGACGCGACGAGCGCAGCAGCGCCGTCACGTCCAGGATCAGCGCCACGCCGCCATCGCCGAGGATGGTGGCGCCGGAGATCCCGGCCACCTTGCGGTAGTTCGATTCGAGGTTCTTGACCACGACCTGCTGCTGGCCCACCAGTTCGTCGACGAACAGTGCGGCCTTGCGCCCTTCGGTTTCCAGGATCACCAGGATGCCTTCCGACGGATTCTTGAAGCGCGGTTCGATGTTGAACATCTGGTGCAGCGGGATCAGCGGCAGGTATTCGCCGCGCACCTTGACCACGCGGCCCTGCCCGGCGATCTCCTTGACCTCGCTGCTTGCCGGCTGCAGCGACTCGACCACGAAGCCGAGCGGCAGGATGTAGATCTCTTCGCCGCAGCGGATCGACATGCCGTCCAGGATCGCCAGCGTCAGTGGCAGCGAGATCAGGATGGTGGTGCCGAAGCCCTTGGCCGAACGGATGTCGATGGTGCCGCCCATGGCCGTGATGTTGCGCTTGACGACGTCCATGCCGACCCCGCGGCCCGACACGTCGGTGACCGTTTCGGCGGTCGAGAAGCCCGGCGCGAAGATCAGCTGCCAGACCTCGGCATCGCTCATGTTCTCCGAAACCGGCAGGCCGCTCGAGAGGGCCTTGGCCAGGATGCGTTCGCGATTCAGGCCGCCGCCGTCGTCGGCCACCTCGATCACGATGTTGCCGCCCTGGTGGGCCGCGGACAGGAACAGGCGGCCCGATTCCGATTTGCCGGCGGCCACGCGGGCGGCCGGCATCTCGATGCCGTGGTCGATCGAGTTGCGCACCAGGTGGGTCAGCGGATCGACGATGCGTTCGATCAGGCCCTTGTCCAGTTCCGTGGCGGCGCCGTTGGTGATGAAGTCGACCTTCTTTCCAAGCTTGCTGGCCAGGTCGCGCACCATGCGCGGGAAGCGCGAGAACACGAAGTCCATCGGCATCATGCGAATCGACATCACCGCTTCCTGCAGGTCGCGGGTATTGCGGGTCAGCTGCGACACCGATTGCAGCAGGCGCTGGTGGATCATCGGATCCAGGCCGTCGCTGCGCTGCTCGATCATGGCCTGGGTGATCACCAGTTCGCCGACCAGGTTGATCAGCTGGTCGACCTTCTCGATCGACACGCGGATCGAGCTCGATTCGGCATGCGCGTGGGCGGCGTCGCCGGCCTTCTTCGCGGCCTTCTTCTCGGCCGCGACTTCCGAGACCTCGATCGCTTCCGGACGGCTTTCCACCACGGCCGGCGTCGGCGACTCGGCGACGATGCCGGCTTCCTTGCGGATCTGTTCGATCGGCTGGAAGAAGCCGTAGCCGCGCTCGTCGTCGGACTGTTCGGCCTGCACGCCTTCGAGCGGCTCGTTCGGATCGAAGAAGCCGTAGCCCTGGTCTTCCTCGATGCGGGCGCGTTCAAGCGCCTCGATGGCGCGCTGTTCCGGCGTCAGCGGCGGCGCTTCGAAGATCTTCAGGTCCTCCGGGTTCAGCACGAACGAGCAGATCGCAATGATGTCGTCCAGGCCTTCGTGGGTCATGATGATCAGGGCGCTGCGGCCGCCGGCCAGCGGCGTGACCGACACGCGGCCCAGCAGGCCGAGTTCGTCCACCAAGGCATTCACGTCGCGCTGCGGGATGTCCGGCAGCTCGATCTTGTAGCGGTGCGCGCCCTCCTGCACTTCCTGCTTCTGCTCGGCGTGGAGAAAAGACGGCACGGTCGGCTGGTGCGCGGCGACGATGACGCCTTCGGACAGGTCGTGCAGCATCATGCGCACGTTGGCGA
>CAJYXO010000222.1 GCA_913778765.1 uncultured Massilia sp. | reverse complement strand
CCCAGATGTCGGCGGCGCGCTGGAAGGCGATCAGGCGCTGCTGGCCGAGCGTGGTGCCGGTGTTGCCGCCGACATCTGGGGCGCCACGCTCACCAGCAGCGTGCCGATCCGCATCGGCGCATCCTTCCAGCCGCTGTCCTGCACCCCCACCAGCGCCGTGCTGGGCTCGGCCGGCGCCAACGAGATCTGGAGCGATTTCACCAATGCCCCGCGCGCCAGCACCTGGTATCCGAGCGCCCTGGCCAGCAAGCTGGCCGGCGAAGACGTCGCCACGCCCGGCGAGCCGCACATCATCGCGCGCTTCAACTCGCGCCTGGGCCTGTTTCCCGACTGCCTGCCGGGCAATGGCTTCTACCTCGGCCTGGACCGCAACTTCGGCGACCAGATCGACCTCGTCACCGTGCTCCTGCACGAGTTCGCGCATGGCCTCGGCTTCCAGACCTTCACCGACGACGAGACCGGCGAGGAAATCCTCGGCATTCCTTCGATCTGGGATTACTACCTGCTGAACAACCGCACGAACCGCACCTGGGTCGAGAGCACGCCGGCCGAGCGCGCGCAATCGGCCCTGACCTGGCGCGGCCTGTCCTGGAACGGTCCGCGCGTGACCGCCGCCGTGCCGCAGGTGCTGGATCCGATGTCGAACATGGCGATCTCGGGCGCCGCCGCCGGCACCGCGGCCGGCAATTACGAAGTCGGCGACGCTTCCTTCGGCCCGCCGCTGGCGAACCCGCCGGTCAAGGGCCAGTTGATGCCGGTGGTCGACCAGGCCAACGGCGCCGGCCTGGCCTGCGATGCGCTGAACGCCGCGAATGCGCTGGCGGTGCGCGGCAACGTGGCCCTGGTCGACCGCGGCGCCTGCGACTTCGTCACCAAGGCCCGCAACGTGCAGGCCGCCGGCGCCATCGGCATGGTGGTGGCGGATAACGCGCCGGGCGACGTCGCCGGCATGAGCGGCAACGATCCAGGCATCGCGATTCCCTCGGTGCGCGTGACCCAGGCCGACGGCGCCGCCATCAAGGCCAGCCTGCAGCGGCGTTCGCGCACCCAGTCGGGGGTGGTCGCCAGCCTGGGCCTGAACGCGGCCAGGCTGGCCGGCACCGACGCCCAGGGCCGGATCCTGCTGTACACGCCGACCATCTATTCGCCGGGCTCGACGGTATCGCACTACACCACCGAGGCCAAGCCGAACCAGCTGATGGAACCGTCGATCAACGACGACCTGTCCCACGAGGTGACGCCGCCGCGCGACCTGACCTTCCCGCTGCTGCAGGATATAGGCTGGTGATGCGCGGCCGGTAAGCCAAAAGCAAAAGGGCCGGCCCCTCGCGGGTGCCGGCCCTTTTCCTGAAGCGGAAAGCGGACAGCGATTACTTCGCCTGGCCTTCGTAGGTCTTGACGCCGTTGACGATCTCTTCCTTCGCCGCGTCCGGGCCTTCCCAGCCCTCGACCTTCACCCACTTGCCCTTCTCGAGGTCCTTGTAGTGCTCGAAGAAGTGCTGGATCTGGCGCAGGGTCAGTTCCGGCACGTCGGCGTGGGTCTTGATGTTGGCGTACAGCGGAGCCAGCTTTTCGACCGGCACGGCCAGGACCTTCGAATCGCCGCCGGCTTCGTCGGTCATCTTCAGCACGCCCAGCGCGCGGCAGCGCACGACCACGCCCGGGATCAGCGGGAACGGGGTGATCACCAGCACATCGCACGGGTCGCCGTCGTCGGCGATGGTGTTCGGCACGTAGCCGTAGTTGCACGGGTAGTGCATCGCGGTGCCCATGAAGCGGTCGACGAAGATCGCGCCGGATTCCTTGTCCACTTCGTATTTGACCGGGTCGCCGTTCATCGGGATCTCGATGACGACGTTGAAATCGTTCGGCACGTCGCGGCCGGCGTTGACGTTGTTCAGGCTCATGGGTTGTCCTTGCTTGGTTGCTTTAGAAATAATAAAGGGAACCATTATAGCGAATCGGCCTGGGCTTGTGCGCCGCACAAGCTGTGCGCCCCCTGTCGGCTGCGCTTCCGTTTCAGAGCACGGTTGCCAAGGCGCACTGCCGGAAATGCCGGTTCGCCTCGTCCTGCTGGCCGAGGGCTTCGTGCAGCTGGGCCAGCTTCAAATGGGCTTCGCGCACCTGTTCCGGATGGGTCGCATCGCGCAGCGCCTGTTCCAGGCAGCGCTGGGCCTTGCCCCACAGCTTCTGGCGCAGGCACAGCGCGCCCAGCGTCAGGGCCAGGCCGGCGTCGCCGGGGTGTTCGCGCTGCCAGGCTTCGCACTTTTCGATCTGGGCCAGCAGCGTGCTTGAACCTTCCGGGCCGGCCGCTTCGCGGTAGGCGCGCACCACGCGCTCGTCCCACTCGGCCTTCAGGGCATCTTCGACGATGACGCGGGCCTCGTCGTGCAGGCCGCGGGCGTTGAAGGCGCCGGCGGCGCGCGCCGCGATGTAGGGTTTCACCCGGTCGGCGCCCGGCACGCCCGACCACATGCGGCGCAGGCTTTCCGCATCGTGGCCGCCTTCGCCCAGCAGGGCCTCGTAGGCCATCTCGCGCAGGCGGCTCGACAGCGCCGGATGCAGGGCGTTGCGCTTGTCCAGGGTGCGCACCAGGCGCAGCACCTCGGGCCAGTTGCGGGCCTGCTGGTTGGCCTTCATCGCCCACTGCAGGGCGTGGATGTGGCGCTGGCCGCTGGCGTTCAGTTCCGCCACCGCTTCCAGCGCGGCTTCCGGACGGTGCTCGTCGACCAGCAGTTCGGTCACGGTCATCAGGCGCGCGGTCTTCAGCGACTGGTCGTGCAGGATGCCGGCCAGCCAGGCGTCGCGCCGGGCCGGTTCGCGCATGCGGTGCGCGGCGCGGGCGCCGATCAGGGCCGCCAGGCCGGCGTTCTCGGGCAGCTCGGCGGCGCGCTTGGCGGCCTTCTCGGCATGGCCGAAGCGCCCCTCGAACAGGGCCTTCAGGGCTTCCCTCAGGCCGCGGTTGGCTTCGCGCTCGCGCTTGCGCAGGCGGTACTCGGCCACCCGCTCGGGCATGCCAAGGGTGGCGCGCACCGCGCGCAGCAGCACGTACAGCACCAGGAACAGCAGCGCCGCCAGCACCACGAACAGGTTCAGCGACAAATCGATCCGGTGCGGCGGGTAGAAGAACACCACGTTGCCGGGGTTGAAGCGGGCGGTCACGGCGATGCCGATCGCCGCGGCCATCAGGGCGACTAACCAGAGGAGCAGGCGCATTCTATTCAGCTCCCCGGCTTACGGTTTGGATTTGTAGTTGCGCACGGCGTTCAGGCTCTCCGACAGATCCGGCACCTCGATGGTGACGTTGTTGGCCTGCACCTGGCGCAGCACCATCTGCGCCGCCTGGGTCGAGCGCGCCTTGGTGTCGAAATAGCGGCCCAGCTGCTGCTGGGCGCTGCCGACGTCGTCGCGGAAAGTGCCTTCGTTGCGCGACAACAGGGCCAGGCGCGCGTTCAGCAGGCGCAGCTTCAGGTTCTCGCGCACGAAATAGGCTTCGCTCGGCGACAGCATCAGCGCTTCCGGGGTGTCGACGGTGCGCACCCGGATCAGCTGGCGCATGTCGTCCCACATCTCGCGGCTCCAGTTGCGCCAGGTCTCGACCACGCGGCGGCCCAGCGACAACTCGGCGGCGGGCGCCGGCGCCGCTGCCGCTGCGCCCTGGAGCGCGCGCGCGGGTGGATTCGCGCGGCCGGGCGAGATCGGCTCGGCCGGCTTTTCGTCGGCCAGCAACGGCAGGTTGTCGATCTGCGAGATCACGTTGTCGAGGCGCAGGGCGATGCCGGCCTGGTCGACCTGGGGCAGCGCCTTCAGCTTGTCGATGTCGCGCGCGATGGCGCGGCGGATCGTGATGAACTGCGGCTTGTCCGAGCGCGACAGCGAACGGTCGGCGTTGGCAAGCGCGATCAGGGCCCCGCTCACGTTGCCGGCGAGCTGGAGCTGCTGGCTGGCGGTCGACAGCACCTGCTCGATCTCGGACAGCGCCCACTCGTCGCGGTTCTTCGAGATGTCCTGGTACATCTGCTCCAGGGCCGCCTGCTGGCTCTGCGACTCGGACTGGCGGCTTTCCAGCACGCCCACCTTGACCTGCAGTTCCTTGGCCGTTTCCTGGGTTTCGCGGACCAGCTGGGCGGTTTCCGCGTTCGAGGCATTGTCCTTCTGCAGGGTCTTGGCGACGTCTTCGCGCAGCCGGTTGAAGCGGCTGTGGGTCGACCAGGTCTGCAGGGCCAGCAGCACGGCCAGCACGATGATGGCGACGTTCTGCGGCTTGTTCAGCAATCCGCCGACGCGGTGGCCTTCCGGCACGCGCGGCTCGACGGGCGGCGGCAGGTAGCTGTCCGGCGCGACCACCGGACCGCCCTTGCCGTTCTGTTCTGGAGTGTTGGGCAATTCGTTCATGCGTGTGATTGTAACGCGGCAAGCAGCCGTTCGTCGCCTGAGCCGGTCAGGGTGATGCTGGTAAAGCCCAGCGCGCCGGCGGTTTCGTGGATGCGCGCATGCGGCACGATCAGGTGCTGGCGCCGCAGCGCAGCCTGCCATTCGGGGGCGGCCAGGGCCACCAGCCCGCGCAGCGCTTCCGAGCTCGTGATTATCCAGTCGTTCGGGCCGGCCAGCAAGCCGGCCAGCCTGGCCGCCAGTTCCGGCGACGCGGCCGGCACCGCGCGGCGGTAGGCGGCCACCGTCTCGACCGTGGCGCCGGCGCCGCGCAGGGCGTCCGGCAGCAGCTCGCGCCCGCCCTCGCCGCGCACCACCAGCACGCGGCGTCCGGCCAGGCGGTCCAGGTCGAGCGCCCGCAGCAGGTGCTCGGAATCGCTGTGCGCCGGGTCCTGCGGGCAATGGATCCTTACGCTGCCGTCGCCGACCCCGTGTTTCGCCAGCGCCGCGCGGCTGCCCTCGCCCACCACGGCGATGTCGACGCCGGCCGGCCAAGGGCCAATGTGTGCAAAGGCGGCGTCGATCGCGTTGGGCGACACGAAGGCCACCAGCGCATACGACGCCAGGTCGTTCAGCACCCGCCGCAGCGCACTCTGCCCTTCTTCAGGCAGCGGCGAGATCTCCAGCAGCGGCAGCAGTTCCGGCCTGCGGCCGAGGGCAGCCACCGCGCGCGCCAGCGGCTCGGCCTGCTGGCGGGGACGGGTGATGACGACCGCGCCGGCCATCAGGGCGCGGCCGACTCGGCCTTGCACTCGGCCAGGATGGCGTCGGCGTCCTGTTGGCGCAACTGCGCGGAGACTTGCTCGCCCAGCTGCTCCGGCAGGTTGGCGGCGCCGCTGCCTTCCGCAAAGGCGCTGCGGCGCCCGTCCGGGGTGGCGACCATGGCGCGCAGGTGGAGCTCGCCGCGCTCGATGACGGCGTGGGCGGCCAGCGGAATCTGGCAGCTGGCGCCGAACACGCGCGAGACCTTGCGCTCGGCGGCGACCGCGCGCGCCGTGTCTTCGTGGTTCAGCGGCGCCAGCAGCGCGCGCAGGTCGGCGCCGTCGCCACGCTCGCCGACGACGATCTCGATCGCCATCGCGCCCTGGCCGGCGGCGGGCAGGCTGGTTTCCAGGCCGAGGTAGGCGCGGATGCGGCGCTCCAGGCCGAGGCGCTTGAGACCGGCGGCGGCCAGGATGATGGCGGCATAGTCGCCGCGGTCCAGCTTGCCGAGGCGGGTGTCGAGATTGCCGCGCAGCGGCTTGATCACCAGTTGCGGATAGCGCGCGGCGATCAAGGCCTGGCGGCGCAGGCTGCTGGTGCCGACGATGCTGCCGGCGGGCAGCGCCGCCAGGCTGTCGAAATCGTTCGAGACGAAGGCGTCGCGCGCGTCCTCGCGCTCCAGCACGGCGGCCAGTTCGAAGCCTTCCGGCAATTCCATCGGCACGTCCTTGAGCGAGTGCACGGCCAGGTCGGCGCGGCCTTCCTGCATCGCCACCTCGAGTTCCTTCACGAACAGGCCCTTGCCGCCGACCTTCGAGAGGGTGCGGTCGAGGATCTGGTCGCCACGGGTGGTCATGCCGAGGATGTCGATTTGGCAATCCGGATATAATGCGGCGAGGCGGTCGCGCACGTGCGTGGCCTGCCACATGGCCAGCCGGCTCTCGCGCGATGCGATAATGAGGCGAGACGGGACGCGCTGCGTCGTGTCGTGAGTATTCAAAACAATTTCTTTCACTGTCGTTGTGCCTGGATCGGCCGGCGCCGGTTGGCGGCATGCCTGTAACCACAAATTCTAGCATGCGCCCCCTTGCAGACCCGTGGCATCCACTACGGCAACGTTGTACACGAGAGCCCCTTCCGGGACCCCCGAACATTCAACCTGTGCTCGAAAATGAACAAAGCTGCGAACCCTGCCGACAATCCCGATGACCAAACCGCGCCCCAGATCGCCGCCCCCCAGGCGGGCGACAAGGACGCGCCGCTGAAAGAAGACATCCGCCTGCTCGGCCGCCTGCTGGGCGACGTGCTGCGCAACCAGGAGGGCGAGGCCGTGTTCGACGTGGTCGAAACCATCCGCCAGACCGCCGTGCGCTTCCGCCGCGAGGACGACCCGCAGGCCGGCGAGGAACTCACCACCCTGCTGAAGAAGCTCACGCGCGAAGAAACCAATTCCGTGGTGCGCGCGTTTTCCTATTTCTCGCACCTGGCCAACATCGCCGAAGACCAGCACCACGTGCGCCGCCGCCGCGCCCACCTGCTGGCCGGCTCGAAGCCGCAGCCGTCCAGCGTGGCCTACGCGCTGGCGCGCCTGCAGGACGCCGGCGTCGGGCGCGAGCAGGTCGGCGCCTTCCTGCGCGAAGCCCTGATCTCGCCGGTGCTGACCGCCCACCCGACCGAAGTCCAGCGCAAGTCCATCCTCGACGCCGAGCACGACATCGCGCGCCTGCTGGCCGAACGCGACCTGCCGCTGACGCCCAAGGAGCGCCAGCACAACATGATGCTGCTGCAGGCGCGCGTGGCGACGCTGTGGCAGACCCGCATGCTGCGCTACGAAAAGCTGACCGTGGCCGACGAGATCGAGAACGCCCTGTCCTACTACCGCACCACCTTCCTGCGCGAGATCCCGGCCCTGTACGACGACATCGAGGACGAGCTGGGGACATCGACGAAGGATGCGACCTACCTGCAGATGGGCAGCTGGATCGGCGGCGACCGCGACGGCAACCCGAACGTCAACGCCGGCACCATGCAGCGCGCCCTGGTGCGCCACGCCACCACCATCTTCGACTTCTACCTCGACGAAGTGCACGCGCTGGGCGCCGAGCTGTCGACGTCGACCCTGCTGGTGCCGGCCAGCGCCGCGCTGGAAGAGCTGGCGGCAAAATCGCCCGACAACTCGCCGCACCGCAGCGACGAGCCCTACCGGCGCGCCCTTATCGGCATCTACGCGCGCCTGGCCTCGACCGCGCGCGAACTGGGCGCCACCAACCCGCTGCGCAAGGAAGTCGGCCACGCCGACGCCTACGCCGGCCCGGACGAGTTCCAGGCCGAGCTGCAGATCCTGGCCGATTCGCTGAACGAACATCACGGCGCGATCCTCGTCAAGCCGCGCCTGGCCGGCCTGCTGCGCGCCGCCGCCATCTTCGGCTTCCACCTGGCCTCGCTCGACATGCGCCAGAGCTCGGACATCCACGAACGCGTGCTGGCCGAGCTGTTCAGCCGCGCCGGCGTCGAGGCCGACTATGCCGCGCTCGACGAAGCGGCGAAAGTGAAACTGCTGCTGGCCGAGATCGCCCACCCGCGCCTGCTGTTCACGCCCTACGCCGACTATTCCGACGAGACCCAATCGGAGCTGGGCGTGCTGCGCGCGGCGCGCGAGATCCGCCGGCGCTACGGCGCGCGCGCGATCCGCAACTACATCATCTCGCACACCGAGACCGTGTCGGACCTGCTGGAAGTCCTGCTGCTGCAGAAGGAAACCGGCCTGCTGCGCCCAAGCGGCGACGCCAAGCAGTGCGACGTGATGGTGATCCCGCTGTTCGAGACCATCCCCGACCTGCAGCGCGCCAGCCAGATCATGGCCGAGTGGATGGCGCTGCCCGTGGTGAAGGAACTGATCGAGCACCAGGGCCGCCTGCAGGAAGTCATGCTGGGCTATTCCGACTCGAACAAGGACGGCGGCTTCCTGACCTCGAACTGGGAGCTCTACCAGGCCGAACTCAAGCTGGTGAAGATCTTCGAAGAGGCCGGCGTCAAGCTGCGCCTGTTCCACGGCCGCGGCGGCACCGTCGGCCGCGGCGGCGGTCCGAGCTACGACGCGATCCTGGCCCAGCCGCCGGGCACCGTGAACGGCCAGATCCGCCTGACCGAGCAGGGCGAGATCATCTCTTCGAAGTTCTCGAACCCGGAGATCGGCCGCCGCAACCTCGAACTGCTGGTGGCGGCCACCCTGGAAGCGGGCCTGATGCCGCATGGCGAAGACCGCGCACAGGTGGCGCGCCTGCAGCGCTACGAAGCGGTGATGGCCGAACTCTCCCAGCGCGCCTATGCAGCCTACCGCAACCTGGTCTACGAGACCCCTGGCTTCACCGACTACTTCTTCGCCGCCACGCCGATCGCCGAGATCGCGGAGCTGAACCTCGGTTCGCGCCCGGCCTCGCGCAAGTCGACCCGCCGCATCGAAGACCTGCGCGCCATCCCCTGGGGCTTCTCCTGGGGCCAGTGCCGCCTGCTGCTGCCGGGCTGGTTCGGCTTCGGCGCGGCGGTCTCCGGCTGGCTGGCCGACGGCAAGCAGGAGAATTCGCGCGAGGAGCGCCTGGCGCTGCTGCAAGCGATGTTCAAGCAGTGGCCGTTCTTCGCGACCCTGCTGTCGAACATGGACATGGTGCTTTCCAAGACCGACCTGCCGATCGCGCGCCGCTACGCCGAGCTGGTGCCGGACCTGGAACTGCGCGAACGCATCTTCAAGCGCATCGCGGCGGAATACGGCGAGACCCTGCGCTGCCTGGAACAGGTGACCGGCAATGCCGAGCGCCTGGCGGCGAATCCGCTGCTGGCGCGCTCGATCCAGAACCGCTTCGCCTACCTCGACCCGCTGAACCACCTGCAGGTCGAGCTGATCCAGCGGCACCGGGCGCTGGCCAGGGATCCGGAGCAGATCGACGCCCGGGTGCACCGGGGCATCCACCTGTCGATCAACGGGGTGGCGGCGGGCTTGCGCAACACGGGCTGATCGAACGTTGACTCGGGTCCCCGCCTGCGCGGGGACGACGTTCACTGACCGCAGGCCCCCAGTTTCGCCCCTTTCGCCAGCAGGACCGGCACCGCATTCCCGCTCACGCACAACTGCGCGCCTGGATGGCTGTCCGAGCCGGTGTCATTGCAAACCAGGACCTTGTCGCCCTTGTTGCCGCAGCGCGCCTCGATCACGTTCACGGTGCGGGCAGCGCTCGCCGCGCAGCCGCTTTCGCTGGTCGCCAGCACCGTCAGGGCAAAGCTGCCGGCGCCGTTCGGCGCGAAGGTGGCGCCGGCGCCGCTCGCCGACAGGCCGGCGGCCGGGGTCCAAGTGTAGCTGTCCGGCCCGCCCGCATCGCTGGCCAGCAAGCTGACGGTTTGCGGCCCGTAGCCGAGCGCGATCGTATCGAGGCTGGCCGCGATGCCCGGCGCCGGCACCCTGCCCTCGACGTTCACCGTGGCCTCGCCGGCCGCCGTGTTGCCGCCCTTGTCGACCGCCGTCAGCGTCACCTTCGCCTGGCCGATGTCGGCGCAGCCGAAGGTCGAGCGGCTGACGCCGAGCGATTCGATGCCCCAGTTGTCGGTGCTGCCGCCGTCGACGTCCTGGGCGGCGATCGTCGCCTGGCCGTTCGCCAGCGTGCGCGTGACGGCGCGGGTGGTCACGCTGGGGGCCTCGTGGTCGTTGGTCGCCACGGCCGCCGGTGCGCTTTCGCCGCTCAGGCGGTTCACCGCGGTGACGGTGTAGTACCAGTACTTGCCGGCGCCGCTCGACGCGTCGACGAAGCCGGGCACGGCGCCATCGGTCAGGCCGATCAGCTTGCCCGGCGCTTCGAGGTCGAACTCGCGGGTGTCGGAACGGTAGACGGCGTAGCGGCGCACCTTTTCCAGCTCGTCGCTGGACGCCGGCGACGCCGTCCACGACAGCGCCACCGCATCGTTCGGCGCCGCGGCGGCGGCCAGCTCGGACGGCGTCAGCGGCGCAGCCGCACCCTTCCAGGCCATGCCCGGGGTCAGCGCCGGCGCACGGTAGGTGGTTTGCATCAGGGCCGTGCGGTAGCCGAGCGGGTTCGCCTGCAGGAAGGCGTGGCGGAAGTGGATCTGGCCGAACACGTGTCCGTTCGAACGGTTCAGCGCGATCTGGTCGGCGATCTGGGCCGGGCTGGTCCAGCCGGCGGTATTCATCTTGTAGTCGGCCAGGCCGATGTAGATGTGGCGGCCGAAGGCGTTCTCGTTCCACCACGGGACCAGCAGCTTGTAGTCGGAGCCGGCCTGGCCGATATACCAGTAGACCTGGGGCGCCAGGTAGTCGACCCAGCCTTCGCGCAGCCACTTGCGGGTGTCGGCGAACATGTTCACGTAGTGCTGGGACGCGCCGCTCGAGGTCGGCGAACCGATGGCCGGGTCAAGGCTGCTGCGGTAGATGCCGGATGGCGAGACGCCGAACTTGACCCAGTGCTTGGCCAGGCGGATCTCAAGACCGACGCGCTCGATCAGCATGTCGATGTTGTTGCGGCGCCAGTCGGCGCGGCCCGCCGTGGTGGCCGGGAAGCCGCGCGGATCGGCGTTGTAGCTGGCGTCGTCCGGGATCGTGCCGCTCGGGTAGAAGTAATCGTCGAAGTGCAGGCCGTCGATGTCGTAGCGGCCGACGATGTCCTGGATCACCTGGCTGACGTGGTCGCGCACGGCCGGCAGGGCCGGATTCAGGATCTTCACGGCGCCCACCGTCAGCAGCCACTCCGGATGGGTGCGCGAGACGTGGTTCGTGGCGTACTGCGCGGTGTTCGATTCGGTGGCCGTGTTGGCGACCGCGCGGTAGGGATTGATCCAGGCGTGGAATTCCATGCCGCGCTTGTGCGTTTCTTCGATGGCGAAGGCGAGCGGGTCCCAGAACGGCGCCGGCGCGCTGCCCTGGTTGTTGGTCAGGTAGTACGACCACGGTTCCAGCTCGCTCGGGTACATGGCGTCGGCCTGGCTGCGCACCTGGAAAAACACGGCGTTCATGCCGGTGGCCTTGTTGTGGTCGAGGATGGCGGCCAGCGCGGCGCGCTGCTGGGCCGGGGTCTGGGTGCGGTTCGGCCAGTCCAGGCTCAGGTGGGTGCTGACCCAGACGCCGCGCAGTTCGTGTTTCGGGGATGCCTGTGTCTCCTGCGCCTGGCCGGCGGCCGGCGCGAGGGCCAGGGACGCCAGCAAGGCCGCCGCCAGCGCGGCGGCGAGGTTTTTCTTTTTCATTGTCGTTCTCTCTTGAAGTGGTTGAGGACGGCGTCCGGCTTGCCATCCGTTCAAGAGATTACGTGTCGGTATTTACCTCATCCAATGAAATTACTTGCATTTTCCATAACTGGGCAATATGGCTCAGGCCAGCGCCAGCCGTGCACGCCCGGCCGCCGCGGCCGGCACGGCGTGCATGGCCTCGGCCGCGTCGAGGGTGAAGCTGCCGACCAGCCTGCGCAGCTGCTCCGCCTGCTGCTCCATGGCGCTGGCGGCCGCGCTGGCTTCTTCCACCAGGGCCGCGTTCTGCTGGGTCGCGCTGTCGATTTCGACGATCGCGCGGTTGACCTGGCCGATCCCCTCTTCCTGCTCGAGGCTGGCGGCGCTGATCTCGCCGATCACGTCGCTGACGCGGCGCACGCTGTCGACCACGTCGCGCATGGTGCTGCCGGCCTCGCCGACCAGGCGGCTGCCGACGTCGACCTGGCTCACCGAATCGTCGATCAGCCCCTTGATCTCGCGCGCCGCCGCGTTGGCGCGCTGGGCCAGGTTGCGCACCTCGCCCGCCACCACCGCGAAGCCCCTGCCCTGCTCGCCGGCGCGCGCCGCTTCCACCGCCGCGTTCAGCGCCAGGATATTGGTCTGGAAGGCGATGCCTTCGATGACCCCGATGATGTCGACGATGCGGCGCGACGCGGCGTCGATCGCGCTCATGGTCTGCACCACCTGGCCGACCACGTCGCCGCCGCGCGAGGCCACTTCCGACGCGGTCTGCGCCAGCTGGTTGGCCTGGCGCGCATTGTCCGCGTTCTGGCGCACGGTCGAGGTCAGCTCTTCCATCGAGGACGCGGTTTCTTCGAGCGCGCCGGCCTGGCTTTCGGTGCGGCTCGACAAATCGCTGTTGCCGGCCGCGATCTGGCCGGCCGCGGTGGCGATCGAATCGGTGCCGCCGCGCACTTCGCCGACAATGCGGCGCAGGCTGTCGCGCATGCGGCGCAGCGCCAGCTTGAGCTGGCCGGTTTCGGTGCGGTCGTCGTCCACGCAGTCGATGTGGGCATCGAGGCGGCCTGCGGCAATCTGCCCGGCCAGGCCGATGGCCTCGTCCAGCGGCCGGCTGATCGAGCGCGACAGCAGGGTGCCGGTCACCAGCATCACCAGGGCCGCCAGCACCGCGGCGATGGCGATGTTGCGTTCGACTTCGCCCACCGTGGCGTCGCCGGCGTCGCGGGTAGCGGTGGACGCCGCCTCGATCCGTTCGCTCAATTCGCCCATGCTCTTTTCCAGCGTGCGGAAGCGCTGCATGAAGGCCGGGTGGGCCTGGCGCGCGGCCGCGGCGTCGGACAGCGCCAGCGCCACGGTCTGCTCGGCGCCCTTCAGGTAGGCGTCGACGTCCGGACGCACCTTCGCCACCGCCGCGCGCAGGGCGGGATCGGCGGTGTCCTTGTCGATGTCGCCCAGCAGCTTGCGGAACAGCGCGATGTGCTCGGCCGTGTCGCGCCTGGCCGCATCGCGTTCTTCGGCGCTGCCGTCGGCGCCGGCCAGCAGCGCGGCCAGCACGTCGGCGCGCAGGGCGTCGTGCACCTGGTCGGCCGCCATCTGGTCCTTGATCAGGGCGCCGTTGCTGGCGATGCGGTCCATCGCCTGGTCGAGGCGCGTGACGGCCAGGAAGCCGATGACGCCGATCAGCGCGACGAAGCCGATCGCCGTGAAGTTCGAGGCCAGCAGGCGAAGTTTGATGGTGAGACGGTTCATGGCTTTTCCTTGTTCTTAGATGCGCACGGACAGGCCGAAGGCCAGCGACAGGTCGGGGGTGCGGCGGTTCAGGCCGCGGGTCAGCGAGAGGTCGAGCTGGCAGTCCTTGTTCACGAGATAAGTGACGCCGGTGTCGAAGCTGGCCTGGGCGCCGCCATGCTTGCCGCGCGCGATCTGCGGCGCCGCCAGTTCGACGTAGCCGCGCATCCGCTCGTTGAGCGCCTTGCCGAGGGTGGCGGCCAGGATGCCGTAGCCGTAGCGATGGCCGGCGTCGTCGCTGTCCTGGCCCAGGCCCGGCATCACGCCGAGCGAATAGCCGTCGGCCAGGTCCCATTCGGCCGACAGGCGCAGCGTCGGGCGCACGCCATGACCGCGCAAGCTGCGGCTGCCGCTCGGCAGCTCGGCGTGCAGCAGGACGCCGAGCGAGGGCCGGCCCTCCAGGGTTTCGCCCTGCTGGTCGGCCAGGTGCCATTTCAGGCCCAGCGCGCTGTCGGCGTAGCCGGCCGTGGCGCCGCGGGTGACGCTGCGGCCGTCGGTCTCGATGCGCAGCTCGGTGCTGTCGCCGACGCCGATGCGCAGCAGGGTCGGCGTGCTGACGGTGCGGGTGCGCGGGTCGGCGTGACGGTCGCGCTCCCACTGCACGCTGGTCTCGAGCTGGACGCGGCCCTTGCCGACGACCTGGCTGGACTCGACGAAATCGGGACGGTCGGTGGAGATGCTGTCGTCGTCATCGGAAGCGTGGGCTGCAAAAGGCAGCAGGAATGCGGCGATCAGCAGGGAAAGCGGTGCAGCGCGGGCCATCTGGTGCGATCCGGTCGTGGTTGGGATGGCGCCAGTATCGCTGAGTGTCGTGGGGTGACTCCAGCGTTTTTAGCGTTCCCGTATGGAAATTACAATAGCTTGGGGACCGATTGTATGGACCGAACAACAGATACGGAACACCTGTTGTCAAAATAAAAACTCCCCGGCCCTTGCGGGATCGGGGAGTTGGGCCAGGCAATGCCCGGCACGACGAATTACTGGTTCTGCAGGAAGGTCTTCAGCTTGTCCGAGCGCGAAGGCTGGCGCAATTTGCTCATCGCCTTGGCTTCGATCTGGCGGATACGCTCGCGGGTCACGTCGAACTGCTTGCCCACTTCTTCCAGCGTGTGGTCGTTCGACATTTCGACGCCGTAGCGCATGCGCAGGACCTTGGCTTCGCGCGGGGTCAGCGAGTCCAGCACTTCCTTGATCACGCCGCGCATCGAAGCGTGCATCGCGGCTTCCAGCGGCGCCAGGGTGGCGTTGTCCTCGATGAAGTCGCCCAGCTGCGAATCGCCGTCCTCGCCCATCGGGGTCTCCATGGAGATCGGCTCCTTGGCGATCTTCATGATCTCGCGCACCTTCGATTCCGGCATCTCCATCTTGGCCGCCAGGGTCGCCATGTCCGGCTCGCTGCCTGTTTCCTGCATGATCTGGCGCGAGATGCGGTTCATTTTGTTGATGGTCTCGATCATGTGCACCGGCACGCGGATGGTGCGGGCCATGTCGGCGATCGAACGGGTGATCGCCTGGCGGATCCACCAGGTCGCGTAGGTCGAGAATTTATAACCGCGGCGGTACTCGAACTTGTCGACCGCCTTCAGCAGGCCGATATTTCCTTCCTGGATCAGGTCGAGGAATTGCAGGCCGCGGTTGATATATTTCTTGGCAATCGAGATCACCAGGCGCAGGTTCGCGACCGTCATTTCGCGCTTCGCGGTACGGGCGCGCTTTTCGCCGGCCGCCATCTGGCGGTTGATGTTGCGCAGGTCCGGCAGCGGCAGCGCGACGCGCGCCTGCAGGTCGACCATGCGGCGCTGCAGTTCCATGATGGCCGGCGCGTTACGCGACAGCACCGCGCTGTACGGGTAGGCGCAATCGACTTCGCGCTGCACCCATTCGAGGTCGGTCTCGTTGCCCGGGAAGACCTTGATGAAGTGGGCGCGCGGCATGCCGCAGCGGTTCACGCAGATGTCCAGCACGGCGCGTTCGATGGAACGCACTTCGTCCATCTGGCCGCGCCGGGTGTCGCACAGCTTTTCGACGATCTTGGCGGTGAAACGGATGCCCAGCAGCTCGGTCGAGATGACTTCCTGGGCCGCCACGTAGGGCTTCGAACCGTAGCCCTGCGACTTGAAGGCGTGGCCCATCTTGTCGAACTGCTTTTCGATCAGCGCGAACTTTTCCAGCGCGGTCTTCTTCAGCGCGGCCAGCTGCTCGGCCGAGTAGCCGGCGGCGGCGCTGCCGCCTGCCGCGCCTTCTTCCTCCTCCTCGTCCTCGAGCTCTTCTTCCTCGTCGTCGTCCGACGCGCTTGCCGCGTTCGACACCGGCGCGGCGCTGCCTTCGTCCGGCTCGATCAGGCCGTCGACCACGTCATCGATCTTCAGCTCGTCGCTGGCGATCTTGTGCGACAGCGCGATGATTTCCGAGATCGTCACCGGGCAGGCCGAGATCGCCTGCACCATGTCCTTCAGGCCTTCCTCGATGCGCTTGGCGATCGCGATCTCGCCTTCGCGGGTCAGCAGCGACACCGCGCCCATCTCGCGCATGTACATGCGGACCGGATCGGTGGTGCGACCGAAGTCGGAGTCGACGGTCGACAGCGCGGTGGCGGCGGCGGCCTCGACTTCGTCTTCGCTGGTCGGGGTCACGACGGCGTCCGACAGCAGCATCATTTCCGCTTCCGGCGCGCGCTCGTAGACGGCGATGCCCATGTCGTTGAAGGTCGCGATGATGCCTTCGATCGCTTCCGGATCGATGATGTTTTCCGGCAGCTGGTCGTTGATCTCGGCATGGGTCAGGTAGCCGCGCTCCTTGCCCATGTTGATCAGGTTCTTCAGCTGGGTGCGGCGCTTTTCCAGTTCCTCGCTTGAGAAGCCCTGCTCGGCGCCCAGCATGCCGGCCTTGGCCTTGCGCTCGCGCAGCTTGGAGGCCGCCTTCAGCTCGGCGCGCTCGACCGCGTTCAGCGCGGCGATCTCGTCGTTCTCCGGCACGAACTCGCTCGGCTTGCGGCCGCGGCGGCCCGGCACCTTCACCTGCGGCAGCAGGTAGCCGGAGGTGTCGATCGCCGCCAGCGCGGCGGCGTCGGTGGTGGTGCTGACGGTGCCGGTCGGCGTGGCCGGGGCGGCGGCGCCCGGCTCGACGCGGCGGGTGCGGGTGCGGACCACGCGCGGGGCCGGGGCTTCTTCGGCGGCGGCCACCGGGGCCGGGGCCGGCTCGGCGGCGGCCGGGGCCGCGACGGCGGAGTCGGCGGCGGCTTTCAGCGCGGCCAGCTTCGAGGTGCGCTTGCGCACGATCACCGGCGGCGCGGCGGGCGCGCTCGGCATCGGGATCGGATCGGCATCGTCGGCGGCCACCGCGGCGACCGCGGAAAC
Organism: uncultured Massilia sp.; assembly: GCA_913778765.1. Lineage (GTDB taxonomy): Bacteria > Pseudomonadota > Gammaproteobacteria > Burkholderiales > Burkholderiaceae_D > Telluria. The sequence continues at coordinate 14,153 of CAJYXO010000222.1, read as the reverse complement.
GACCGGCGCGGCGGCGGCAACCGGCGCCGCGTCATGGATGGTTTCCGCCACGGCGTCGGCGGCGTCGGCGCCGATGGCCGCTGCCTCGTCGATGCTCTCCGGCTGGAGTGGCGCCGCCTGTACCTGTCCGGCTTCCTGGGCCGCCTTCAGCGACGCCAGGCGCGAACGGGTCTTGACCACCGTTACCTTGGCTGCCGGACCGCCGGCCGCCGCTTCCGTTTCCAGGAAGTAGGAGGTCGCGGTTTTCGGCACCGACAGCTGGGCCGTGGTTTTGGCCGGCGCCTTCTTGGCAGTCAGTGTCAAGGTCTTGGCGGTGTTCTTCATAATAAACATTCTCCAGTCGAGGCGGGATGCGCGCCTGCGAAGTCAATAAGCCACCGGGTCCGGTCGCGAACCTCGGGCAAGGAATAACGGAATGGCCCTAGCTAAGGGCGGACAGGCCGGATATCAAGCGCCGCGGATCCTCATGTCCACCGGGCATTCGATGCGGCCGGGACCGGCAGGGTCGGGGCGCGCGCACGGGTGGCAAAAACAGGTCGGGCTGTGGTCGATATCGCGGGTCAGCATGTCGGAACGAAAAAAAGCCCGTCAAGGAACGGGCTTGAGCTATTTTCCCAAGGGAGAAATAGAGGAGACAGGCATATTATGCACCAAGGAAATATTTAGCGATAATTGAAAGATCCGATACCGGATATAACGAATTCGCATAGTTGGCGCTGCGTGCTCCGACCCCTGGCCGGTCTGCGACGGCGCAAGCCGTACGCAAGCAAAGGGGCGGATCATACACGATTTCTTGCTGCCGCGCCCGCCGCGCACGAAGGAAATCACGGTCGCCCGGCAGCGACGACGAAACCTTACACGGCTCAGCGGCACAGATGCCGCCTTGCCATGCTATCCTTCCGCTTCCCGTTCTTACCATGAAGTCAATGAATACGATTAGTAACGTCGCCGACTCCTCCGAGGCCAACGAAAACAATGCCGCCAACGCCACGCCGGAAGCGGCTTCGGCAGCGGCCGCTGCGCCGGCTGCCGAAAGCCCTGCGGCCCCGGCCGCGGATTCGCCACGCGCCCTGCTCAAGCAGCTGCAGCAGCAGTTCGAAGCCTTCCGCAACTGCCTGCCGCTGGAAATCGGCGTCGACAAGCAGCTGCTGGCCCGCATGCCCAACCTGAACCGCAAGCTGATGCGCGCCGCCCTCGGCATCCACACGGGTTCGATGCGCTACCTGCGCGCGATGGAAAAGGCCACCGTGCGCTACGACCTGGACGGCAAGCCGGGCGCCGAAGTGACGGACACCCACCGCCAGCACGCCAAGGAACTGCTGCAGCAGCGCTTCAAGAAGGAAGCAGAGCGCAAGAAGGCCGAGCGCGACGCCGCCGTCCAGGCGGAAGCCGAGCGCAAGCGCCAGGAGAAGCTGCAGCAGCTGGCGTCGAAGTTTTCGCGCAAGTGAGCGCTCAACTGAGCAATCGTTACTGATCAGATGAGCGAAAACGCACCCGACCTCGAAGACACGCTGCCGCCCTACCAGGGCATCGCCCTGGCCGACGTGCGTCTGGTGCGCACCCGCGAAGATGCGGAGGCGGCGCTCGGCGCCCTTCTCGCCTGCGATGCGATCGGCTTCGACACCGAATCCAAGCCGACCTTCCAGAAAGGCGAAGTCTCGACCGGCCCGCACCTGGTGCAGCTGGCCGACGATACCCACGCCTGGCTGTTCCAGGTCGGCGCGCCGTCCTCGGCCGGCGCCCAGCTGTGCGCCGACGTGCTGCGGCCGGTGCTGGAATCGGCGACGATCCTGAAGGTGGGCTTCGGCCTCGGCGACGACCTGCGCCGCCTGCGCGCCAAGCTCGGCATCGAAACCCTGAACGTGATCGACCTCGCCACCGCCCTGCGCCGGCGCGAAGAGCGCGAAAAGAACGCCTGGGGCGCGAAGACCGCCGTCGAACGCTTCTTCGGCCGGCGCCTGCAGAAGTCGCGCCGCATCACCACCACCAACTGGGCCCTGCCGCGCCTGTCCGAACAGCAGATCCAGTACGCCGCCGACGACGCCCACGTGGCCCTGCGCATCTACCGCCACTGGCGCCGGCATTTCCCCAACGTGGCCGAAGCCGCAACCCACAACGCCGCCCGCCTGGCTGCGCGCGGCGCGGCCCAGGCCAAAGCCGCAAGCGACGCCTGCGCTGCCGACGGCGCCGCCGCGAAATCGGCCTGACGCCGCCGCGGGGTATCATCGCGGGATGAAATTCCTTCCCGTTCCCGTCGCCCTTCTACTTCTGCAAGCCTGCACGCCGTCCGGCACCGACGCCGCCGCCGGCGAACGCGTGTTCAAACAGTGCGCGTCCTGCCATCAGGTCGGCGCCAACGCCCGCGCCGGTTTCGGGCCGCAACTGAACGGCGTGTTCGGCCGCCGCGCCGGCGCGACCCCGGATTTCGTCTACTCCGACGCCATGAAGGCCTCCGGCATCGTCTGGGACGAGCGCACCCTGGCCGCCTTCGTGCGCGACCCGCACAAGCTGGTGCCGGACACGAAGATGCGGTTCTGGGGCATCGGCGACGAGAACCAGATCAAGGCGCTGCTGGCTTACCTGCGGACCTTCCAGCGGGCCGGCAATATTGAACAAAAGCCAGGCTGACGCGGTATGATGCCGGAATGCCCATACGACGCTCCCTTCTTCTGGCCACGCTGGCATGCGCGCTGCCTGCCGTGGCCCAGCAGCCCGGCATCCCCGGCACGCTGGCCCAGCGCGTCAGCGCCTGCGTGTCCTGCCACGGCAGCGCCAGCACGCCACCGGCCGCGACAGGCTCGGGCGGCGAACGCCAGTATTATCCGCGCATCGCCGGCAAGCCGGCCGGCTATCTGTACAACCAGCTCACGAATTTCCGCGACGGCCGCCGCCAGTATCCGCTGATGACCTGGATGGTCCAGCATCTGTCCGACGACTACCTGCACGAGATCGCCGATTATTTCGCAAGCCAGCACGTGCCGGCGCCGGTGCTGGACCGCGCCGCCCTGCCCGCCGCCGAACTGGCGCGCGGCCGCCAGCTCGTCACGCGCGGCGACACCGCCTTGAAGGTCCCGGCCTGCATCGCCTGCCACGGCGAGCGCCTGACCGGCGCCCTGCCCGCCATCCCCGGCCTGGCGGGCCTGCCGCGCGACTACATCAACGCCCAGTTCGGCGCCTGGCGCAACGGCAGCCGCCATGCGCTGGCGCCGGACTGCATGGGCACGATCGCCCAGCGCCTGAGCCTGGCCGACGTGTCGGCGATCTCGGCCTGGCTGGCCAGCGAACCGCTGCCGGCCGACCCGGCGCCCTTGCCGGCCGCCCGGCTCAGCCGCCCGCTGCCGCTGCCGCTGGCCTGCGGCTCGGCGCCGGAGGGCGGGCCATGATGCGCCGGGTCCCGTTCGTCCTGAGCGCCGTCGTATTGGTGTTGATCGCCGCCGCGATCGTCGCCTGGCCGCGCGCCGAGCAGGTGCCCGCGCGTTCGCCGGAAGCCTGGGCCGCGAGCCCGCGGAACATCGCGCGCGGCGCCTACCTCGCCAGGGCCGGCGACTGCGCCGCCTGCCACACGGCGCGCGGCGGCGTCGCCTATGCCGGCGGCCGCGCGATCGACACGCCCTTCGGCCGCCTGACGGCGCCGAACATCACGCCGGACCTCGACACCGGCATCGGTGCCTGGAGCGCGGACGATTTCTGGAACGCCCTGCACAACGGCGTAGGTCGCGACGGCCGCCTGCTGTACCCGGCCTTCCCCTACCCGAACTACACCAAGGTCACGCGCGACGACGCCGACGCCCTGTACGCCTACCTGCGCAGCCTGCCGCCCGCACGCCAACCCAAGCAGCCGCACCTGCTCCGCTTCCCCTACGACAGCCAGGCGGCGCTGGCGGCCTGGCGGCTGCTGTACTTCAAACCGGGTGTTTTTGAAAGCCAGCCAGCGCGGGGAACGGACTGGAACCGCGGCGCCTACCTGGTCGAAGGCCTGGGCCACTGCGCCGCCTGCCACAGCCCGCGCAACCGCCTGGGCGCGAGCGCCGCGGGCCTGGCCGGCGGCCTGATGCCGGCGCAGGGCTGGTATGCGCCGGCGCTGGCGTCGCGCGATCCGCACCTGGCGCAGCTGCTGCAAAGCGGGGTGTCGCCGTCCGCCGCGGTGGCCGGACCGATGGCGGAGGTGGTGCGCCAGAGCCTGCAGCACCTGTCGGCCCAGGACATCAGCGCCATGCGCGCCTACCTGCATTCGCTGCCGGTGAAGCCGGAGGCGCCGCGGCCCGCGCCCTTCGCCTCGGACGCCGTGCTGAAGCTGGGCGGCGCGATCTACGCGCGCCATTGCGCCGACTGCCACGGCAAGGACGGCCGCGGGGCGCTCGATGCCGCGGGCGCGCCGGCCTATCCGCCGCTGGCCGGGAATACCACGGTGACGCTGCGCGACCCGGTCAACGCGATCCGCATCGTGCTGAACGGCGGCTTCGCGCCGGCCACCGCGGGCAATCCACGGCCCTACGGCATGCCGCCCTACAGCCCGGTGCTGAGCGACGACGAGGTGGCGGCGGTGCTGAGTTATGTGCGAGCCAGCTGGGGGAATGGGGCGCGGGCGGTGCGGCCGGCGGAGGTGAATGCTTATCGGGCCGTGCCGCTGGATTGAAGCGGCTCACGCAGACTGCGTCTCGATGCGGAGGCGTGGCCAGCGGGCTTGCCAGTCTTTCGAGCGTATCCGGTCCAGGTACACAGAACGCTTTTCCGCCATGAAGCGCGGCCCCGGCCTGACGACCAGTGCGAACAGGTCGTCCAGGCCGAAGGGCGCCGCGATCTCGACGCCGCCGCGATCGTCGAGGCGGACTCCGACGGCAGTCGCGGTTTCCGGCCAATGCCGCATGGCGTCAGTGGCCGAGCGGTAAGCAACGTCGCCGTTACGAAGGTGCATGCGCGCCTGGTTCTTGACCGACCAGGCGAGGCTGCCGTCGCGCTGCAGCAAGCCTGCTTCCAGCGCCGCATCGCGCTCCGGCGCGGCATCCGGCGGCGCGTACCAGATCACGTCGATATCCTGCGGCAGCGACGACGCCGCGCGCAGGTGCAAATGGTCCCACACGGCGTTGCGAACGAATCCCGCCGCGACCCAGCAATCCGGCAGCCCGAGCTCCCTCACGCATTCGAGCGCGCGCATGCGGCGGCCATCGGCCGCGATCAGGCGCTGGAGCTCGGCGCTATGCCTCAGACCATCTCCGCAAACCCGATCCGGTCCGTGGTCGCCGCCCGCGCATCGTTCACGTCCACCTTGTGCGACGCCAGCAGCCCTTCCAGCACGCTGTTCATCGTGTGGCAGCCCGGCGTCCGGCCCGCGTTCATGTGGGCGCGGATCGCGCCGAGGTCGCCCTTCTCGATCATCTCGGCCACGGCCGGGCTGATGCTCAGGCATTCGGTGGCGAGGTGGTAGCGGTTGCCCTGCTTGGACGGCAGCAGCGCCTGGCACAGCACGCCGCGCAGGGCGTGGGCCAGGGCCTGGCCCTGGGCGTCGGAATTGCCGAGCAGGCGCAGCATCTTCTGCAGGCCCAGTTCGGTCGAGCGCGCGTGCAGGGTCGCCAGCACCAGCGGGCCGGATTCGGCCAGCGCCAGCGCTTCCTGGGCGGTCTGGGCGTCGCGGATCTCGCCGATCACGATCACATCCGGGCGCTCGCGCAGCGCGTCGAGGGCGCCGAGGTAGTAGCTGTCGACGTCGCCGTCCACGCCCACTTCGCGCTGGGTGATGATGCACTTGCGCTGCGGGATCAGGGTCTCGACCGGGTCTTCGATGGTGATGATGTGGCCGGAGCGCTGGCGGTTGATTTCGTCCAGGATCGAGGCGATGGTGGTCGACTTGCCCTGGCAGGTGTCGCCGATGATCAGCACCAGGCCGCTCGTCATGCGCGCGAATTCCTGCTCGTCCGGGTGCAGGCCCAGCTCGGCCAGCAGCAGCGGCTCCTTCGGGAAACGGCGGATCACGCAGCCCAGGCGCTTCTTGCCCTGGAAGCTGAAGCAGTTGGCGCGGATGCGCGCCGTGTGCAGGTCGATGGACCTGTCGAAGGCGCGCTCCTGGATCCGCTCGGACCAGTTCGGCTCGATGACGTCGAAGAACTCTTCCAGCTCTTCCTTGGTGATCGGCGAATCCGTCACCGCCACCAGGCCCTTCGGCTGGCGCAGCATCAGCGGGCTGTTCTGGTGGATGATGATGTCCGAAAACACCAGCTTCGAGTTCAGCAAGTGCAGGATCTGCTCGACCAGGGTGCCGAAGACGGGATGGTCTTCGTTTTCGATATACGACAGCGTGGGGATCTGCGAGGACTGGTGGTATTCCATCGGACGGTCGATGTGGCTATGTTCAGGGTGATGCATTCATTATAAAACTAGCAGCACCGGAAAGTTCCACTTGGAAAGAGATTTTTTCTTGTGAAAAAATTACAACATCTCACCGGCCCAACGCCGTCGCGATGCGGTCGCCGAACAAGGCCAGCGCCACGCCGACGATCATGACGGCGGCGCCCGCCAGGCGCACCGCCGACACCTTGCGCATGGCGACGTTGACCAGGCCGAAGTGGTCGATCGCCATCGACGTGATCAACTGGCCGGCGATCACCAGCACCACCAGGTTCAGCAGGCCGATGCGCGGCACCAGCATCACGGTGCAGAAGATGAAGGCGGCGCCGAGGAAGCCGCCGGAAAACTTCCACAGCGGCTGCTGCGGCAGGGCCGCCAGGGCGTCGGGCAGGCCGCCGCGGGCGAAGGCGACGATGGCCAGGGCCGCGCTGCCGCACAGGAAGGACACCAGGGCGGCCACCACCGAATTGGCGCCGACGGCGGCGGCCATCTGGCTGTTGATGGCGGCCTGGAAGGACACGGCGATGCCGGCGGCGAATGCGACGAGGAACAACAGAGAATTCATGGATGCCGAAACTTGCGGAAAAAGCGCAGGATGATAGCGAAAACGGCGGCGTTTGCGAAGGCATGCGTCCATTCGTGACTAGTCAGTCAACATTGGCAGGACGTATACTGGACGCCGTCGACATTCACGAAGCCTTCCGATGACGCTGTCCAGCCAAGCCCGCATCGCCGACCAGCCCCTGCGCTGGCCCGCCCTGTTCCTCATGTTCGCCCTGCTGGCCCTGACCATCATGCTGTGGCGCTGGGGCGGCACGGTCGAGGATTCGCAGGCCTATTTCGATACCGCCCGCTATTTCCGCGGCGAGGTCGGGCGCGAGGCCCTGCGCGCGCCCTTCCCCTACCGCGCCCTGGTGCCGGCGATCGCCGCCATCCTGCCCGGCGACCTGCGCCAGGTCTTCGCCGCCCTGAACTGGCTGTGCATGACGGGCAGCGCCTGCCTGATGGCGGCGGCGACGATGCGCGCCGGGATGGACAGCAAGCGCGCGGTCGGCGCCGGCGTGCTGATGATCGTGTCGCTGCCGACCTTCTGGTATGCGCCCTATCTGCTGGTCGATCCGGGCTCGATCCTGGCCCGCAGCGCCTTCGTGCTGGCGATGCTGTCGGGCCAGCCCTGGCTGGCGGCCCTGGCCGGGCTGCTGGGGACGGCGGTGCGCGAGGAAAACATCCTGCTGCTGGTCTGGCTGCTGGCCACCCGCCGCATCGCGCCGGCCGGCGGCCTGGCCTTCCTGGCGGCGGCCGGCGCCTGGCTGCTGGCCGTGCGCTTCTGGCTGATCGCCGGCCTGCCGTCCTATACCTGGACGCCGAGCTGGTGGACCGTCAACCACGCGCTGCACGATGTCCGCTCGCTGGCCTCGATCGCCGGCGCCGCGCTGCCGGTGGTGCCGGCCGCGATCATGGGCTGGCGCCACGCGCCGGCCGCCGTCAAGCCGCTGCGCAGCCTGTTGTTCCTGATGGCGCTGCCGCCGCTGTACGCGGCCCTGTGCGTGCGCGTCGAGGGCCGGATCGTGTGGGGCCTGTATCCCTTCCTGATTCCGTTCGCGGCCGCCTACGGCATCGACCGGGCCGCGACGCCGTCCCGCGCGGCCGCGGCCTGAAACGGCGGTTCGCTCCGCCGATCCGCCGCCCTGGTCGGCCTGGCGTGCAGTCCGTCGCAAAACCCGGGCAGGCCGGGCCCGCCGTGCTTAAGATGCATCCATCGAACACCGACAACGACAATCCAGGAGGAATGCCATGACCACCACCCGAACCCGCCGCCGCCTGCTGGCCGCCTGTGCCCTCGTCTGCGCCGCCACGGCGATCGGCAGCGCGACGAGCGTGCCGGCCGTCGCCGCCGACTGGCGCTTCGGCCGCAGCGAGCAGGTGCAGGGCAACGGCAACATCAAGCGCCAGGCGCGCGAGGTCGGCCACTTCAACGGCCTGTCGCTGGGACTGCCGGGCCAGGTCGAGGTCCGCACCGGCAACAGCGAAGGCCTCACCATCGAAACCGACGACAACCTGCTGCCGCTGATCGAGACCGTGGTCGAGGATGGCACCCTGAAGATCCGCAACAAGAACAAGGTCAACATCCGCACCCGCAACCTGAAGATCGTGGTGCAGACGCGCGGCCTGGACCGCCTGTCGCTGGGCGGCTCGGGCAGCATCGACGCCGACCGCGTGCAGGGTTCGCGCCTGCAGCTCGACGTCGGCGGCTCGGGCAATATCCGGGTCGGCAAGGCCGAGGGCGAATCGGTGAGCATCAACCTGGGCGGCAGCGGCGATTTGAAGGTGAACGAGGGCAGCGCGCGCAGCCTGTCGGCCAACATCGGCGGTTCCGGCACGATCGACATGGCGCGCGTGCGCCTCGACAAGGCCAGCGTGAGCCTGGCCGGCTCGGGCGACGCGACCCTCTGGGTGCGCAACAGCCTCGACCTGACGGTGGCCGGTTCCGGCGACGTGAATTACTACGGCGACCCGAAGATCAGCAAGACCGTGATCGGCTCGGGCGGCGCGCACCGCCTGGGGGCCGCGCCGAACTGATCAATGCCCGGTATAGGCGATCGGCTTGACCGGCACCGTCAGCGCGAGGTTCTCGCGCTTGCCGGCCGCATCGGCCACGGTCAGCGTCATCGGCACCTGTTCGCCCTCCTTGAGCTGGCGTTTCAGGTCGAACAGCATGACGTGGTAGCCGCCCGAGGCCAGGTTCACGGTCTGGCCGGCCGGCAGTTCGATCGACTCGACCGCGCGCATGCGCATGGTCTGGCCGTCCATCGCCATCTGGTGCAGCTCGACCCGGCCGGCGACCGGGGTCGTCACCTGCACCAGCTTCACCGTCTTCGCGGACTTGAGCTGCATGAAGGCGCCGGCCGCCTTGGCCTGCGGCACGGTGGCGCGGATCCACGGGTCGCCGACGCTGACCTGGGCATGGGCCAGCATCGGCAGGGAAACGAGGCTGGCCAGGGCCAGTGTGAGTAGACGTCGATTCATGGCTCTACCTGTCTGATTAATACGTACGTTCGGCCAGCAGCGTCTCGCGTTCGACCTGCACGGTCTCAAGGCCGTCGGTCAGCCACACCTGGCCGTCCTGGATCGTGCACTGCAACTGCATATTACGCTTGGCCATGCGTGAAAGCAGCGCGCTGGTCTCGGCCGAGATGTTGACGATGCTGATGTTGCGCGCGCGGTCGATCTGCTTGGCGATCTGCTTGAACCAGATGTGGCTGACCGCGCTGTAGCTGTACACCACCACGTGCTCGGAGCGGCCGCTGGCCTTCATCAGGCGGCGCTCGTCGGGCTGGCCGACTTCGATCCAGGTCTGGATCGCGCCGGTCAGGTCCTTCAGCCACAGGGCCGGCTCCTCGACGTCGAACAGGTCCTTGCCGAAGGCCAGGGCTTCATCGGCGTGCAGGGCGAAGGCGAGCAGGCGGATCATCACCCGCTCGTCGGTCTCCGAAGGATGGCGCGCGATGGTGAGCGCGTGCTCCTGGTAGTAGTTGCGGTCCATGTCCGCGATGTTCAGGTCTGCCTTGTAGATCGTTGCCTTCAGCGCCATCTGATCCTTCTATCTTTCGAAAATATTCAACTGAACACCACTGTCTTGTCGCCATTCAACAGGATGCGGTGTTCCACGAACCACTTCACCGCCCGCGCCAGCACCACGCTTTCGACGTCGCGCCCGATCGCCGTCAAGGCTTCGGTGCTCATCGCGTGGTCGACCCGCTCGACGTCCTGCTCGATGATCGGCCCTTCGTCCAGGTCACCCGTGACGAAGTGGGCGGTGGCGCCGATCAGCTTGACGCCGCGCCGGTGCGCCTGGGCATACGGGCGCGCTCCCTTGAAGCTGGGCAGGAAGGAGTGGTGAATATTGATCGCCCTGCCCTTCAATGCCTCGCACAATCCCGGCGACAGGATCTGCATGTAACGCGCCAGCACGACCAGGTCGACCTGGTGCCGGTCCAGCAGCTCGATGATGCGGGATTCCTGGCCCAGCTTGTCGGCTTCGCTGGCGCCGGCCTCGAGCGGCAAGTGGTGAAAAGGGATATTGTAACTGGCCGCGAGCTGGTAGAAGTCCATGTGGTTCGAGACGATCGCCGGAATCTCCACCGGCAGCAGGCCGCTGCGGTAGCGGAACAGCAGGTCGTTCAGGCAGTGGCCGATCTTCGACACCATCAGCAGCACGCGCGGCTTGCGCGCGGCGTCGTGCAGCTGGCCCTGCGCGCCCAGATGGGTGCACAGGGCGTCGAAGCCGGCGCGCAGGGTGGCGTCGGCGACGTTCGCGTCTTCCAGCGCGAAGTGGATGCGCATGAAGAACAGCTTCGATTCGGGATCGCCGAACTGGTCCGAATCGATGATGTTGCAGCCGTGTTCGGCCAGGAAGCCGGACACGCGCAGGACGATGCCGCGCTGGTCCAGGCAGGACAGGGTCAGGATGTATTCGGGGTGCGTCATGGGGCGCTCGGTCGGGTGATGGATGGGGTCGGTGGGACATTGTCGCATGAGTTGCAATTGCGGCACGTTCGGCTATAGTTGAACGACCGTTCATTTTTAAAGGAAGCCAGCCATGTCCGAGGTCCAGACCAACCAGCAGTTCCGCCTCGCCGCCCGCCCGGTCGGCCTGCCGACCGACGCCGACTGGCAGCTCACCGAGGAAGCCCTGGCGCCGCTGGAAGACGGTCAGGTGCGCGTCAAGGTGCTGTATTTGTCGCTAGATCCGGCCATGCGCGGCTGGATGAACGAAGGGAAGTCGTACATCCGCCCGGTGGCGATCGGCGAGGTGATGCGCGCCGGCGCGGTCGGCGTGGTGACGGCATCGCGTTCTCCGCGCTTCCAGCCCGGCGACCACCTGAGCGGCGCCTTCGGCGTGCAGCGCTGGTGGACCGGCGCCGTCGACGAGAACAGCGGCGTGGTCAAGATCGACCCGGCGCTGGCGCCGCTGCCGGCCTGGCTGAACGTGCTCGGCATGCCGGGCATGACGGCTTGGTTTGGCCTGACGGACATCGGCCAGCCGACGGCCGGCGAGACGGTGGTGGTGTCGGCCGCCGCCGGCGCGGTCGGGATGACGGTCGGCCAGGTCGCGAAGCACCTGGGCTGCCGCGTGGTCGGCATCGCCGGCGGCGCCGACAAATGCCGCTTCGTGGTCGAGGAACTCGGCTTCGACGCCTGCATCGACTACAAGGAAGGCAATATCGCCACGGGCCTGAAGCAGCATTGCCCGAACGGGGTCGACGTCTACTTCGACAACGTCGGCGGCGAGATCCTGGACACGGTCCTCACCCGGATCAACATGAAGGCGCGTATCGTGATCTGCGGCGCGATCTCGCAGTACAACAACACGACCAGGGTGACCGGCCCGTCGAATTACCTGTCGCTGCTGGTGAACCGGGCGCGCATGGAGGGCATGGTGGTGTTCGACTACGCGGCGCGCTATCCGGAAGGCGTGGCGCGGCTGGCGCAGTGGCTGCGCGAGGGCAGTTTCAAGCACCGCGAGCACGTGGTCGATGGCCTGGAGAACTTCCCCTCCGCCCTCCTGATGCTGTTCGAAGGGAAGAATTTCGGCAAACTGGTACTGAAGGTCGCCGACGCTTAACGCTCCGGGCGCCCAAGAAAGCCTTCAGGGCAAGGCGCACTGTCGAAGATAGTCCGAACGTCCGGCGAGACGGTGCAACGCCGCCATGAAGGTTTTATTGGGCGCCCGCCGGAACTATCGCATTTCTTGTGTCTCTAATCGCACGAGCGCATCCATGACGCTCTCGGGTTTGATTGTTCACCGACAGGCACAAGGAGATCGATATGGCAACCAGCAAGGAAGGCGGCAAGAGCGCGAGCTCGGGCGGCAACGAGCAGAAAAGCCAGCCTGCCAAGCGCGGTTTCGCTGCGATGGACCAGAACCAGCAGCGTCAAATCGCCAGCAAGGGCGGCCAGGCCGCCCACCAGAAGGGAACGGCGCACGAATTCGATTCGGAAGAAGCGCGTCGCGCAGGCCAGAAAGGCGGGGAAGTGGTGAGCCGCAACCGCGCCCACATGGCCGACATCGGCCGCAAGGGCGGGGAAAGCCGGCAATCGGCCAACCGCGCCGCGGCAGCCGCAAAAGCCGGCAACCAGGCCGGCGCCCAGGCGGGCAACCGCCAGGGCGGCAAGGCGGAATAAGACAAGGAAACGCAGCAAGGCTCCTTGCCTGACCAGGGATACCCGACGCCTCCAGGGTCCCCTTACCGGTGACGTCCGCCGGCTCCTCCACCCATGCGCACTCCCCCGGTTTCATCGGGTGGGTGCGCATCCCACAGCGCCGGAACACGGTCAATGCGCGCCCGGCCCGTGGCGGTCGATGTGCCGTCCGTCGATCACCGTTCCCAGTTCCACCTCGAGGGTCTTGCGCACCAGTTCGGCCAGCGTGCTGACGCCCATCTTCTCCATCGCCCGCGCCCGGTGCACCTTGATGGTCTTTTCCGTGATGCCGAGGTCGGCGGCGATCTGCTTGTTCAGGCGCCCGGTCACCACGTGCTCCAGCACCTCGTGCTCGCGCGGGGTCAGCGAGGCCAGGCGTCCGCGCACCATCTGCAGCTCGCGCAGGACCTCGCGTTCGTCGCGGTCCCGGCCGATCGCGCTGCGCACCGCCGCCAGGAAGGCTTCGTCGTCGAAGGGCTTGACGAGGAAGTCGACCGCGCCCTCCTTCATCGCATGCACGCCGGTGGCGATGTCGCCATAGGCCGTCATCAGCACCACCGTGCGCGCACAGCCGAGCGCATGCAGGGTGCGCTGCAGCGACAGGCCGTCGATGCCCGGCAGGCACAGGTCCGTGACCACGCAGCCGGGCCGGGCCGGATCGTGGGCGCGCAGGAATTCCTCGGCCGAGCCGAAGGCCTGGACCGCATGCCCGTCGGCCTGCAGCAGGCGCTGCAGGGCGCGCAGCAGGCAGGGTTCGTCGTCGACCAGATACACCACCGCTTGTTCATCCATCATGCTTCTCCTCCAGCCATCGGCAGCGTGACGCGAAACACCGCCCCGCCCTCGGCCCGGTTGGCGGCCTCGATACGGCCGCCATGCGCCGCCACGATCTCGCGCGAGACCGACAGGCCGACGCCAAGGCCTTGCGGCTTTGTCGTGAAAAAAGAATCGAAGATGCGTTCCAGCAGCCCGGGAGCGATGCCGGCGCCGTTGTCGGACACGGTCAGCGAGGCGACCGCGCCCGGCCCGGCCGCCGTCGACAGCGCGAGGCGGCGCGTGCCGGGCCGGGTGGCATCCATCGCGTCGCAGGCGTTGAGAATGAGGTTCAGCAGGACCTGCTGCAACTGGACCGGATCGCCGCGCAGCGGGATCGCGTGCGGACCGAGCGCCAGCGCCAGCCGCACGCCGTGCTCGGCCAGTGTCGAGCGCGCCAGCGCCGCCGCATCGCGCGCCACCGCGTTCAGGTCGAGCGTCTGGCGCTGCGTATCGCGCCGCAGGAACAGGGCGCGCATGCGCTGGATGACGCTGATCGCGCGCTGGCTGGCCTCGACGACGTCGGCCAGGATGTCGTCCAGCGGCCCCTGCGCGCGCGGCGGCCCGCGCAGGCGCCGGCGCCCGGCCTGGGCATTCGCGAGGATCGCGGCCAGCGGCTGGTTCAATTCGTGCACCAGGGCGGCGCTCAACTGGCCGAGCAAGCCGATCCGCGCCAGGTAGATCAATTGCTCGCGCTGCATACGCAACGCGCGCTCGCGTCGTCGCTCGGAAGGCAGCTCCTGGACCACGGCAAGACGGCCATGGCGCCGGCCCGCGCCCCGGGCGTCCGGACG
>CAJYXO010000221.1 GCA_913778765.1 uncultured Massilia sp. | reverse complement strand
ACCGACTCGTTCCAGTTGTCGTTGACGCCCACCGCATTCGGGTTCGCGCGCAGGATCTCCTTGACCTGGTCGGCGACGCCGCGCACCACGGCGATATCCGGCCCGGCGACCTGGAACTGCACCGGATACGGCACCGGCGGGCCGTTCGGCAGCAGCTTCACCCTGCCGCGCACCTCGGGAAAATCGCCCTTGAAGACTGCCTCGATCTTGCGCCGCAGGCTGGTCCGGGCATGCGCATCCTTCGGCAGCACCACCAGCTGCGACACGTTCGACTGCGGGAAGATCTGGTCCAGCGGCAGGTAGAAGCGCGGACTGCCGGTGCCGACGTAACTGGTCACGCTTTCCAGCTCCGGCTGTCTGCGCACCCAGACTTCGAATTTTTTGACCAGCGCCTCGTTGGCGGCAAAGCTGGTCCCCTCCGGCATCCACATTTCGACCATCAGCTCGGGGCGGCTGGAATCCGGGAAGAACTGCTTTTCGATGAACTTGAAGCCGAACACGCCCAGCGCGAACACGGCCAGCGACAGCCCGATCGTCGCCCAGCGGAACTCGACGCACCAGTTCACCACGCGGCGGAAGCGCCGGTAGCCGGGCGTGTCGAACACGTCGTGGCCATGCGCATCGGCCGCATGCGGCTGCACCTTCAGCAGGATGAAGCCGATGTAGGGCGTGAAGGTCACCGCCACCACCCAGGAAATCACCAGCGCCAGCGCGTTCACCGAGAACATCGAGAAGGTGTACTCGCCGGCCGCCGACTTCGCCAGGCCGATCGGCAGGAAGCCGGCGGCCGTGATCAGGGTCCCGGTCAGCATCGGGAAGGCGGTCGAAGTGTAGGCGTAGGTGGCGGCGTCGAAGCGCGACATGCCCTCCTCCATCTTCCGCACCATCATCTCGACGGCGATGATGGCGTCGTCGACCAGCAGGCCGAGGGCGATGATCAGGGCGCCCAGCGACACCTTGTGCAGCGAGATGTCGAGCATGCGCATGCAGAGGAAGGTGATGGCCAGGACCAGCGGAATCGTCAGCGCCACCACCAGGCCGGGGCGGACGTCGATGCGCCAGCGCGGCTTGCTGTGCAGTCCGAGCGACAGGAAGGACACGGCCAGCACGATCACCACGGCCTCGACCAGGGTGTGCATGAATTCACTGACGGAGGCCGTCACCGCCGCCGGCTGGTTCGACACCCGTTCCAGCTCGATCCCGACCGGGAGCTGGGACTTGATGCGGGCCACGGTCTGCTCCAGCCCCTTGCCGAGCTGGATGATGTTGCCGCCCTTTTCCATCGACACGCCGAGGCCGATCACTTCCTTGCCGTTGAAGCGCATCTTGTCGTGCGGCGGGTCTTCGTAGGCGCGCTGCACGGTGGCGAAGTCGCCCAGCCTGAAGGTGGTGCCGCCGGCGCGCAGGCTCAGGTCCTCGAGCTGCTGCACCGTCTTCAGGGCGCCGGTCACGCGCACCTGCAGGTTCTCGTTCGGCGTCACCAGCACGCCGGCCGATTCGACCCCGTTCTGGGTCGCGATCTGGTTGACGATGGCGTCGAAGGGAATTCCGAGCTGGGCGAACTTCTGCTGCGAGAACAGGATGTTGATCTTCTCCTGCTGGACGCCGAACTGCTCGACCTTCGCCACCAGCGGCACGTTCAGCAGCTGCTGCCGCACGAAGTCGGCGTAGTCGCGCATCTCGGCGTAGGTGAAGCCGTCGCCGGACAGCGCGAAGATGGAGCCGTAGGTGTCGCCGAATTCGTCGTTGAAGAAGGGACCGATCACGCCCTGCGGCAGGGTGCCGGCGATGTCGCCGATTTTCTTGCGCACCTGGTACCAGGTCGGCGGCACCTCTTTCGGCGGCGTCGATTCGCGCAGTTCGAGGATGATGGTGGTCTCGCCCGGCTTGGAAAAGCTGCGGATCTTGTCGACCCAGGGCGTCTCCTGCAGCTTGCGCTCGAGCGGGTCGGTCACCTGCTGGGCCATCTGCACGGCGGTGGCGCCCGGCCAGTGGGCCTGGATCACCATCGCGCGGAAGGTAAAGGGCGGATCCTCGTCCTGGCCCAGCTGCTGGTAGCCGATGATGCCGGCGATCAGCAGCACCGCGATCAGGTAGCGGGTCAGCGGGATGTTTTCCAGCGCCCAGCGCGAGAGGTTAAAACCCCGCATTGGCTGATCCTTCATTGCGCGGCTCCGCTGGCCGCGGCTTCGGCATCGCCGCGGCGCGCCACGTCGGCGGTCAGGATCTTCACCTTCTGGCCGCTCTTCAGCAGGTTGACGCCGGCCGTGACGATGGTCTGGCCAGCTTTTATGCCGCCGGTCAGCAGGACTTCGTTCCCGCTCACCCCGCCCACCTGGACCGGTTGCAGGCGCACAGCCCCGTTTTCAATCACCCACACCGCGGACGCCCCCTTGTTCTGCACCAGGCTGGAAAGCGGCGCGCGCAGCTGCGACCCCGCGGCCGCGCTGGCCTGGTGCACCAATTGGACCGCCGCGGTCATCCCCAGCCGCACCTCTTCGCCGGCGGGAATCGAGACCTTGACCGTGTAGGTGCGGGTGGCGGGATCGGCCACCGGCGACACCTCGCGGATCCGGCCCGGGATGCTGCGGTCAGGGTCGGCCCACAGGCGCACCCTCACCTCGCCCACCTGGCGCAGCGCGTCGACCTGGTCTTCGGGCACGCCGATCACGACTTCCTTCTCGTCGGTGCGCGCGACCCGCACCACCGGCGTGCCGGCCTGCACTACCTGGCCGACTTCGGCGTCGATGCCGGTCACCACGCCGTCGGTGTCCGATTCCAGGCTGGCGTAGCCGGTCTGGTTGGCCTGCTCGCGCAGCTGGGCGCGGGCGGCTTCGACGCTGGCCTGGCTGGAACGCGAGGCCGCCACCTTCTGGTCGAGCACCGCCTGGCTGACGAAATTCTGGCTGCGCAGGTCCTGGTAGCGCTTCAGCTCCGCGCGCGCCAGGTCGGCGTTGGTCTGGGCCGCGCGCAGATTCGCCTGGGCCTGGGCCTGGCCGAGGCGCAGGTCCTGGGGGTCGAGCTGCATCAGCAGGGTGCCGCGCTGGACGCTGGCGCCGACGTCGACCTTGCGCGCGCTGATCTTGCCGCCGACCCGGAAGCCGAGCCGCGATTCGTAGCGCGGACGGACGTCGCCGGAGAACTCGGCGTTGGCCTGGCTGGCGCCGGCCGACAACTGCAGGGCGCGCACCGGGCGCACGTCCTCGGGCGGCGGCGCGTCCTTCGAGCAGGCGGCCAGCAAGGCGGCCAGGAATGCCGCGGTGGCAGCGGTACGGGTGAGTCGGAAGCGGAAGGGGTGCACGGGGGTTTCCTCTTGTTGCGGAGCCGCGTCTCGGGCGGCAATGTTCTTGATGGAAAGCCCAGCAATTATAATGATGCAAATATCTTAGGTAAATGACTTTAGAGTCAGTACACCATGCCTGTCGATCACTACGAAAACTTCCCGGTCGCCTCGATCCTGATGCCGCGCCGCCTGGCGCCGGCCGTCGAGGCGATCTACGCCTTTGCCCGCAGCGCCGACGACATCGCCGACGAAGGCGATGCCCTGCCGGCCGAACGCCTGGCGGCGCTGGCTGCCTACGACGCCGCGCTGGACCGCATCGAAGCCGGCGAGGCGCCGCCGGAACCGATGTTCCGCCGCCTGGCCGAAAAGATGGCGCGGCACGCGCTGCCCCTGCAGCCGCTGCGCGACCTGTTGAGCGCCTTCCGCCAGGACGTGGTCACCACCCGCTATCCGGACTATCCTGCCCTGATCGACTACTGCAGGCGCTCGGCCAACCCGGTCGGGCGCCTGATGCTGGGCCTGTACGGCGAAACGGATGCGCGCAGCCTGGACGAATCGGACGCGATCTGTTCGGCCCTCCAGCTGATCAACTTCTGGCAGGACGTCGGCATCGACATCGAGAAGGGCCGCGTCTACCTGCCGCAGGACGACCTGGCGCGGTTCCAGGTAACGGAAGAAGACATCGTGGCGGCGCGCACCGGCCCGGCCTGGCGCGCGCTGATGCGCTTCGAGGTGGAACGGGCGCGCGCCCTGATGCTGGACGGCGCGCCGCTGGCGACCCGCCTGCCGGGACGCATCGGCTGGGAGCTGCGCCTGGTCGTGCAGGGCGGCCTGCGGATCCTCGACGCCATCGAGCGCGCCGACTACGACGTGTTCCGGCGCCGGCCCAGGCTCAAGCGCGCCGACTGGGCCGTGCTCCTGTGGCGCGCGCTGAGAATGTAACTGAAGCCCAGCCGAATCGGCTAAGATAGCGCACTTGCATCGCGCGATATTGCATTTTTAACATGTCCCCCGACGAATACTGCCAACAAAAGACCGTCCAGAGCGGCTCCAGCTTCTATTACAGCTTCCTGTTCCTGCCGCCGGAACGCCGGCGCGCGATCACGGCGCTGTACGCCTTCTGCCGCGAAGTCGACGACACCGTCGACGAGACGCACGACCAGTCGGTGGCGCGCATCAAGCTGGCGTGGTGGCGCACCGAATTGTCGAACATGGTCAAGGGCGCGCCGACCCATCCCGTCACGCAGGCCCTGCAGCCGCACCTGGCGCCGTACAACTTGCAGGAGCAGCACCTGCAGGCCATCGTCGACGGCATGGAGATGGACCTCGACCAGTCGCGCTACCTCGACTACGCCGGCCTGCGCAAATACTGCTGGCACGTGGCCGGCGTGGTCGGCATCCTGTCGGCCAGCATCTTCGGCGTGACGAATCCGAAAACGCTGGAATATGCCGAGAAGCTGGGCCTGGCGTTCCAGCTGACGAATATCATCCGCGATGTCGGCGACGATGCGCGCAAGGGCCGCATCTACCTGCCGGTGAACGAGCTCCAGCAGTTTGGCGTCACCGCCGCCGACATCCTGAATTTCCGCCACAGCGACAAGTTCGAGGCGCTGATGAAGTTCCAGGCCGAGCGCGCCCAGGGCATGTATGACGAAGCCCTGGCCCTGCTGCCGAAGGAAGACCGGCGCGCCCAGCGTCCCGGCCTGATGATGGCGGCCATCTACCGCACCGTGCTCGACGAGATCGAGCGCGACGACTTCAAGGTCCTGAACCAGCGCATCTCCCTCACGCCCCTGCGCAAGCTGTGGCTGGCGTGGAAGACCTATGTCCGCAACTAGGACGCGCGCCGTCGCCGCCCGCGTGGCGGTGATCGGCGGCGGCTGGGCCGGCTGCGCCGCGGCGGTCGAACTGGCGGCGGGCGGCGCCGCCGTCACCCTGTTCGAGGCGGCGCGCAGCCTGGGCGGGCGCGCCCGCGCCGTGCAGGCCAAGGAAGCCCTGCTCGACAACGGCCAGCACATCATGCTGGGCGCCTACGGCGAGACCCTGGCCCTGCTGCGGCGCGTGGGCGTGGATGCGCGCCAGGCCCTGCTGCGCCTGCCGCTGCAGATGCGTTACCCGCCGGCCGGCGAACACGGCGCGCAGCCGTGGATGGATTTCGTCGCGCCGCGCCTGCCGGCGCCGCTGCACATGCTGGCCGGCCTGCTGCGCGCGCGCGGGCTGGCGCGCGAGGACAAGCTGGCGCTGGCCCGCTTCAGCACCAGCGCGCGCTGGATGCAATGGGGCCTGGACCAGGATTGCAGCGTGGCCGAACTGCTGGAGCGCTTCGACCAGACCCCGCGCCTCGTGCGCCTGATGTGGCGCCCGCTGTGCCTGGCCGCGCTGAACACGCCCATCGAACAGGCTTCCGCCAACGTCTTCCTGGCCGTACTGCGCGACAGCCTGGGCGCGAAACGCCGGGCCTCCGACATGCTGGTCCCGCGCGTGCTGCTGGACGCCCTGTTCCCCGAGGCGGCGCGCCGCTTCGTCGAGGAACGCGGCGGCCAGGTCCTCTGCGGCGCCCGGGTCGAATCGCTGATCCCGGCCGGCGGCGGCTGGGACGTGGGCGCGAACGGCGAGGCCGCCGCCTTCGACGCCGTGCTGCTGGCCACGCCGGCATGGCA
>CAJYXO010000220.1 GCA_913778765.1 uncultured Massilia sp. | reverse complement strand
GGCATCTGGCGCGCCGCCGACTGCGAGATCGCCGTCACCTGGGCGTTCGCCACGGCGATGTCGACGCCCGGCTGGAAGAAGATCTTGACGATGCTGATGCCGGCGTAGGTGTTCGCTTCGATGTGCTCGATGTCGTTGACGGTGGTGGTCAGCGAACGCTGGAACAGGGTCGAGACCCGTCCCGCCATCTGGTCCGGCGGCAGGCCGGTGTACTGCCAGGCCACCGCGATCACCGGCATCTTGATGTCCGGGAAGATGTCGGTGGGCGTGCGCATGGCCGCCAGCGGGCCGATGATCAGCAGGGCGAGCGCCAGCACGACGAAGGTGTAGGGTCGACGCAGTGCGACGCGGACAAGGCCTAGCAGCATGGAATACTCCAAACAAGGGCACCCTGTAATGACAGCCCATCTGCGGCAAACACCGTGGTGCAAACCCAGTAATATGCGCGAAAAATATCATGCTGGCTAGGCCTGCGGACCGCAAAGCCGCATGAATTTCATGCATGAATGCATGACCCGGCATGCGCGTAAGTACAAACGCGACGGCGCGCACGGCCCTGCGGCGTGCGCGCGTGACATTCGTAAGGGCGGGTCAGGCCGGGCCGGCCTCGCCGTCGACCACCACGCAATTCCGGCCGCCGCGCTTGGCGGCGTACAGGGCCTGGTCGGCGGCTTCGATCAGCGCCTTGGGGTCGTCCAGGCGTCCCTTCTCGATGCTTGCCACGCCGATGCTGAGGGTGACGCGCGGATGCACGGCCGCCGGCGCGTGCGGCAGGTTCAGCGAGGCGACGTATTCGCGGATGTTCTCGGCCAGCTGGCGCGCCTGCGCGGCGTCGGTGTCCGGCAGGATCGCCGCGAACTCCTCGCCGCCGTAGCGCGCGGCCACGTCGGCCGGGCGCTTCAGCTTCGAGGCCAGGGCCTGGGCCACCGTCGACAGGCAGGCGTCGCCGCCCTGGTGGCCGAAGTGATCGTTGTAGGCCTTGAAGGAATCGATGTCGGTGAGGAGCAGCGACAGCGCGCCGCCGAGACGCTGGGCGCGCCGCAGTTCGCGGTCGAGGGCTACGTCGAAGTAGCGGCGGTTGGCGATGCCGGTCAGGCCGTCCACATACGAACGGGCGCGCATCGATTCGGCGTGATCGAGCAGGCGCTTCTCGCGCTCGACGGTGCCGCTGACGTCGCGTATTTCAACCAGGCAGAAGGTCTGGCCATCCTCGCGGAAGGGCGAGACCGTCACCGCCTGTTCGAACGCCGGGCCGTCGAAGCTGCCGGCCGCACGCAGCGGGAAGGGACTGGGGTTGTCGCTTTGCGGGATCGCGGTGGTGGTGTCCTCGGCCAGCGCCGCCAGCACCGCCGCCTCGACGCGCGAACCGCGCAGCGAGGGGAAGACGTCGAACAGCGGATGGCCGAGGACGCGCGTGGCGGCGCGTCCGCAGCGCGGCGTCAGCCAGCTGTTCCACAGCACGATGCGCTGGTCGGCGTCGAGCACGATGACGCCGCCGTTGACGAGGTTGAGGGCGCGCGCGGCGAGTTGTGCCGCCGCGGCGCCGGCTTCCGGCTTGGGAGTATTCACCCCCGGATCATACCGGAGTTCAGGGGTGCAGAACAGCCCGCAGGGTCCGCGACAGGTCTTCGGCCGAGTACTTGGCCACATAGGCGTCGGCGCCGACCTTCTTGACGTGTTCCTCGTTGGTGGTGCCGGACAGCGAGGAGTGGATCACCACCGGCAGGTTCGAGAAACGCTGGTGGGTCTTGATCTTGCGGGTCAGGGTGAAGCCGTCCATCTCGGGCATCTCGAGGTCGGTCAGCACCGCGGCCACCTTGTCGTAGACGCTCCTGCCCTCGCCTTCGGCGGCGGCGGCGATGGCGTTCAGCTGCTCCCAGCACTCCTTGCCGCTCTTGGTCATGACGAAGGGCAGGCCCATGGCGTCCAGGCCCTGCTCGATGAGGGCGCGCGCGACCACCGAATCGTCGGCCGCCAGCACCACCGAACCGGGCTTGATGACGATCTTGCCGCCGACCGCCTGCTGCACCTGGCGCTCGTCGGTTTCCGGACTGAGGTCGCGCAGGATGGTCTCGACGTCCAGCACCTGGGCCAGCCGGCCCGGCTGGCCGTCCTGCGGCTCGAGGCGGGCGATGCTGGTGACCATGCCGCTGCCGGCGCTGTGCTCGGCCGACATCACCTGGCTCCAGTCCAGGCGCACGATCTCTTCGACGCTTTCGACGGCGAAGGCCTGGGTGGTGCGCGCGAATTCCGTGACCAGCATGATGTTCAGGCCGGTCTTCGGCTTGACGCCGGCGATCGACGGCAGGTCCAGCACCTGGATGATCTGGCCGCGCAGGTTGACCACGCCCAGCACGTGGGCCGGCGAACCGGCGATCGCGGTGATCTCGGGCATCGCGACGATCTCGCGGATCTTGAAGACGTTAATGCCGAACAGCTCGCTGTGGTTGCCGTCCTCGTCGCCGCCGAGGCGGAAAAGTAAAAGCTCGAATTTATTCGTGCCGGTAAGGTTGCTGCGCTCGTCGACTTCTTGCTGAACCGATTTCATGTCCCATCCCAAATAAGTAATTCCTCCAGGAAAGGATTCTAGATGGGAAGCTGGTCGCCGTGTAAAGACGACTGCAAGTATTGATCAGTTTCGTCAGTTTCTGTTCCAAAAAACCACGAATTCTCACCTGCTTATTGAGCGATCGATAAGGCAAGGGTTTCCTTGACCTCTTCCATCACCACGTAACTCTTCGACTGGGCCGAATCCGCCAGGTGCAGGATCTCGCCCAGCAGGCGCCGGTACTCGGACATTTCCGGGATCCGCGCCTTGATCAGGTAGTCGAAATCGCCGGACACGAGGTGGCATTCCATCACTTCCGGGATGCCCAGCATGGCGCGGCGGAAGCGCTCGAAGGCCTTTTCCGACTTCTGCAGCAAGGTGATCTCGACGAACACGAGGATCTGCAGGCCCATCGCCTGCGGATTCACGCGCGCGTAGTAGCCGGCGATCACGCCGTCGCGCTCCATGCGCTTGACCCTTTCGATGCAGGGCGTCAGCGACAGCCCCACCCGCTCGGCCAGGTCCTTCATCACGATGCGGCCGTCCTGCTGCAGGATGGACAGGATGTGGTGGTCGATCTTGTCGAGTACCCGGTTCGATTCTTTTTGCACGCGCATGAAGATTCACCAAATCTGAGAGTAAATATAGGAACAATTATCGCTATATCGGATATAAGATAGCAAGATTTCCTGCAACATCCAAATCACTTTTCTGAGAGCATTATGCGAGTCATCGTATTGGGTAGCGGCGTGGTCGGCGTGTCGACCGCTTATTATCTGGCAAAGGCCGGCCACGAAGTCACCGTGATCGACCGCCAGCCCGGCGCGGCGCTCGAGACCAGCTTCGCCAACGCCGGCCAGATCTCGCCCGGTTACGCCTCGCCCTGGGCCGCGCCCGGCATCCCGCTGAAGGCCTTCAAGTGGCTGTTCCAGCGCCACGCGCCGCTGGCGATCCGCCCGGACGGCTCGCTGTTCCAGCTCGAGTGGATGTGGGAGATGTTCAAGAACTGCGACGCCGGCCGCTATGCCGTCAACAAGGAACGCATGGTGCGCCTGGCCGAGTACAGCCGCGACTGCATCCGCGCACTGCGCAGCGAGATCGGCATCGACTACGAAGGCCGCCAGCAGGGCACCCTGCAGCTGTTCCGCACCCAGGCCCAGTTCGACGGCGCCGCCAAGGACATCGAGGTGCTGCGCCAGGCCGGCGTGCCTTTCGAAGTGCTGGACCGCGCGCACCTGGCGGATGCCGAGCCGGCGCTGGCAGGCGTCGCCGGCAAGCTGGTGGGCGGCCTGCGCCTGCCGAACGACGAAACCGGCGACTGCCAAATGTTCACTACCAGGCTGGCCGCGCTGGCAGCCGACATCGGCGTGCGCTTCGAGTACGGCGTCGACATCCGCGCGATCGAATCGCAGGGCGACCAGATCACCGGCGTGCGCACCGACAAGGGCACGTTCACCGCCGACCGCTACGTGGTCGCGCTGGGCAGCTATTCGCGCCTGCTGCTGAAGCAGTACTTCCGCGTGCCGGTCTATCCGCTGAAGGGCTATTCGATCACGGTGCCGATCACCGACGCCTCGCAGGCGCCGGTGTCGACCATCCTCGACGAGACCTACAAGATCGCCATCACCCGCTTCGAGAACCGCATCCGCGTGGGCGGCATGGCGGAGATCGCCGGCTACAGCAAGGAACTGAACCCGCGCCGCCGCGAGACCCTGGAGATGGTCGTGACCGACCTGTTCCCGAACGGCGGCGACGTATCGAAGGCCAGCTTCTGGACCGGCCTGCGCCCGATGACCCCGGACTCGACCCCGATCGTCGGCGCCACCCCGCTGCGCAACCTGTTCCTGAACACCGGCCACGGCACGCTCGGCTGGACCATGGCCTGCGGCTCGGCCAGCGTGATCGCCGACCTGGTCAGCGGCAAGGTGCCGGCCATCCACACCGACGACCTGGCGATCTTCCGCTACGCCGGTTCGCGCGAGGGCGCCGCCCGCACCGAATTCGCGAAGGCCTGAGATGGCGCTGAGCGTGGACGCCGCCCGCGCCGGGGCGGTGCTGACGATCGACCTCGACGCGATCCGCGGCAACTGGCGGCTGCTGGCCGACACGGCAAGCGGCGCTGCCTGCGCCGCCGTGATGAAGGCCGACGCCTACGGGCTGGGCATGGACACCGTGGCGCCGGCCCTGGCCTCGGCCGGCTGCCGCAGCTTCTTCACCGCCCACCTGGAAGAAGGCATGCGCCTGCGTCCGCTGCTGCCTGCCGGCGCCGCCATCTACGTGCTGCATGGTCCGCCGCCGGGCGCCACATCGGAATTCGTCGAACACGACCTGATTCCGGTGCTGAACGACCCGTCCCAGCTCGACGACTGGCGCGCCGAGTGCCGCCGCCGGCAGCAACGCCTGCCGGCCGCGCTGCAGTTCGACACCGGCATGTCGCGCATGGGCATGGCGCCTGCGGCCGTCGATGCGCTGCTGGCCGATCCATCGTGGAAGGACGACATCAGGCCCGTGCTGGTGATGAGCCACCTGGCCTGTGCGGACGAAGCGTCGCATCCGATGAATGCGCTGCAGCGCGAGCGCTTTGCCGCCTTGCGCGCGCGGTTTCCCGGCGTCCCAGGCAGCCTGGCGAATTCCTCCGGCGTTTTCCTCGGCCCGGACTATCGCCATGACCTGGTGCGTCCGGGCGCGGCGCTGTACGGCATCAATCCCCATCCGGGCTCCCCGAATCCGCTGCGCCAGGCAGTGGCGCTGCATGCCCGTATCGTGCAGTCGCGCCTGGTGCAGGCCGGCGACGTGGTCGGCTACGGCGCGCACTTCGTCGCCGACGGTCCGCGCCGCATCG
>CAJYXO010000219.1 GCA_913778765.1 uncultured Massilia sp. | reverse complement strand
CCCCCGAGTGCATGACCGTGAACACGTTGAAGCACAGCTCACGGGTGGCGGGCGCCAGCCTGGCGTTCAGGATCTGCGGCGCGCGGCCGTCGAGATAATGGTCGGCGCAGGATTCGGCCGGCGCTGTGCCGGACGGCCCGCCGGCGATGGGCACGGCGGGCCGCGGCGCGTGCGGCGCCTGCCGGTCGCAGCCCGTCAGGGACAGCAGACTGAACAATAAAACAAAGGCTGCGGACAACTTGTGAAGCATGGCGATAGTGAAAAATCAAACGTGCCGCCATTGTATCCGAGGACGTCTTGCGCGCCCGCAGGGCATCCACGTCGCGGCGCGCACGATAGAAAACCCCATTTCCAGCCGGAATATTATAGAATTCCCCCTTTCCAAAAGCTAAAGTGCATTTGAGCAAATACAGTAGCAATGGATAATGCTGCCATCCCCGAGGACTTGCGGCGCTTCGTGCTGACCAGCATTCCGTCGGTGCCTTTCCTGGAAGCCCTGCTGTTGATGCGGACCGATCCGCGGCAGCCATGGAGCCGGGACAGCCTCGCGCGTCGTCTCTACGTGCGGGACAAAGTCGCTGAAGAACTGCTGGACGATCTGTGCCGGGCGGGCGTCGCCGCGCCCGTGCCCGAGACCGACGCCTACTGCTACCGTCCACGCGAGGACGCCCTGCGCGACCTCATCGACCGCCTGGCCGAGCTGTATGCGACCCACCTGGTCGAAGTCACACACCTCATCCATTCTTCCCTCGACCGCAAGGCCCAGCAGTTCGCCGATGCCTTCAAATGGCGAAAGGATTCCTAAGTGGCGTACACCATTTATTCGCTCTGTACCCTGACTTCGCTGGCCTGCGCCTGGCTGCTGCTGGCGAGCCACCGGCGCACCGGACACCGCCTGCTGTTCTGGAGCGGCTGGTCCTTCGCCGCGATGACCGTGAACAACCTGTTCCTCATGCTCGACAAGGTCGTGTTTCCGGACGTCTACCTGCTGCCGGTCAGGCTGATCGCAGCGCTGGTATCGATGCTACTGCTGATCTACGGCCTGATCTACGAGAAGGAGTGACCATGAACAATCTGCTGACCGGCGCCATCGCCATGGGCTCGCTCGTGATCGCGCTGTTCTTCCTGCGCTTCTGGCGCAGCACGCGCGACCGCTTCTTCATGTATTTCGCGCTCTCCTTCGCGATCGAGGGCGCGCACCGGGTGTACTCGGCCGTGACCTACCAGGACAGCGAGGATTCGCCGCTGCACTACCTGATCCGCCTGCTGGCCTACGGCCTGATCCTCTGGGCCATTCTCGAAAAAAACCTGCCGGCGCGGAACAAAGCGCGGTAACTGAGCCGCCGCTGGCGTGCGCCCACGGCAATTCCCCTGCGCCATAATCGCCCCACGAACATGTGCAAAGGAGAATGCGATGGCAAATCAGGACAAGGAACAGAAACAGCAGGGCCAGCAGAACCAGCAGCGCGCCGACCTGGGCCGCAACGTGCCCGACGCGAACGGCGAAGTCAGCCGTTCCGAAGACCTGCTGCCGGCCGGCTCGGCCGATAACACCGCCGACGGCCGCTTCGAAGTGGCCGAGGAGGTCAGCCTCGACCAGCAATCCGATGCCACCCGCCGGGTCGGCCAGCCGCCCAAGGGCATCGCCTCGGACGCCCTGGCGGAAAGTCTCAAGCGCGACGCCAACCGCGACGACAGCGCCGCCTGAGGCGCCTCACATCGTGATCCCCATCCGCAGGCCCTCGATGGTGTGGGCCTGGTAGATGTCTTCCAGCGAGTCCACCACCCGGCAGGTCAGGTGGGCCCGCACCTCTTCCGGCAACGATTCCCAGTAACGCCGCGTGACCTGCAGGTCGTGCTTCTCGGCGTTGCGCGCGTCCGGCGCATCGACCCCCAGCACGAACACCGGCCGCGACAGTTGCGAGCGGTTGGCGGTGCCGCGGTGGATGGTCAGCGCCGAGCGCGCCGAAATATCGCCCACATTCGGCAGCTTGCGCTGGGCCCGCGCCTCGTAGCGCGGATACAGTTCCTTCCCGGGGAACATCGGGTCATGCCCGGCCAGGTCGTCCCACTGGGTGCCGGGCGCGATCTCGAAGGGGCCGATCTCCTCGGTCACGTCGACCGTCGTGATGTTGAAGGCCAGCGAATTCAGGCGGCGTCCCGCGAGCGTGGCGTCGGGCGCCGGGAAGTCGCGGTGCCAGGGCTGGTGCATCGCACCCGGGAACGGAATGTCGAAGCCGGCTTCCACCACCTTGTAGTCCGCCCCGAGCACGGCGCGGCAGACCGCCGTCACCCAGGGATGGGTGACCAGCTCGACGAAGCCGCGCACCCGCTCTGGGTGCACTTCCACGTAATAGCGGCAGGGGCCGCGCTCGAGGGCGCCGCCGGGCCGGGCGCGGGCCTCCGCGAACAGGGTCTCGATGTCTTCCTTCAGCTGCGCCACCCACGCCGGGCTGAAGGCGCCCTTGCAGGCAATGATGCCGTCGCCGTACAGCCCGCCCATGATGGCGCCGGTGTCGTATTTACTCTCCATGGCATTGCTCATAGTCTGTCCTCCTGGGACGCCATCCTAGCGCCAAGCCGGCAAGCGGCGCGCACGGCCGAACGTTGACTTTCGGAGGGACTGATCCTACAGTGCGGGGATCGAACCATAGAGGGATGTCCGCATGCCGCCAGCGCCAGCCGCTTCCAGCCACCATACCCCGCGCGGACGGGTCCTGTTCGTCTGCGACCGCCCGGATCCCGATCCGGCGGTGGCCGGCGTCGCGGCGGAACTGGGCTACGAAGTGCTGCGCGTGCGCACCGTCGACGAAGCGTTGGCCCACACCGCCCCGCCCGGCTTTGCGCTGATCCTGGCCGGCTATGCCGATGGCGTCCAGGCTTTCGCCGACGCTGTGCGGCGCCTGCGCGCGGCCTTCCCGCCGACGCCGCTGGTGGCGGTCGGCCTGCCGCCGCAACGGGACTTTTCGGTCGAGCCGCTGTACGAAGCCGGCATGCTGGCCGCGCTCGACGAGCCGATCTCGCCGCCGATCCTGAAGGCCAAGGCCAGCTTCTACCTGCAGGCCTACGCCACCGCCGTCGAACACGCGCGCACCCAGGCGGCGCTGGAAGAAACCCGTGCGCGCCTGGAGTCGACGATCGCGGTTGCCGACGTCGGCGTCTGGTCCTGGGAGATCGGCGCCGACCGCGTGGTGGTCGACCAGCGCATGGCGGTCCTGTTCGGCTTGCGCCCGGATGACGCCGAGGGCGCGCCGGTCGTGTCGTATTTCGACGCCGTGCATCCGGACGACCGTCCCGATGCCGAGGCCAGGCTGCAGGAGGCGCTCGACAGCGGCGATCCTTACGAAGCCACTTACCGGGTGCGCGGCAGCCAGGGCGACTGGCGCTGGCTGCTCTCGCGCGGTCGTTTCGATGCGGACGGCCGGGTGCTGCGCGGCGTGGTGCTCGACGTGACCATGCGCAAGCAGGCCGAGGACAGCCTGCGCGCCAGCGAAGAGCGCTACCGCACCCTGTTCGACTCGATCGACGACGGTGTCTGCGTGATCAAGATCCTCTACGACGGCGCGGGCAAGCCCTGCGATTACCGCTTCCTCGAAGTCAATCCGTCGTTTGCGGCGAACACAGGGCTGCATGACGCCGTCGGCAAGACCGTGCGCAGCCTGGTGCCGGCCCATGAGCAGTACTGGTTCGACATCTACGGACGGGTCGCCCTGACCGGCGAGCCGGTCCGCTTCGTCGACGAGGCGGCCGGGCTGGGGCGCTGGTACAACGTCTACGCCGCGCGGGTCGGCGCCGACGGCAGCGACAAGGTGGTGGTGCTGTTCACCGACATCACCGAGCGCCGCCGTACCGAAACGGAATTGCGGCGCCTGGCCGACGACCTGGCCGAGCAGGACCGCCGCAAGACCGAATTCCTGGCCACCCTGGCGCACGAGCTGCGCAACCCGCTGGCGCCGATCCGCAGCGGCCTGCAGCTGATGCGCCGGACCAAAGGCGATCCGGCGGCGCTGGCGCGGGTCCAGGACATCATGGACCGCCAGCTCGACCACCTGGTGCACCTGGTCGACGACCTGCTCGACGTGGCCCGCATCACGCGCGGCCAGATCGCCCTGAAGCCGGACTGGATCGCCCTCGAGGACGTGGTGCGCGCCGCGGTCGACACCAGCATGCCGCTGATCGAGGCGGCGCGCCACAGCCTCGACCTGCGCCTGCCGGACGCGCCGCTGCGGCTGTACGCGGACGCCACCCGCCTGACCCAGGTGATCAGCAACCTGCTCAACAACGCCGCCAAGTACACGCCGCGCGGCGGCGCCATCCTGCTGGCCGCCGAGCGCGACGGCGACCAGGCCGCGATCGTCGTCGCCGACAACGGCATCGGCATCCCGTCGGCCTCGCTGGAGTCGGTGTTCCAGATGTTCACCCAGATCCCGCACCCGTCCCAGCACGGCCAGGGCGGACTGGGAATCGGCCTGTCGCTGGTGCGCAGCCTGGTCGAACTGCATGGCGGCAACATCACCGCGGCCAGCGCCGGCATCGACGCCGGCAGCGTGTTCACGGTGCGCCTGCCGCTGGCGGGCACGGCCGCCCAGGCGGCGCCGCGGCCGGCGCCGGACGCCGCGCAGGCGAATCCGGCCGGCCTGTGCCTGCTGGTGGTGGACGACAACCGCGACGCCGCCGAGACCCTGGCGGCCCTGCTCGGCATCATGGGCCACGCGGCGCCGGTGGCGGCCGACGGCCGCCAGGCCCTGCGCATGATCGCCAGCCTGCGTCCGCAGCTCGTGTTCCTCGATATCGGGATGCCGGGCATGTCCGGCTATGAAGTGGCGCAGGCGGTGCGCGCCGATCCGCGCCTCGACGCGGTGCGCCTGGTGGCCCTGACCGGCTGGGGCGGCGAAGCGGACCGCGCCCGCACCGGGGCCGCCGGCTTCGACGCCCACCTGACCAAGCCGGCCACCGTCGCGGCGATCGAGGAGGTGCTGGCGCGCCTGGCGCCGCGCCAGGCCGCCGCCTCCTGACTTACCAGTCCAGCGACAGCAGCAGCGCCGCCATGCGCGGCCAGCACAGCCTGCCCACTTCCTCGCGCGTGGCCCAGCGGAAGCCGTCGGTTTCCGGCGTCGGCTTGCCGGTCACGTGGTGCGGGAAGAAGCTGCGGCAGACCAGGTGGCCGAGGTCGGCCAGCTCGTCGCCGGC
>CAJYXO010000218.1 GCA_913778765.1 uncultured Massilia sp. | reverse complement strand
TTCAAGCAGAAGACGGCATACGAGATGTATCTTTGTGACTGGAGTTCAGACGTGTGCTCTTCCGATCTCCTGAATTAATGTAAGTCGCGCAGCTTGGCGAATTCGGGCAGCTCCGGCTCGTTGGCCGGCGCCCCCAGCGTGCGCACCACCTGCAGCACGTCCTCGGACTTGATGAAGCTGGCCGCGGAACTCGCCGTCAACAGCTTCTCCGGCGGTTGCGAGCGCGCGATCGCCCAGCCCTGCACGTAGTCGACGCCGATCTCGGCCAGCGTGCGCACCGTCTCCGCATCCTCGGCCCACTCGGCGATGGTCTTCATGCCGAGGTTCACCGCCAGGTTGACGATCGCCTCGACGATGGCGACGTTGGCCGGATGCGCATTGATGTTGACGATGAAGTTGCCGTCGATCTTGAGCACGTCGGCCGGCAGTTCCTTCAGGTAGGAGAAGGAAGTGTAGCCGGCGCCGAAGTCGTCCAGCGCGACCTTCACGCCGAAGGCCCGTACCTGGTCGATGAAGCGGCGCGTGTTGTCCAGGTCGTGCAGGGCCACGCTTTCCGTGATCTCCATGCACAGGCGCGCCGCCACGTGGGAATGGCGCGCCAGGATTTCCAGCGTGTCCTGCACGAAGCGCTCGTCGTTCAGCGAAGCGCCCGACAGGTTCATGCAGACGAAGCGGGTATTCTTCAGCGACTCGACATTGTCTTCGATCCAGGCCAGGGTCGAGGACAGCACCCAGCGGTCGATCACGCCGGCGCGTCCGCTCTTCTCGGCGGCGGCGATCAGCGGACCGGCCGGCGACACGCGGCCGTCCGCCTCGCGCATGCGCAGCAGCACTTCGAAGTTCAGCGACTCGTGCGGCGAATGCAGCGACATGATCGGCTGCATTTCGAGGAACATGCCGTCGGTGGCGTTCGGGCCGGACAGGCGCGCGACCAGGGTCAGTTCGTCCTCGCGCTCCTGGAAGGCGTTCGAGCCGCGCTTGTACACCACCAGCCCCTCGCTGTGGCCGTCCTTGGCTTCGCGGCAGGCGCGGTCGGCGGTCGACACCGCGTCCTTCATCGCCATGCCCGGCGAGACTTCGATCAGGCCGACCGAGCCGCGCACGTGGAAGGCCTTGTCGCCGACGCGGTAGGGCGAGCCGCCGATGCGGTCGACGATGCCGCGGCAGATCAGCGAGGCCAGCGGGATCGCCGTATCCGGCATCACGATCACGAATTCGTCGCCGCCGACGCGGCCGATGCGCTGGCCGCCGGCCAGCATCAGCTCCATCCGTTCGCAGACCTGCTTCAGCACTTCGTCGCCGGCGGCGTGGCCGAACAGGTCGTTGATCAGCTTGAACCGGTCGAGGTCGATGTAGGCCAGCGACAGCGGCTTGCCGGCGCCCAGCGACTGCACCGCCGTCTCGAACATCTTCTCGATGCCGCGGCGGTTGAAGACCTTGGTCAGCGGGTCGTTGTTGGCCATGAAGCGCAGCTGCTCGGTGGCGCGGTGCTTTTCCGTCACGTCCTGCAGCACCGCCTCGATGCGGCCGCGCGCCAGGGTGGCGCTGATCATGAAGCGGTGGCTGCCGTCGCGGCTGGCGACCTGCATCTCGGCCTCGCTCTGCAGGTGGACCTTCTCGTGCAGCTCGACCCACAGGTTCTCGGCGAAGAACTGCTTCCAGCCGGTGCGGCCCGGCACGATCTGTTCGGCGCCCAGCATCTTGCGCAGGGCCGGGTTCGCGCTCAGGAAGTTACCGTACATGTCGAGGGTGAACAGGCCGACCGGCATCGCCTCGTAGGCCTGCTGCAGCTTGTCCTGGGCTTCCAGGCGCTGTTCGGTCTCGATGCGCATCTGCTCGGCCACCGCCAGCGCCGCCAGCAGGCTGGAGGTCAGCGCCGCGGTCACGCTGTTGACGATGCCGACCACTTCGCGCATGCCCAGCGCGGCGGCGATCACTTCCGCCAGCGAAGCCAGGAAGGTGACCGCGAACGAGGCCGCGAACCAGACCGCGACGCGGTTCCGGGAACGCAGCATGATGGCGACCAGGCCGAGGGTCATCAGCGACAGGCCGAAGGCCACCACGCACCACATCATCGGCAGGAAGTAGCGGTAAGGCAGCAGCAGCGCGGACGCCAGGAAAGGCAGGCAGACCCACTGCGAGAAGCGCAGCAGCGGGCGGAAACGGGTATCGGCCAGGGCGGCGCCGAACAGGGTGTTGTACAGGGTCAGCGAGGACAGCGCGTACAGCGCGATGGTGACCGCGCGCAGCGGCAGCAGCCAGTCGGCCGGCACGGTCTGGCCCAGCCACTGGGTGTCCCAGCCGGCCGACAGCGCGCCGACGCGCAGGTTGATCAGCAGCCAGCCGGCAAACTGCACGTACAGCACCTGACGGTTGATCAGGGCCGTGATCAGGACGAACAGGGTCAGCACGATCATGCCGCCGTCGAGCAGGCCCGACTTGCGCTGGAAGCGCTGGACCGACAGCTCGAACTGCTCGTGCTGCCAGCCGACCGCGGTCAGGCGCGCCGGCCCCACCGACGCCGTGCGGCACAGCACTTCGGTGGTATCGGCCGGCAGGCGTAGCACGAAGCCGGATTTCATGGCCGCCATCTGCAAGGTGGCGCCGTTGCGCGAGCCCTGGCCCAGCGAGCGCAGGGTGCGCGCATCCCAGCAGGCGATGTCGACGATGTGACGCGAGGGGAACTCGACCTCGTCCACGTCCTTGCCGGCGGCGGAGAATTCCAGCCAGACCGGCGTTTCGGACAACTGGGTTTCGTGGAAGTCGACCGGGGCATGCTGGGCCAGTCCGCGCAGGGCCTGGGCCGGCGTCAGCGCGGTGCCGGTCGCCAGCACCTTGACCTCGAGCGCCTGCTCGCCGGTCGCCACGTAATGGTCGTGCCAGAACAGGAGCGCGATCAGGGACACGATCCCGATCGCGATCGGGATGATATAGACGGCAAAGAAGCGCAGCACCGCTTCAATGACACGGTGCGCTATCGACGAATTCGTTTTGCGCGTTCTGGTAAAAGGCTTGAGCATGGATGGCAATCGACTGCGAACGGGACGCTCGCCCGCAGTGTGCCCTGCCGACGGCATCGATTTTCGCAAGGATACAGCCTGCAATCCATGCCGTCATGCAATTTTTTCTTTTAAGCCATTGCAAATTGGCTGAGGCGCCCGGCGGTCGGCAGCGCCTGGCGCAGACCGGGGCGGACTTTCGCAGTTGCCGGCACGCGCGGCGCGATGTCGATGTCCGGGTGATGCGTATGGCGGAAGTAGCCCAGCAAAGGGTGGCGCGCCGCGGCCCAGCGCTGTTCGCCGGTGGCGATTTCGAAGGCCATGACGCGGTGCGGGATGCCGCCCACGTGGCGCAGCGGCACCATCTCCTTGTTCTCAAGAACGTCGCTGAAAAGCAACTGTTCGTAGTGGCGGTCGATCGGACGGCGGCCGGTGACGACGGCGTAATCGATGCCGTTCTGCTCGCAGTATTCGAAGCAGGCCTTGATCAGGGCGATCTTGACCACGTGGCCGATGCGGCCTTCGGACACGCCCAGGCGGGTGACTTCGGCCAGGCGGCGGCCCTGCAGCCACTCGGGCAATTCGACCGATTCCTCGATGTGGAGCTGGCCGTGCAGGTTGGTCTGGATGCGCGCGGTGCCGATCGCCGAGCCGTCCAGCTTGGACTCGGCGATCAGTACCACAGTGTCGTCGGCGTAATCGCAGGCTTCCGGCGCTTCCAGCGAGCGCGCGAACTCCGGCACATGGCGGGCGTAGGCCGCGTGACGGATGCCGACCGCTTTCCGGAGGCTATCTTCAGTTTCGACGCGGCGGATGGTGAACGGCAGACGCTCGGTCGGCATCGCCTGCTTGGCGGCGGACAACAGAATGGCGGATTGGCACATATCCATGGCAGGACTTCCTATAAAAGAGACAACGGCATTTGTTGTTGACCATTATCAATCCCTTAAAAAATTCCTAAACGCCGAAGAAACGTGCTTTTTGGCCTTATTTCCTGTTTGACATCATTGAACGGGCCGTGCCGGCCACCCGGATCGAACTCCCGGGCTCGATCCCGATATCCGCGTGCAGGCGCGAACGCATGCCCATGTCCTCGCCCTGCACCACGTCGATTCCTCCGCCGTGCGGCCAGCCGAGGTCGCGCAGGTAGCCGGCCAGGGCCGCGGTGCCGGCGCCGGTGGCCGGATCCTCGTAGACCCCGCCGACGGCGAAGGGATTCCGGGTATGGAACAGGCGCGCGCTCTCGGCGTAGACCAGCACGATGGTGACCAGGCCGTAGCGCTGCATCAGGGCGCGCCCCGCTTCCAGCTCGTAGCGCATGGCGGCCAGCAGGTCGCGGCTTTGCAGGGCCAGCACCAGGTGGTCGTTGCCGGCGTGGGCCAGGCCCGGCGGGATGCGCGGGTCGAGGTCGGCCTCGCCGTAGCCGAACAGGGCCAGGGCTTCCGCCACCAGTTGCGGATCAGCCGCCCTGCTCCAGGTGGGCGGCGACTGCAGCGCGGCCGAGGTCAGGCCGCCTTCGACCCGGCCTTCGACCGTGATGCGGGCCTGGTTCAGGACCAGCGGATAGACGCCGTCGCCATACCTTCCCGCCAGCGCGGCGCCGAGGGCGATGGTGGCGTGGCCGCAGAAGGCCACTTCGGCCGCCGGGGAAAAATAACGCACCCGAAAAGCCTCCCCTTCGCGGGCCGCGAAGGCGGTTTCGGAAAAGCCCACTGCATGCGCCAGGCGCTGCATCTCGGCCGCCGGCGGCAGGCTCTCGCCGATCCAGACGCCGGCCGGGTTGCCGCCCTGGGCGCCGTCGGAAAAGGCGGCGATGCGCAGGACGGACGTGGACGATGGGTTCATGGATTCACCTCGCTTTCATTGACAGGTCAACCATGATAAGCGCGCGCGGCCGGGTTTGCCGGCGCTTGACTTCGGCAGCGGACCGGCCTATATTTCGATAAACATCTAATTAGACAAAGACCGAACATGACAGGCTCCCTCACCGCCGCCTTCAAGGCCATCGCCGATCCGACCCGGCGCGAGATCCTGCACCTGCTGCGCAAGGAAGAGATGACGGCCGGCGACGTCGCCGCCCGTTTCGACATGACCAAGCCGACCATGTCGCACCATTTTTCGGTGCTGAAGGACGCCGGCCTGATCACCAGCCGGCGCGAAGGCCAGACCATCTGGTACGCGCTGAACACGACGGTCCTGGAAGACGTACTGGCATGGACCATGGACATGGCGCGCGGCGCCGGGGAGAATGAACAATGACGAAACAGCGTTTCCTGTGGTGGTCGATACCGGTGCTGGCAGCGGCCGTGGGCGCCACCGCCCTCGTTTACCCGGACCTGCCGGGCACCGTGCCGACGCACTGGAACGCCGCCGGCCAGGTGGACGGCCACGGCCCGCGGGCCACTGTCTTCCTGCAGCCGGCGATCCTCGCCGCGCTGGTGCTGCTATGGCCTGCGCTGCGCAAGGTCTCGCCGCACAAATACCAGGTCGACGGCTTCGGCGAGACCTGGTGGTTTTCCGGCATGGTGGTGGTCGCGCTGCTGGCCTACGTCCAGGCGATCCTGTTGATGGTGTTGACCCACGGCGCAGTCGACGTCGGACGCGCCCTGCTGGGCGGCCTCGGCGCCGCCATCGTCCTGCTGGGGAACGTGATCGGCAAGGTCAGGCGCAACTTCTGGCTCGGCGTGCGCACGCCGTGGACCCTGGCCAGCGACCGGGTCTGGTACGCCACCCATCGCCTGGCCGGCAAGACCATGGTGGCGGGCGGATTGCTGGCCCTCGCGGCGGCGCTGCTCGGCCTGCCCTTCCACGTCGGGATCGCGGCGATCGTGATGGGGGCGCTGGCGCCGGCGGCGTATTCGCTGGTGTATTACCGGCGTCTCGAACGCGGCGCCTGACTCAGAAACCCGGCGGCCGTTCGCCTGCGACGCCGGCCGCCTTCTCCAGCGCCAGCCCGACCCGGCCGATGGTCCCTTCATCGAACAGCCGCCCGATCAGGGTCACGCCATGCGGCACGCGGCGCGGCGGCGAAAAGGTCGGCAGCGGCTG
Source organism: uncultured Massilia sp. (assembly GCA_913778765.1). Taxonomy (GTDB): domain Bacteria; phylum Pseudomonadota; class Gammaproteobacteria; order Burkholderiales; family Burkholderiaceae_D; genus Telluria. The sequence continues at coordinate 386 of CAJYXO010000218.1, read as the reverse complement.
CGCCGGATTCGGCGCCCAGTCGCTGCGCGCCTGCGCCACCGTCACGGCGCCTGTGCGCAGGGTCAGCGAAGGGTGGCCGGTAAAATTCGAGATCGTCAGCATCTCGTCGCGCAGCGAAGGCACCAGCAGCAAGTCGACTTCACCGAAGATGCGCGCCATCTCCAGCGCCACCTTGCGCCGCATGCGGTCGGCCTGTACGAAGTCGACCGCCGACAGGAAGCGCGCTTCACGGAACAGGTTCGGCCAGGCGTCCGGCACCTGGGCCTTGAGCTGGTCGACGCGATGGTCGAGCGTGATCCCTTCGAAGGCCGCCGCCGCTTCCGCGAACAGCACCGCGTTCAGCGATTGATACGGCCAGTCCGGCAGCCTCACCGGCACCGGCTGCA
>CAJYXO010000217.1 GCA_913778765.1 uncultured Massilia sp. | reverse complement strand
CTTCCCGGCATCTCATTCAAGAAGGATCAGCATGAACCCGATCGCCCGGCCGCTGCGCGCCGCCGTCCTGGCCGCCTCCCTCCTCGCCGCACAAGCGCCTGCCGCATTCGCGCAAGCGCCGGCCGCGGCCACCGCCCAGGGCGCTGAACAACAGGTCGACCAGGTCGCCGCGCGCTTCTACGACCTGCGCGCCCGCTTCGACCCGATGCTGTATGCGACGGCCAATGGCGACAGCCGCTACGACGACCAGCTCGGCATGGCGATCGCGCCCAAGGTGCGTGCCCAATACCTGGCCGACAACCACGCGATGCTGCGCCAGCTCCAGGCGATCGACACCGGCAAGCTGTCGCCCAAGGCGCGCCTGAACCACGACATCCTCGTGTTCGAGATTGGCGCCCAGCTCGACCTCGAGAAATTCCCCGAGCACCTGCTGCCGCTGAACCAGTTCGACAACATGCCGAGCAACCTGGCGAACTACGCCGGTGGCACCGGTTCCCAGCCGCTGGAGACACCCGCCCAATACCGCGCCTACCTGCGCCGCCTGGACCAGTTGCCGGCCTGGATCGACCAGGCGATCGCCAACATGAAGGAAGGCATCCGCACGGGCGTGGTGCAGCCGAAGATCATCACCACGCGCATGCTGCCGCAGTTCCGTCAGCTGCGCCAGCGCGATCCGGAAGCCAGCGTCTTCTACTCGCCGGCCAAGCGCCTGCCGGCCGGCTTCCCGGAGCAGGACAAGCGCGAACTCGCCGCCGGCTACCGCAAGGCCGCCGTGGACATCGACGCGGCTTTGGCGCGCCTGTGCGCCTTCCTCGAGACCGATTACCTGAAGGCCGGCCGCAGTACCGCCGGCTACGGCGCGCTGCCGAACGGCGCCGCCTGGTACCAGGCGCGCATCCGCAACAACACGAACCTGGACCTGGCACCCGCCGAGATCCACGCGCTGGGCCTGAAGGAAGTGGCGCGCATCCGCCAGCAGATGACGGCGCTGGCGCCGCGCATGGGCTATGAAGGCCCGTTGGCGCGCTTCCCGCACTGGGTCGAGGAGCAAGCGAAGTACAAGCCCTTCAAGACCGACCAGGAAGTGCTGGCGCGCTACCGCGAGATCTATGCCACGGTCGAAGGCAAGCTGCCCGCCTATTTCAGCCTGCTGCCCAAGGCCAGGCTGAGCATCCAGCTCGAGCCGGAACTGACGCGCGCCACCGCCTCCGACCATTACACCCCGGTCGCCGCCGACGGTTCGCACCCGGGCGTGTTCTGGGCCGTGGTCAACGACCCGCGCCAGTACAGCACCGTCGGCATGTCGACGCTGCTGCTGCACGAAGGCGTGCCGGGCCACCACCTGCACGCGGCGCTGCTGAAGGAATTGCCGCTGCCGGACTTCCGCAAGTTCTTCACCGAGCACCCGAGCGCGGCGGCCTATGGCGAAGGCTGGGCCCTGTACTGCGAAACCCTGGGCAAGGATTTCGGCCTGTACGACGACCCGGCCGCCTGGTTCGGCCACCTGAACGACGAACTGCTGCGCGCCGTGCGCCGGGTGGTCGACACCGGCATGCACGCCCAGGGCTGGTCGCGCGAAAAGGCGATCGCCTATGCCATGGAAAACCTCGGCTACAGCGAGGCGCGCGCCGCCAACCAGATCGAACGCTACATGGTGTGGCCGGGCCAGGCGCTGGCCTACAAGACCGGCGCGCTGAAGATCCTCGAACTGCGCGCGCGGGCGCAGCAGGCGCTCGGACCGAAGTTCAGCTATGCGAAGTTCCATGAGGTGGTGCTGGGCGACGGCACGCTGCCGCTGCCCATTCTGGAAAGCCAGGTGCGGCGCTGGATCGACAGCCAGCGCTAGGTGAGCACGGCGGGGCGCGCGGCGGCGTCCGCGGCTCCGCTGCGCGGGCGCGTAAAGCGGATCGTGAACCGCTCCAGCACCAACGCCAGCCCGTAGCACAGCAGCAGCACCGGCAGGTAGACCGTGAAGGTCCATGCCTGCTCCTTGCCCAGCAGCGCGCGGTAAAGGCCGGTGGCAGCCAGGACCACGAACATGTGCGACAGGTACAGCTCGTAGCTCAGGCTGCCCATGCGCGCCAGCCAGCCCAGGCCAGGGAAGCGCCTTGACTGCGGCGGCAGCGGCGGATGCGCCTGGAAGGCCAGCAGCATCGTGGCTGCGCCGATCACCAGGCCGTACATGCCGGACTTGAACAGGTGGCGGTGCACCAGTTCGCCCCAGCCCAGCACCATGACGATACAGAAGGCGCCGAACAGCGCCAGCGCACGTGCGTCGCGCCGCGACGGCCGCCAGCGCCGCGCCAGCAGGGCGGCCAGCACGCCCCAGGCGATGGCGGACATGCCGGGCAGATAGGCCTTCTCCCACCAGACTTCGTCGGCGGCCGGCACCAGTCCGCGCAGCGGCAGCAGGGCCAGCGCCCAGGCCAGCAGCAGGCCGACCAGCAGGCGCCGCGGCAGCCACAGGCAGAGCAGCGGAAACCCCAGATAAAACGCTTCCTCGATCGACAGCGACCACAGTACGTCCCAGCCGGCCGGCGCCCAGCCGGTGCGGCCTTCGTACCAGTTGAAGGTGAAGCTCAGGGCGGAACCGAGCAGGCCGGCCAGGCTCTGTCTGCTGCCGTCCGGGGCGAAGCCTGGCGCGCCGAACAGGGCAAGCACCGACAGCGCGGCCAGGGTCAGCAGGAGCAGCGGCAGGATGCGCAGCGCGCGGGCGCGGTAGAAGCGGCGCAGGTCCACTTGCGCCAGGCCGCCGTCGCGCTCGAGGATGCGGGTCGCGATCAGGAAGCCGGAGATGACGAAGAAGATGAACACGGCTTCGTAGCCATTGAAGCTGACGGCGTTCAGCAGGCGCTTCGGCAGCCAGGCCTGCAGCAGGCTGGGACCAAGCGGCAGGCGGAAGGGCAGGGCCAGGTGGTGCACGACCACCAGCAGGATGGCGAAGCCGCGCAGGCAGTCGATGCCGAAGTTGCGGGCGGGCGCAGCGGAAAGGGTGGCAGGCGCTTTCATCCGTCCATGGTAACGCATGCCGGCAGCCGGCTCGACCACCTGTGCGCGCCCGTGCGCAGGCGGCCCTGTCCCTGCTGCCGTGGCTGCCGGTGATCGGCTGCGGACGGCTGCCGGCCCAGGTCTGACCCGCCGTGGATCGCTTGTCGAAAAATTCGATGATAGGCAGGGAAATAACTCGTTTTTCTTCCGCCGGCCGGATGGCCATAATGGCTTCCATCGACACTTCACCCACTAGGAGAAACACCATGGAAACCAGCAAACTCTACCCCGTCGGCCGCGCCCTCGTCGGCGTCCTGTTCGTCGTGTCCGGCATCGGCAAGATTCTCGGCTTCGCCGGCGTCGCCGGCTGGATGGCCAGCATGGGCCTGCCCTTTGCCAGTTTGCTGCTGGCCGGCGCCATCGCGCTGGAAGTCGGCGGCGGCCTGGCCCTGGTGACGGGCTTCCAGGCGCGCTGGGCCAGCCTCGGCCTGGCGCTGTTCCTGGTGCCGGTCACGCTGATCTTCCACGCCTTCTGGGACGCCGGCGCGGCCGAGTTCCAGAACCAGATGAACCACTTCCTGAAGAACGTGGCGATCCTGGGCGCGATGCTGGTGATCTTCGACGTCGAGCGCCAGCGCGTGCAGGCGAAAGCCGGCGCCATCCTGCGCACCCGCGCCGCCTGAACGGACTGAACGAGAGGATCGCGTATCATGGACATCAAGACCCACCGCGGCCAGGGGCCGATGCAGCAGGTGATCGAGATCGGGCCGCACCGGCTCCTGACGGACGTGGCGCCGGAATTCGGCGGCGAGGCCAGCGGCCCCGAACCGCACGACCTGCTGGCGGCGGCGCTGGCGGCCTGCACCACGCTGACGGTCAACCTGTATGCGAAGCGCAAGGGCTGGCAGCTGGACGAAGTGCAGGTGACGGTGCGCCACGGCCAGGAAGGCGCGGCCTACGTCCTGCACCGCGGCATCCGCTATCTCGGCGCCTTGGGCGAAGAAGAAAAGCAGCGGCTGACGGACGTCGCCAACAAGTGCCCGGTCCACAAGACCCTGTCCGGGCAGATCCAGATCACCACGGAGGCTGAATAAATGGAACTCGACCATCACGACGAACAGAGCATGCTGGAAACCATCGTGGTGCCGCGCACCCACGACCTGGGCGGCGGCTTCGAAGTCAGGCGTGCGCTGCCGCACAAGGACCGGCGCATGGTCGGCCCCTTCGTCTTCCTCGACCAGATGGGACCGCACGTGTTCAACGCCGGCACCGGCATCGACGTCCGCCCGCATCCGCACATCGGCCTGTCCACCGTCACCTACCTGCTGGAGGGCGAGATCTCGCACCGCGACAGCCTCGGCACGGTGCAGGACATCCGCCCCGGCGCCGTCAACTGGATGACGGCCGGGAAGGGCATCGTCCACTCCGAGCGCACCGGTCCGCTGGTGCGCGCCCAGGGCTCGCTGCTGCACGGACTGCAATGCTGGGTGGCGCTGCCGAAAGCGAAGGAAGAGAAGGACCCGAGTTTCTCGCATATCGGCGCCGACGAGCTGCCGGTGCTCGAGGGAGATGGCGCGACGGCCCGCATCATCGCCGGCGACTACTTCGGCAAGCGCGCTCCGGTGCCGGTCGAGTCGCCGATGTTCTACGTCGACCTGGCGCTGCAGCCCGGCGCGCGCCTGGGCATGCCGGCCGAGTACGGCGAGCAGGCCATCTATGTGGTGGAAGGCACGCTCGACCTGGGCCGCGACGGCAGCTTCGGTCCCGGCCAGCTGCTGGTGCTGAAGCCCGGCGCGGCGGTGACCCTGGCCGCCGGTAACGGCAAGGGTGCGCGCGTGATGCTGCTCGGCGGCGAGCCGATGGACGGTCCACGCTACCTGACCTGGAACTTCGTCTCCAGCTCGGCCGACCGGATCGAGCAGGCCAAGGAAGACTGGCGCGCAATGCGCTTCCCGCAGGTGCCGGGCGAGACCGAGTTCATCCCGCTGCCCGATACCCTGGGCCGGCCGGTGCGCTATCCCTGAGCGGGCGGCGCCTGCACCGCCGCATGCACGGCGCCGAGGATCCGTTCCGAGAGCGCCGGGTCGGCCACCGCACGCGACAAAGTGAGCGCCCCGACCAGCGCGGACAGCAACACCAGGCCCTGGTTCCCTTCCGCATCGGCGCCCCCAGCGGAGAACGTACAATCCTGCAGCCGCGCCGCCATGCGCCGGACCAAGGCATCCGAGACAGGGCTGGGTTGGCCGCGCAGCCCGAGTTCGGCGCACAGGCTGGGCAGCGGGCAGCCTTCGCCGGCATGGTCCCGGTGGTGTGGAGAGAGATAACTGGCCAGGAAGTCGCGCAGCCGGGAAGGCGACAGCGGGTCCTGCCAGCGCTGGTTGACGGCGTCGGCCGCGGCCTCGAGCGAAGCGTCGACCAGTGCTTCCTTCGACGGGAAGTGGGCGTAGAAGCCGCCGTGGGTCATGCCCAGTGCCTTCATCAGGGGCACAAGGCCGGTGCCGGCGACGCCGTCGCGGCGGAAGCGGCGCGCGGCTTCATCGACGATGCGCCGGCGCGTTTCAGCCTTGTGGGTGTGCGAGTAGCGCATGGTTCAATCTGCTATGTTGCTGTTACGCAATTGTAAAGCCTCTCGCAGCGCGCGGCAAACCTTCACCGCGGTCTCTCCGCGGCGTGTTCGCGTAGATAAGCGGCGCAATCCTCGGCGCTCAGCGGCTTGCTGTAATAGAAGCCCTGGATCTGGTCGCAGCCGGCCGCGCGCAGGCCTTCGAGCTGCGCCGCCAGTTCGACCCCCTCGGCGATGACTTCCAGGCGCAGGCTGTGGGCCATGGCGATGATGGCCTTCACCATCGCCAGCGAGTCGGCGCTCTGGTGCATGTCCTGCACGAAGGAGCGGTCGATCTTGAGCTTGTCGACCGGCAGCCGCTTCAGGTAGCTGAGGCTCGAATAGCCGGTGCCGAAGTCGTCGATGCTGATGGTGCAGCCGAGGCAGCGCAGGCGCGCCATCAGCTCGGCGCTGCGTTCGGGGTCTTGGACCGAGGCGCTTTCCGTCAGCTCCAGTTCGAGCGCGCCCGGCGCCATGCCGGCGTCGCGCACCACGGTATCGACGCAGCCGACGATGTCGGTGCGGTGGAACTGGTGGGCCGACAGGTTGACCGCCACCGGCACCGGCGGCACGCCGTCCGCGCGCCAGCGGCGGCACTGGTCGACCGCCGTCTTCAGCACCCATTCGCCGATCTCCACGATCAGTCCGGCTTCCTCGGCCACCGGGATGAACTCGGTGGGCGGAATCAGGCCGTGCTGCGGATGGCGCCAGCGCAGCAGCACTTCGAGGCCGGCCACGCTGCCATCCTTGAGTGCGATCTTCGGCTGGTACAGCAGGAACAGTTCGCTGTGGTCGAGGGCGGCGCGGAGCTGGCTTTCGAGCGCCAGCTTGCGGCTGAAGGCGTGCTTGAGCTCCTCCGTGAAGTGCTGGATCTG
>CAJYXO010000216.1 GCA_913778765.1 uncultured Massilia sp. | reverse complement strand
CGAAGGTATTGCGGAATGCGAAGTGGTGGCCTGGCGCGTGCAGCCGGGTGACGCCGTCAAGGAAGACCAGATCCTGGCCGATGTCATGACCGACAAGGCGACGGGATCTCGACCGTGGCCTTGTCGGTCATGACATCGGCCAGGATCTGGTCTTCCTTGACGGCGTCACCCGGCTGCACGCGCCAGGCCACCACTTCGCATTCCGCAATACCTTCGCCCACGTCGGGCATCTTGATGACGTGAATACCCACCTTTATGCCTCCATTGCTCGTTTGAGTGCCGCGCCGACGCGGTCCGGTCCAGGGAAATAGGCCCATTCCTGCGCATGCGGGTAGGGCGTGTCCCAGCCGGCAACGCGCTCGATCGGCGCTTCCAGGTGGTAGAAGCAGTGTTCCTGCACCAGCGCCGCCAGTTCGGCGCCGAAGCCGCTGGTCTTGGTCGCCTCATGGACCACGACGCAGCGGCCGGTCTTCTTGACCGATTCGACGATGGTGTCCAGGTCCAGCGGCCACAGCGTGCGCAAGTCGATGATCTCGGCATCGATGCCGGTTTCCTTGGCCGCCGCTTCCGATACCCAGACCATGGTGCCGTAGGTCAGCACGGTCAGGTCCGCACCCGGGCGGAAGATGGCCGCTTTGTCCAGCGGGACGGTGTAATAGCCCTCGGGCACCTTGCCCATGTCGTGCTTGCCCCAGGAGACCACCGGACGGTCGTGGTGACCGTCGAAGGGCCCGTTGTACAGGCGCTTCGGCTCCAGGAAGATCACCGGATCGTTGTTCTCGATCGATGCGATCAGCAGGCCCTTCGCATCGTAGGGATTCGACGGCATCACGGTGCGCAGGCCGCAGACGTGGGTGAAGAAGGCTTCCGGGCTCTGGCTGTGGGTCTGGCCGCCGTAGATGCCGCCGCCGCAGGGCATGCGGATGGTCAGCGGCGAGGTGAAGTCGCCGGCCGAACGATAGCGCAGGCGCGCCGCCTCGGAGACGATCTGGTCGGTCGCCGGGTAGAAATAATCGGCGAACTGGATCTCGACCACCGGGCGCAGGCCGTAAGCCGCCATGCCGACCGCAGTGCCGACGATGCCACCCTCGGAGATCGGGGCATCGAAGGCGCGGTGCTTGCCGTACTTGGCCTGCAGGCCGTCGGTGACGCGGAACACCCCGCCGAAGTAGCCGACGTCCTGGCCGTACACCACCACGTTCGGATCGCGCTCCATCATCACGTCCATGGCCGAGCGCAGGGCCTGGATCATGGTCATCGGCGTGGTCTTTTCCGCCGCGGCTTGGTCGGTCGCGACGCTGTCTTTCTCGATATCTCGCATCACGTCACACCCCCAGTTGTTGGCGTTGGCGGCGCAGGTGTTCGGGCATCTCTTCGTAGACGTCCTCGAACATCGATGCGGCGCTCGGCACGCGTCCGTCGATCAGCGTGCCATATTGCTCGGCTTCCTTTTGCGCGGCCAGGACTTCGGCTTCCAGCGCGGCCTGCAGCGCTTCGTGCTCGGCGTCCGACCACCAGCCCTTCTTGACCAGGTGGCGCCGCAGGCGGCCGATCGGGTCGCCCAGCGGGAAGTAGGTCCACTCGTCGGCGGGGCGGTAGCGCGCGGGGTCGTCGGAGGTGGAGTGCGGGCCGGCGCGGTAGGTGACCCATTCGATCAGGGTCGGGCCCAGGTTGCCGCGGGCGCGTTCGGCGGCCCAGCAGGAGGCCGCGTAGACGGCCAGGAAGTCGTTGCCGTCCACCCGCAGCGAAGCGATGCCGGCGCCGACGCCGCGCGCGGCGAAGGTCACGCTCTCGCCGCCGGCGATGGCCTGGAAGGTCGAGATCGCCCACTGGTTGTTGACCACGTTCAGGATCACGGGGGCGCGGTAGACGTGGGCAAAGGTCAGGCCGGTATGGAAATCGCTTTCGGCGGTGGCGCCGTCGCCGATCCAGCCCGAGGCGATTTTCGTGTCGCCCTTGATGGCGGAGGCCATGGCCCAGCCGACCGCCTGCGGGATCTGGGTCGCGAGGTTGCCGGAAATCGTGAAGAAGCCGTCTTTCTTGGACGAGTACATCACCGGCAGCTGGCGGCCCTTCAGCGGGTCGCGTTCGTTGGACAGCAGCTGGGAAATCATGTCGACCATCGGATACGCGCGCGCCATCAGCAGGCTCTGCTGGCGGTAGGTCGGGAAGCACATGTCGCCGTCCTTCAGCGCCAGCGCGTGGGCGGTGCCGATGGCTTCCTCGCCGAGCGAAGTCATGTAGAACGACATCTTCTTCTGGCGCTGGCCGATCACCATGCGGGCGTCGAAGATGCGGGTCTTCATCATGGTGCGCAGGCCGTGCAGGAGGGTCTCCTTGTCCAGCTCGGGCGCCCAGGGGCCGACGGCCTCGTCGTTGTCGTCGAGTACGCGGATCAGGCTCGATGCGATCTCCGCCGTGTCCTGGTAGCGGACGTCGACGGGCGGGCGCGGCACGATGCCGGCCGGATTCACACCAAGATACGAAAAATCAGTCTTGCAACCCGGGCGGCCGGTAGGCTCCGGGACGTGCAGCGACAGAGGTTGACTCTGGCTCATAGTTCACTATTCCCTTCGGTAAAGGTGTGTGCAGCAGAAACATATTAAGGGCGGCAGGGCCTCGCACGCGTGTTTTGCGGGAATATTTTTCTGCTGCTTTGCAGCACGTCCTGCGACGAAGAAGACGCGATCGGCCGACGGCTGCAAGCCAAGACACTAGCACGCGCCGCAGCGAAAGCTTGCCGACTGCGGCAAGCGTGCGCGGGTCTTGGACAGCCAGCCGATTGCTTGCGCGTGCAGGCCATCGATCAGAAGTCGTTGCCATCCTTGAATCGTGTTTCCTCTAAGCTGCAAACCAATTACAATTGCACACTTCATAAAAAGTATAGGCAAATTGATAACATGGCGATGCGCGACGCGACCCCGGCCCGATCCTTCGGCACGGACGGCGGACACCTCGGCAGACTGATCGACGACTTCGACTGGAGCGCCACGACCCTCGGCCCGATCGCCCGCTGGCCGGCCGCCATGCGCACCACCGTCGAACTGGTCCTGCGCTCGCCGGCGCCGATCGCGACCCTGTGGGGGTCCGAGGGCGTGATGATCTATAACGAGGGCTATGCGGCGATTGCCGCTTCGCGCCATCCGGCCATGCTCGGCATGCCGGTGTGCGAGGCCTGGCCGGAAGCGGCTGCCTTCAATGCCAACGTGCTGTCGACCGTGCTGGCGGGCGGCACGCTGTCGTATCGCGAAAAGCCGATGACGCTGGAGCGCGACGGCAGGACTGCGAATTGCTGGTTCGATCTCGATTATTCGCCGGTCCCCGGCGAGGACGGCGCCGTGCTGGGGGTAATGGCGGTGGTGAACGAAAGCACCGCCAAGGTCAGGGCCGAAGCCGGCCTGGACGCGGAACACAGCCGCCTGCGCGCGATCTTCCAGCAGGCCCCCGGCTTCGTCGCCCAGCTTACCGGACCGGACCACATCTTCGCGCTGGTGAACGCGGCCTACAGCACGCTGATCGGCGCGCGGCCGGTGATCGGCCGGCCCATCCGCCTGGCGCTGCCGGAAACGGTGCCGCAGGGCTTCATCGAACTGCTCGACCGGGTGTACCGCAGCGGCGAACCGCATGCCGCCCTTGCCGCGCCGCTGTGGCTGGGGCAGGGCGGCAACGAGCGCCGCCTGTACTACATCGACTTCGTCTACCAGCCGCTGCGCGACGAGGACGGCAGCGTCACCGGCATCTTCGTGCAGGGCCACGACGTGACGGAACGGGTGCTGGCCGAACAGGCGCGGCGCAGCAGCGACGCGCGCTTCCTCAGCTTCGCGCAGGCGATTCCCCACCACGTCTGGAGCGCCACCGCGGACGGCAAGAGCGACTGGTTCAACGAACACGCCTATGCCTACAGCGGGCTCGGTTTCGAGGACCTCGGCGGCACCGGCTGGACCCGGATCGTGCATCCGGACGACCTGGCCGCGGTCACCACGCGCTGGGCGATCGCGGTGGCGTCAAGCGCCACCTACGAAGCCGAGATGCGCCTGCGCGCGGCCGACGGCGGCTACCGTTGGCACCTGTGCCGCGCGACGCCGCTGCGAGGCGAGGATGGCGAAGTCAGCGCCTGGGTCGGCACCAATACCGACATCGAAGACCGCAAGCAGGACGAGCAGCGCCTCGAACACCTGAATGCGAGCCTGGAACAGCAGGTCGCGCTGCGCACCGCGGAACGCGACCGCATGTGGCGGCTGTCGAAGGACGTGATGCTGGTCGCCGGCTTCGACGGCCGGGTCGAAGCGGTCAGCCCGGCCTTCGGCTCGCTGCTGGGCTGGAGCGAAAGCGACATCGCCGGCCGCAACTTCCTCGAGCTGGTGCACCCGGACGACCAGGCCGCCACGGAGGCCCAGATGGCTTCACTCGGCGAGGGGCGTTACGTCTACAAGTTCGAGAACCGTTTCCGCCGCAAGGACGGCAACTGGTGCCTGCTGTCGTGGTCGGCCGCGCCGGACGCCGCCTTCATCCACGCGATCGGGCGCGACATCACGGCCGACCGCGAACAGGCCGAACAGATCCGCCGCACCGAACTGGCGCTGCAGCAGTCGCAGAAGATGGAAACCATCGGCAAGCTGACCGGCGGCGTGGCCCACGATTTCAACAACCTGCTGCAGATCATCTCCGGCAACCTGCAGCTGCTGGAAGTGCATTGCGAGGGCGGCGAAGGCCAGCGCTGGATCGCGAATGCGCGCTCGGCGGTCGAGAAGGGCGCCAAGCTGGCCAGCTACCTGCTGGCCTTCGGGCGCCGCCAGCCGCTCGAGCCGCGCGTGGTGAAGGTCAGCCGCGTCGTGATGGGCATGGAGGACATGCTGCGCCGCTCGCTGGGCGAGGAAGTCGAAATCGAACTGGTGCTCTCGGGCGGCCTGTGGAATACCGCGGTCGACGTCGCCCAGGTCGAGAACGCGGTGCTGAACCTGGCCATCAACGCGCGCGACGCCATGAGCGGCGCCGGACGCCTGACCATCGAGGCGAACAACGCGGTGCTGGACGACCTGTATTGCCGCAACCACGCCGAGGTGACGCCCGGCCAGTACGTGATGATCGGCGTGACCGACACCGGCGCCGGCATGGCGCCCGAGGTGCTGCGCCAGGCCTTCGAGCCCTTCTTCTCGACCAAGGACGAAGGCAAGGGAACGGGCCTGGGCCTGTCGATGGTATACGGCTTCGTCAAGCAGTCCGGTGGCCACGTCAAGATCTACAGCGAGCCGGGGCAGGGCACGACCGTCAAGATCTACCTGCCGCGCACCCTGGCCCTCGAGGATGCGATGGCGCCGCCGGTCGAGCCGATGGCGGCGGTCGGCGGCACCGAAACCATCCTGGTGGCGGAAGACGACGAAGCGGTGCGCACCACCGTGGTCGAGATGCTGACCGACCTCGGCTACCGCGTGCTGAAGGCGGCCGACGCCGCCAGCGCGCTTGCGGTGGTCGAATCCGGCGTGCCGATCGACGTGCTGTTTACCGACGTCGTCATGCCGGGCGCCCTGCGCAGCCCGGAACTGGCGCGCATGGCGCGCGAGCGCCTGCCGAACCTGGCGGTGCTGTTCACCTCGGGCTACACGGAAAACGCGATCGTGCACGGCGGCCGCCTCGACCCCGGCGTCGAGCTGCTCGGCAAGCCCTATACCCGCGAAAGCCTGGCGCGGCGCATCCGCCAGGTGCTGGCCAACCAGCGCGGGCGTGCGTCGGGCGAGCCGCCGGCGCCGCGTCCCTCCGCCGATGAACATACGGGCGGCCAGCCCCTGCGCATCGTGCTGGTGGAGGATGAGGAAGAAATCCGCGACAGCACCGAAGCGCTGCTGGTCCACCTCGGCCACGAGGTGCGCTCGGCCGGCACCGCGGAGGAGGCGCTGGCGCTGATCTCGAACGAATCCGACGTGCTGATCACGGATGTCCAGCTGCCGGGCATGTCGGGCGACATGCTGGCCGCCGAAGCGCGCGTGCTGGCGCCGGGCATCCGCATCGTGTTCGCGACCGGCAAGGGAGAGGTCAGCAACTGGCCGGACGCGGTGGTGCTGCGCAAGCCCTACGATTTGATGGCGCTGGCGGCGGTGCTGGTGAATGCGGTGGCGGCTGTCTGACATGTCGTTTCCGGCATTGCCGGAAACGACTTCCCGCGCAGGCGGGAACCCAAGCCTGGATCCCCGCCTGCGCGGGGATGACGCTCAGCGGACGGCGGCGTCTGTCGCGGTGCTGCCGCCTTGCGTGCCGGCCAGCGCCGCCTCGATAAAGTCCGCGGTGAGGTCCACCTGCGTGATCGGCAGCATATGTCCACCCTCGACCAGCACCAGCCGCGCCCCCGGCAGCTTGTCGACCAGCGCCTGCCCGTTCGCTTTCCAGTCCAGGATCCGGTCATCCTTCCCGTACAACACGCTCACCGGCACACGCAGCTCGTGGTAGCGTTCCTGCACCTGCGGCAGGCGCGCCGGCAGGGCCTGCAAGTCGCTCGATGCGGAAAGGAAGGCCGATGGCCGCAACGACAGCAGGCCGCCGCCTTTGGTCGCGAAGTCCTGCGGCACCGCCTCCGGCCCGAATACCGCTTCGAGCGTCGCCTTGCTGTTCTTGACCGAGGCCGGAATCGCCAGCGTCCACGCCACCAGCTTGCGCATCCGCGGCGATGCGATGGTCAGGCCCTTGAACACGGGCGGCACGTCGTCGCGCATGTGGGTCAGGGGCGCGAGCAGGGCAAGGCCGGCCACCTGCTGCGGATGCTCGAGCGCCAGCGTCAGGGCGATCGCGCCGCCGAGCGAATGTCCGACCACGAAGCTGGGGCCGAGTTCCAGGGTGCGGATCAGCGCCGCCAGCGCCGATGCCTGCGCCGACAAATCGGCCGACGCTTCCGGCGCGCGCGTGGAGTAGCCGGAGCCCGGACGGTCGACCACGATCACGCGGTGGCGCGCTGCCAGGCGGCCGGCCACGCCATAGGTGTAATGCGAGAGCTGGCCGGCAAGGCCGTGGATCATCAGGATCGCCGGACGCTCCGCGTTCTGTTCGCCGAATTCGCGGATGTGCAGGCGGGCGCCGGGCACGTCGACGTAGCGGCCCTTCGCCGGCAGCACGCTCTCCACCTTGCGTGCGGTATACCAGCTGAACAGGACGAGGATAGCCAGCAGGATCGCCAGGATGCCGACGACGGCAAGGAAGACGTTCATCGCTTGATCGCTTTCTTCAGGAGTTTCCAGTAGCCGACGGGGGCCAGGCGTTCCAGCAGCGCGGCAGCCTTGGCGTCGCTGCCGACCAGGATGCGCGCCTGGCGCCTTTCGATGCCGCGCACGATGATCTCGCCGGCCTGTTCGGGCGGCATGCGCAGCAGTTTTTCCATGGTCCTGCGGCCGCGTTCGACGTCGTCGGCCGGCGCGCCGGCGGGAATGCGGGCGTTCCTGGCGATCGAGGTCGCGACCCCGCCCGGGTGCACCACCGACACGCCGACCGTGCTGCCCTCGAGCTCGTGGCGCAGCGCGTTCGAGAAGCCGCGCACGGCGAACTTGCTGGCCGCGTAGGCCGCCTGACCCGGCGGCGTGATGATGCCGTAGATGCTGGAGACGTTGACGATGCGCGCTTCGTCCGACTGGCGCAGCAGCGGCAGGAAGGCGCGCGTCAGCCGCACCACACCGTGGAAGTTAATCTCCATCAGCCAGTCGAAGTCGGACTCGCCGACCTGCTCGAAGGTCCCGCCCAGGGCCACGCCGGCATTGTTCATCAGGAGGTCGACGCGCCGGTGTGCGGCGTTCACCTCGGCCGGGAAGGCGGCGACGGCGGCGCGGTCGGCCACGTCGAGCCGGTGCGCGGTGGCGCGCACGCCCAGCGCCTGGGCATCGCGCGCGGTCTCCTGCACGCTCTGTTCGTGGATGTCGGCGAGCGCCAGGTGGCAGCCGCGGCGGGCCATGGCGAGCGCCGTGGCGCGGCCGATGCCGCTGCCGGCGCCGGTGATGACGGCGACGCGCTCGACCAGTTTCATGGCGGGTTTCAAGTCGTTCCTCCTTTGCGGCTGAATTCCATCACGCCGTCGGCGATGCGGCCGTAGCGGATCGTGAGCATGTCCTGCAAATAGTTCTGGTAGACCTGCCAGGGTTTGCGCGAACCCTGCTGCGGCAGCTCGTTCTGCGCGCGCTGCACGTAGCCGGACGTGAAGTTGAGGAAGGGTTGCGGCGCGACGCCGGCCTCGCGGCGCGGCACCGCGATCGCCAGGTCCTTGCGGTCCATGTAGCGCAGCAGCCGGCATACATAGGCCGCGGTCAGGTCGGCCTTCAGGGTCCACGAGGCATTCGTGTAGCCGAAGGTCATGACGCAGTTCGGCAGGTCGCTCAGCATCATGCCCTTGTACGACATGGCTTCGCTGGCGTGGAAGGGCCGGCCGTCGACCGTGACCGCGACGCCGCCCAGGATCCGGATCTTCAGGCCGGTCGCCAGCACCACGACGTCCGCCGCCAGCTCCTTGCCGGACTTGAGCAGGATGCCGGTGTCCGTGAAGCGCTCGATATGGTCGGTGACCACCGAGGCCTGGCCCTTGCGGATGGCCTTGAACATGTCGCCGTCAGGGACCACGCAGACGCGCTGGTCCCAGGGTTTGTAGCTGGGCGTGAAATGGGTGTCGACGTCGAAGTCGCGGCCCAGCGCGTGACGCGCCATCGCCACGATCTTCTGCTTGGCCAGCTCCGGCTTGCTGCGCGCCACGCGGTACAGCAGCATGGACTCGAGGATCACGCGCCAGCGGGTGGCACGGTAGGCCGCCTTTTCCGGCAGCCAGCGCCTGAAACGTCGGGCGAAGCGGTACTCGGACGGGCGCGCCACCACGTAGGTGGGCGAGCGCTGCAGCATGGTCACGTGGGCCGCCTGCTGCGCCAATGCCGGCACCAGGGTCACGGCTGTCGCGCCGCTGCCGACCACCACCACCTGCCGGTCGCGGTAATCGAGGTCCCGCGGCCAGAACTGTGGCTGGACGATGCGGCCCAGGTAGCGGTCCTCGCCTTCGAACGTGGGGCGATAGGCTTCGTCGTAGCTGTAGTAGCCGCTGCACATGTACAGGAAGCGGGTGCGGATCGCTACTTGCGCGCCGTCGTGCTCGGCCCGCACGGTCCAGCAGGCCTCGAGGCTGGACCAGGCGGCCGCGACCACCTTGTGCCCGAAGCGGATGTGCCGGTCGATGCCGTTGTCGCGCGCGGTGTCGCGGATGTAGCCGCGGATCGACGGCCCGTCGGCGATCGCCTTGCCGGCGGTCCAGGGCTGGAAGGCGTAGCCGAGGGTGTACATGTCGGAATCGGAGCGAACGCCGGGATAGCGGAACAGGTCCCAGGTGCCGCCGATGGCGTCGCGCGCCTCGAGGATCGCGTAGCGCTTGGACGGACAGCGCCGCTGCAGGTGCCAGGCCGCGCCGATGCCGGACAGGCCGGCGCCGACGATCAGCACATCGAGGATTTCATTTGTAGGTTCGACCATACTGACACTCTATATTGTCAAATTCGTCCTGACAACATTTCATGGCAAAATAGAGGAATGTCTCGAGAAACTCCCCCAGCGCGTCCCTACCGGGGCATGTCGCAAGACGAGCGGCGCGCCCAGCGCCGCGGTCAACTGATCGGCGCCGCCATCGAGGTCTATGGCGAACGCGGCTACCGCCAGGCCACCGTGAAGGCGGTGTGCGAAGCGGCCGGCCTGACCGAACGCTACTTCTACGAATCCTTCGCCAACAGCGAGGACCTGCTGATCGCGTCCTATAACGCGGTGACCTATTCGGTCTTCGGCGAGATCCGCGCCGCCGCCGAAGGCGCCGGCCCGACTTATGTCGACAAGGGGCGCGCCATGCTGCACGCTTATTTCGCGGCATTGCAGCGCGAGCCGCGTTCGGCGCGTGTGTTCCTGGTCGAGATCCGCGGCGTCAGCCGCGCGGTCGACAAGGCCTTCGACGCATCCCTGCGCGCCATCGGCGCGGAGATCGGGCGCCTGTCGGGCGCGGCGACTGTCGACCCGGATCCGCTGCTGCAGGCCGGCGTGGTGGGCGGCGTGATGCACATCGCGCTGCGCTGGATCGAGGACGGCTATACGCCCGGCATCGAGAGCGTGACGGAAAGCGCGATGCGGCTGGCGATGGTGGAGGCCCGGCCGACGCTTGCCCAGCCCTGAAGCGGCATTAGCGGCTCACGGCCAGTCCAGTTCCACCCAGGTCGGCGCATGGTCGCTCGGCTTCTCGCGCCCGCGCACCTCGCGGTCGACGCCGGCCGCCTTGAGCTTCGGCGCCAGCGCTGGGCTGATCAGCAGGTGGTCGATGCGCAGGCCGGCGTTGCGGCCGAAGGCGTCGCGCATGTAGTCCCAGAAGGTGTAGATGACCTGGTCCGGGTGGGTGGCGCGCAGGGCGTCGAGCCAGCCCTGGTCGAGCAGCTTGCGGTAGGCGGCGCGGGTTTCGGGGCGGAACAGGGCGTCGTCGAGCCAGCGTTCGGGTTTGTAGACGTCGAGCTCGGTCGGCATCACGTTGTAGTCGCCGCACAGCACCACGGGCGCGCCGGTATCGATGAGTTCCTGGGCGCGCTTGTGCAGGCGCTCGAACCAGCGCAGCTTGTAGTCGAACTTCGGTCCCGGCGCCGGGTTGCCGTTCGGGAGATACAGGCAGCCCACCAGCACGCCGTTGACGGCGGCCTCGATGTAGCGGCTTTGCTCGTCATCCGGGTCGCCCGGCAGGCCGCGCCCGACTTCCTGCGGTTTTGCATCGCGGGCGAGGATGGCGACGCCGTTCCAGCTTTTCTGGCCGTGCCAGATCGGGTGGTAGCCGGCGGCGCGGATTTCCATCTCCGGGAATTTTTCCTGCGGCGCCTTCAGCTCCTGCAGGCAGGCGACGTCGGGCCGGGTTTCGTCGAGCCACTGCAGAAGTGCGGGCAGGCGGCTGTTGATGCCGTTGACGTTGAAGGTGGCGATGCGCATGCGAGCTCCCATGGTCGATTCGTCACCATTGTGGCAGAGTCATGCCGGGGCTGCCGCACGCGCCACGGTTCGGTAGTCAAACTACGGACCCGCCGATCAGTGGTCCCAGGCTTCCGCGCTGCGCCGGGCGGGTCGCGCTGTAAATTTACTACCTCATGCATGGAATTTCTGGCATGCTCTCGTCAGAAACCATGACCACCCACACGAGACCATGAAACACACCCGCCTCAACGCCGCGCTGGCTGCAGTCTTCGCGGCCGTGGCCGCCAGCCCGGTCCACGCCCAGAACCTCGAGCGCCACTTCATCGGCTTCAAGAACACCGGCAGCGCCATCGAGATCGCCACCAGCGACGGCCGCTATACCATCAAGCCCTACGCGCCGAACATCGTCGAAACCAGCTTCGTGCCGCGCGCCGAGGAAGGCAAGCCGCAGGCCGCATCGCATGCCGTGGTCCTGCAGGCCGGCCAGGCGCCGATGCAGGTGAACGAGGATGCCAGCCGCATCGTGCTGGCCACCGCCGGCATCACGGTGACGGTCGATAAATCGCCGTTCCGCATCG
Organism: uncultured Massilia sp.; assembly: GCA_913778765.1. Taxonomy (GTDB): domain Bacteria; phylum Pseudomonadota; class Gammaproteobacteria; order Burkholderiales; family Burkholderiaceae_D; genus Telluria. Next base: position 3,422 of record CAJYXO010000216.1, on the reverse strand, counting down.
GCTACAGCTACAAGGGCAAGCCGCTGGTCGCGGAAAAGCGCGGCTACGGCCACGACGACAAGCTCGAGTCCATCGAATTCGCGGTCGACGGCGGCGAGGCCCTGTACGGCGCCGGTTCGCGCGCGGTCGGCATGAACCGGCGCGGTTACCGCTTCCCGCTGTATAACAAGGCGTCCTACGGTTTCGGCGCCCACGCCGAGCAGATGGGCTACGGCATTCCGATGGCGCTGTCGTCGAAGCGCTACGCCATCCACTTCGACAATCCGCAGGCCGGCTATCTCGATCTCGACAGCCGCAAGGACGGCACGCTGCGTTTCGAAGCGATCGGCGGCCCCAAGACCTACCAGGTGGTGGCCGGCGACGACTGGGCCCAGATCATGGACGGCTACACCCGCCTGACCGGACGCCAGCCGCTGCCGCCGCGCTGGGCCTTCGGCAACTTCGCCAGCCGCTTCGGCTACCACACCGAGGCCGAGACACGCGCGGTGGTCGACAAGTTCGCGCGGGACGGGATTCCGCTCGACGCCGTGGTGCTCGACCTCTACTGGTTCGGCAAGACCGTCAAGGGCACGATGGGCAACCTGGCCTGGGACCGCGACAGCTTCCCGCACGCCGAGCAGATGATGGCCGACTTCCAGAAGAAGGGCGTGAAGACGGTCCTGATCACCGAGCCCTTCATCCTCACGACCTCGAAGCGCTGGAACGAAGCGGCGCGGCAGAACGTGCTCGCCACCGGCGAGGACGGCAAGCCCTTCACCTTCGACTTCTATTTCGGGAACACCGGCCTGGTCGACGTCTTCAAGCCCCAGGCCCGCGACTGGTTCTGGAACATCTACAAGGCGCTGAAGGCGGGCGGCGTGGCCGGCTGGTGGGGCGACCTGGGCGAGCCGGAAATGCACCCGGCGGCGGCGCAGCACGCCGCGGGCAGCGCCGACCAGGTCCACAACATCTACGGCCACGAGTGGGCGCGCCTGATCCACGACGGTTACGCGCGCGACTATCCGGCCGAGCGTCCCTTCATCCTGATGCGCTCGGGGTATTCGGGTTCGCAGCGCTTCGGCATGATCCCGTGGTCCGGCGACGTCAGCCGCGGCTGGGGCGGCTTGCAGTCGCAGATGGAGATCTCGCTGCAGATGGGGATGCAGGGCCAGGCCTACATGCACTCCGACCTCGGCGGCTTTGCCGGCGCGGTGCTGGACGACGAGCTGTACGTGCGCTGGCTGCAGTACGGCGTGTTCCAGCCGGTGTTCCGCCCGCATGCGCAGGAAGAGGTGGCGGCCGAGCCGGTGTTCCGTGAACCGAAGACGAAGGCGCTGGCGCGCGAGGCGGTGCGCCTGCGCTACGCCATGCTGCCGTATAACTACACGATCGCCTTCGAGAACAGCCGCAACGGCATGCCGATGATGCGGCCGATGCTGTTCGAGGAGCAGGACGAGGAGGGCGCGGCCGCCGTCTCCTCGACCTACCTGTGGGGCCCGAGCTTCCTGGTGGCGCCGGTGACGGAACCGGGCGCGGCGCGCAAGGAAGTCCACTTCCCGGACAAGGGCAGCGTCTGGTTCGATTTCTACGACGACGCCCCGCATCGCGGCGGCATCACCGAGGTCGTGACGCCGGTGGCGAACCACATCCCGACCTATGTGCGCGCCGGCGCCTTCGTGCCGCTGGCGAAGGTCGTGCAAAGCACCCGCGACTACGACAGCCGCGCGCTGGATCTGCACTACTGGCACGATGCCGGCGTGGCGAGCGCGTCCGGCCAGCTCTACGACGACGACGGCAAGACCGCGAACGCCTTTGAAGCCGGCAAGTACGAGCTGGTGCGCTTCGGCAGCCGCTACGATGCCGGGACGCTGGCCTTCACACTGAACGCCGAGGCCGGGTCCGCCGCGACTGTGTCGCCGCGTGTGTTCACGCTGAAGGTCCACAACGTCGCGCGCAAACCACGCGCCGTCCAGGTCGACGGCAAGGCCCAGGCAGTCCGCTGGGATACCCGGCGCCGTCTGCTCGAGCTCGTGCTGCCCCCTCTGGCGAAAGCGCCGATGCAGGTGGCGGTCACGCTCTAAGGTCTTGATTTTACTGCTGGGTTTGACCGCTCGGCAGTAAGGCGGCGGCGTTCATGCGCGCTCCGGCATGCTGGCGGATTCGGTAAACTATCCGCATCATGAAGACCCGACTGCAGGAGGACTTTGACGAGAGCGGCTCGGCCCCGGCCGTGCCGCCGCGTCCGGCTGTGTGGCAGCGGCCTGCGCCTGCGCCAGCGGCCGACACGGCGCCGCTCGCCGCCACGGCGCCCACGCCGGTCCGCGCCAAGGCGCACGGTTTCGCGCCGCAGCCGCCGATCTTCAACGACGGCCTGCCGCCGTCGCAAGACACGACCGCCAAACGGCCGCCCGACGCCACCGCCGGCGGCGGCGACCCCGACTGGCTCACGGAGCGCCTGGCGCGCGATGCGGCGACGCACGAGCGCATGGAATGGAACGGCCGCTGGACGCGCCATCTCGCGACCTGGGGCGCGGCGGGCGTGCTGCTGGCCCTGGTGGCGGGCGGCGGTTTGTGGCTGGTTGAGCAGCGCCAGGTGGAAGGGGCGCTGGTGGTGGTGGCGAATACGAATCAGGCGCCGCCGCATGCCGCCGCGCGCGCGCTGCCGGAAACGGCGGCGCCTCGCGTGGAGGCCGCGGTCCCGGCGCCGGCCCTGGCGCCGGGTCTGCCGGCGTCCGCGCAGGACACGCCTGTTACTTCACAGAGACAGGCGCCGCCGCCCATGGTCCTTGCCAAAACCAGCGCGGTCGGCGCCGACGCCGTGGGCGGCACGACCGGCCCGGCGACGGATGCCGGCCAGGACGCGGTGTCGGCCGCGCCGGCCGGCAATGTCCAGGCCGAGCCCGAGGCGGACATCGCGCCGCCGAAGCGCCAGCGCAGCCACGTCCGCAAGCGTCCGAAGGTGGAAGACGGCGCGGCGGCCGCCGACAGCGAACCGTCGGGCCGCCAGCGCCGCGATGAAACCCTGCTGCAGTGCCGCGCGCACGGCTACGACGAACGCCAGTGCCTGCAGCGAGGCTGCGAGATGACGCGCTTCGGCTTCGCGTGCAAAGGTTAGCTGGAGAGGCGCGCCGTGCCGGTCACTCCTCGTGGTGGTGCTTCTCGTACTCGTCGGCTTCGGCCTTGGTCTTGTGCACGATGCCGTCCGGGTGCTCCGGCGGCGTGTACAGGGTGTACAGGCGCATCGGCTCGGTCTTCGAGGTGTTGATCACGTTGTGCTCGGTGCCGGCCGGGATCACCACGGCCACGCCGTCTTCCAGCTGGTGCTCCTCGCCGTCGAGGATGGCGACGCCGGTGCCGGCTTCGACGCGGATGAACTGGTCGTGGCCGGTGTGGTGCTCCATGCCGATCTCTTCGCCGGCCTGCAGGGTCATGATGACCAGCTG
>CAJYXO010000215.1 GCA_913778765.1 uncultured Massilia sp. | reverse complement strand
GCCCGGCCTGTTCGACGCCACCCAGGTCGACGAACTGACCGGGGCACTCAGCCGCCGCGTGCTGCGCGACCGCCTCGGCCACGCGATGGCGCGCGCGCTGCGCAACGAGCGCATGGTCGGGCTGATGCTGCTGAACGTGAACAAGTTCAAGGAAGTCAACGAGGCGCTCGGCTTCGAGGCCGGCGACGCCATCCTGGTGCAGACCGCCCGCCACGTGCGCGGCTGCGTGCGCGAGTCCGATACCATCGTGCGCTGGAGCGGCGACGAGTTCATCGTGATCCTGGAAGACGTGCGCGCCGCCGGCGACACCCAGCAGGTGGCCGAAAAGATCCTCGACCGCTTCGCGCTGCCGCTGGCGGTGGGCGAGCGCGAATGCTTCGTCAGCCTGAGCATCGGCATCGCCCTGTTCCCGGCGCCGTCCTGCGACATGGACGACCTGCTCCAGCGCGCCGACATCGCGATGACGCGCGCCAAGAGCTGGGGCGAGAACAACGTGCAGGTGTATGCCACCGACGCCGCCCTGCCGCCGAGCGAGCGCCTGGTCCTCAAGAACCACCTGCGCGAGGCGCTCGGCGCCAACCAGCTGCTGCTCGAGTACCAGCCCCAGGTCGACCTGGCCACCGGCCGCATCAACGGCGTCGAGGCGCTGATCCGCTGGGCCCACCCGGAATACGGCCGGATCGAGCCGGGCCGCTTCATCTCGCTGGCCGAGGAGACCGGCCTGATCGTGCCGATCGGCGAATGGGTGCTGCGCACCGCCTGCGCCCAGAACGTGGCCTGGCGCGCCGCCGGGCTGCCGCCGCTGAAGACCGCGGTAAACCTGTCGGTCCGCCAGCTCAAGCATCCGGGCCTGGTCGAGCGCATCCTGGCCGTGATCGGGGAAACCGGGATCGACCCGCGCTGCCTCGACCTGGAGATCACCGAAGGTATCCTCATCGACAACATGTCCCTGAACCAGACCGGTTTGAGTATACTGCGCGAAGCCGGCGTCCAGATCTCGATCGACGACTTCGGCACCGGGTACTCGAGCCTGAGCTACCTGACGGAACTGCCGGCGGACATCCTCAAGATGGACCGCAGCTTCGTCGTCCGGCTCGGCCAGGAAGGCAATGAACGTGCGTATGCGCTGGCAGAATCCATCATCGGCATGGCGCACCGGCTGCAGTTGAAGGTGATCGCCGAGGCGGTCGAAACCGCGGAGCAGCTGGCGGCCTTGCGCGCGATGGGCTGCGATGCGGCGCAGGGATATTACTTTGACCGTCCGGTCAGTCCGGAACGGATTGCGGAGCTGCTGCGGCAGCAAATGACGACCCCGCACGAAGCGGCGCGCCTGGTAGCGTGACGCGGCCGGCGCGGGAGCAAGGAATATGAGTCTACAACCTTTGGATCCAGCCAGCCTTTCCGACACGGCCGACAGCGCCCTCGAACGCGAGGTCGACGCCATGCTGGCCGAAGGTGCCCTCGCCGGCACCGCGGCCCAGTTCTCGCAACCGCGCGGCCCCGACCTGCTGGCGCGCACCGCCGCGGTCGAGCGCTGGCACGACCAGCGCGCCAACCACGGGTTGTGGCAGTACGCGCGCTCGCTCGAAGGCGCGCCCTACCCGATCGCCAGCATCCGCGACGAAGCCGGCACCGGCGCGCGCGGCATCAACTTCGCGTCCCAGGATTACCTGTCGCTGGCCTCGCACCCGGGCGTGGCCGAAGCGGCCGCGCGCGCGCTGCGCGACGCCGGACCCCACAGCGCCGGTTCCGCCGTCCTGCTTGGGAACACGAAAACCTCGCTGCTGCTCGAGCAGGCCATCGCCGGCCTGGTGCAGGCGGAACATGTGGCCCTGTTCCCGACCGGCTGGGGCGCCGCCTTCGGCGCCATCACGGCGCTGTTGCAGCCGCAGGACCACGTCGTCATCGACCAGTTCGCGCACGCCTCGCTGCGCCAGGGCGCCAGCGCCGCCACGCCCAAGGTCGCGGTCAACCGCCACCTCGACGTCGACCACGTGCGCCAGCTGGTCGGCGCGATCCGCGCGCGCGATACCGGGCACGGCATCCTGGTGGTGACCGAAGGCCTGTTCAACATGGACTCGGATTCGCCCGACCTGGCGCGGCTGCAGGCGGTATGCCACGAGTTCGGCGCGACGCTGCTGGTCGACGTCGCGCACGACCTGGGTGCGCTCGGTCCCAACGGCGGCGGCGCCATCGAGGCCCAGGGCATGCTCGGCAAGATCGACCTGGTGATGGGCGCGTTTTCCAAGACCTTCTCGTCGAACGGCGGCTTCGTCGCCACCGCCTCGCGCGCAGTCAAGCGCCACCTGCAGCTGTACGCCGGCCCGCACATGTTCTCGAACGCGCTGTCGCCGGTGCAGGCCGCCGTGATCCTGGAATGCGTGAACATCGTGCGTTCGAGCGAAGGCGCCGCGCTGCGCGCCGACCTGCTGCGCAACGCCGAAGGGCTGCGGCGCCTGTTGACGGATGAAGGCCTGGCGTGCATGGGCACGCCGTCCGCCATCGTCCCGGTATTGATCGGCAGCGAGAAGGTGTCGCGCCTGGTCGGCAAGCTGCTGTTCGAACAATCCGTGTTCG
>CAJYXO010000214.1 GCA_913778765.1 uncultured Massilia sp. | reverse complement strand
GTCTTGGTCCGCGACCGCGCCCGGGACTTGAACAGGTTGCCCAGCACCGGAATATCGCCGAGCAGCGGAATCTTCTCGATCGTCCGCCGTTCATTGTCGTCGAGCAGCCCGCCGATCACCGCGATCTGGCCGTCGTCGACGGTCAGCACCGTCTCGACCTCGCGCTTGTTCAGGATCAGGTCGGAATTGTCGCTCGACACCGGCCCCGCGATCGAACTGACCTCGATATGCAGGTTGAGCTTGATCGTGCCGCTTGAGTTCACCTGCGGACGCACGTCCAGCCCGATGCCGACGTTCTGCCGCTGCGTGGTGCGGAACGTGTTGTCGAAATTGTTCGACAGCGCCTGCCCCGTCGTGATCGGGATTTCCTGACCCACCAGGCTGTGCGCCTCCTGGTTGTCCAGCGTCATGATGTGCGGGACCTGCAACAGGTTCGATTGATTGTCGCTCTTCACCGCGCTGATGATCGCACCGAACAGCGTGTTGCCGATCGTGCCCCCGAACCCGGCGAGGCCGCCCGACGACTGGATGATCGAGTTGATCGCCGACTGCGTCAGCTGGTCCGCCGCGGGCGAGGTCGCGCGTACCGTCGTCGTACTGCCGTTGGTGTTGACCGTCGTGGTCGTTGTCGTCGCCAGCCGCTGCGCGCGCTTCGGCCACCCTCGCCTCGGCCTCGGCCTGAGCATTCACGGCCTGGATCTGGTCGAACAGCGCGCGGTTGCTCTCGTCGAGCGCGTCGCGCTGCCGCTGCAGCTTTTCGGTCGAGGACAGAGTCAGCTCGTCGAGCTGGTCCTGCAACTCCTTCCGTTCGATGGCCACCTGCTGCGCGGCCTGCATGGCCTGGATCTGGTCAAACAGTGCGCGGTTGCTCTCGTCGAGCGCGTCGCGCTGCTTGCCCAGCAGCTGGTTCGACGACATCGTCATCTGGTCCAGCTGCTCCTGCAGGCCTTGCCGTTCCTGCAGGATCGCGGCCGCCTTTTGCGCTTTCTCCGCCGCGTCGTCCGGATATACCTGGGCGAACACTTCGTTCAGCGCCAGCAGCTGCGCCATGCGTTTTGCGCCGTCGTCGGTGGCCGCGGCGCCGGACGCGATCATGTCCTGCACCAGGCCTTTGAACTCGTCCCGCGTCGTGGGGATGGTGTCCAAGCCAAGACTGGCCAGCGCCTTGTCGAGCGCGGCCGCCACCGGCGCCATGCGCTCGGCCTCGGTCAGGAAGTTCTGGCCGAACGCCTGCGCCTGCTGGGCCAGCGCCTGCAAGCCACCGGCCGCGTCGACCAGGCGCTCACGCGCAGCCATCGACTGCATGTCGGACGAACCGAACAGCTGGTCGCCGGACGTGCCCAGCAGCTGGGCGACCTGGTTGGTGCCCTGCATGTCGGTGGCCAGGCGCTGCAGCGTCTGCGACAGCGATTCGCCGGACTTCGTAAAGCGGTCCAGGTCCGGCGCCAGCTCCTTGGCGATCTGGTCGCCCACGCCGGCGAAGAAATCCACGATCGCCTTCTGGTTCGCAGCCTCGTCCTTGCCCAGCGCGATGCTGATGGCCTGGGTGCGGTTGGCGATGCTGTCCGCGTTCAGGCCCAGCACCTTGGCGTACGCCGTCGATGCGTCCTTCATTGCCTGGTAGGTGGTGGCCAGGCCGGTCGCGAGAGCCATGTCCACATTCTGGTGTTCGACGCCGGTGCGATCGCTGCTGAACCAGCCGCCCTTCTCCTTCCAGGCGTTGTCGATTCCGCCCGAGAACCCGCCGACGCCCAGCGAGCCGTTCAGCGTGCTGCTGGTGTACTCGCGCGGGCCGTGGCCGAACGCGGCCTTGCCCAGGCTGTACAGGGCGACGGCGCCCCCGATCCACGGCAGCGCGGTAGCGACGGCGCCGAGACCCGTCGACAGCGCCCCTGCGATCTCTGGCCCGACGACGTCGGCGATCGCGTTGCCGATCTGCAGTCCGGTCGCCGAAGCCAGCGGCGCGCCGGCGCCGGCGCCGTTCAGGCCGCCGGCCAGGCTGCCCATGAAACCGGTACCGACGCCGCCCGACAGGGTCATGCCGCCGGTGAGCGCGCTGTACAGGTTCGAGGCCGTACCCAGCAGGCTGCCGCCCTGGGTGAGCAGGCTAGAGCCGCCCTGCAGGGCGGCCACTGCTCCGGCGCCGTCTGTCGAGGCACCGATGTTGATCACCCACTTCTTGAGCGTCATCTGGTAGAGCCACTCGAAGAAGATGTTCTTCGCCGATTCCTTCAGGCGCGTGAACGCGTCCTTGCCGCCGTCGGCGATCGACACGAAGGTATCGTGCGCGACACGCTCGACGTCGCCCCAGAACTGCTGCTGCTCCTTCAGGCGCTCGGCGCTGATGGTGCCGGCCGCCAGCTTGCGCAGCTCCTCGGCCTGCTTTCGGCTTTCATCGCCGAGGCGGCCGCTCGCGTCCTGCACATCGCGAATCGCAGCCACCTGCTCGATCAGCGCGGCTTTGTCCAGCAGGCGCTTCGCCGTCACATCGGCGATCTGCATTCCGGTCATGCCGAGCTGGTTGATGTAGTCCTGCTGATCGCGGGCCTGGTCCTGCACACTCTTCGTTTCGGCCTGGGCCGCCTCGAGCAAGTCGGCGTAGTTGTTGGCCGATTCGCGATAGCGCTTCTGTTCCTGTTCAAACAAGTCGTTTTTCCGCTTCAGCTCGCGCGCGTCGATCTCCTTCTCAGCCTGCTCGATTTGGCTTTTCAATTCTTTCACTTTGGCCCTGCTGTCCAGCTTTTTCGCTTCCAGCGCCTCTTGTTGCTTCAGCAGGTCGATCTTCTCCCGAAGTGCTTTCAAGTCCACATCGGCGCTCTGATTGATGAAATCTTCATCATTCAGCTGGCCGGTACGGTTCAGGAAGCCGAGCTGCAGTTGCAGCTGCTGGTTGTCGAACGCACGTGCGGCAGCCTGGCGCCTCAGCGCTTCGGTTTGCAGGTCGATAAGCTTGATCGCGTTCTTGTAGGCGGTCGAATTCTGGGTGGCGTCCTTGTTGATCTGCGCCACGTAACGGTTGTAATCGGCCTGGCTGATTGCCCCGGCGTCGACGGCCGCCTTCAGCTTCGCCAGCTCACCAGCGGTCTGAGCGTTCACGCCATTCAGGCGGTTACGGATCTCGAGGGTATCAGCCAGCGCTTTCTGCTGCTTTTGTTCCGCGGTTAGGACCACGGCATATTGGGCGAGTTGGTCCGCGCCGTTCTTCGAGCGGGTCGCAGCTTCCTTTTCTTGCGCTTCGCGCGCTTTGTCGGCTGCAGCAAGTATCGCGGCGCTCTTCTCATCCACTGCCTGACGCTCGCGTTCGGCCTCCGCCACGCGCTCACGTCCGATGTCCTGCACCATTCGCTTCGTCGAGCCGTCGAGCAGGCCCTTCATACCTCCTTCAAACAGCATCTTGACCTGGGCCGCGAAGGCACCGATATCGCCGCCGATCGCGTTGAACACGAATGCGACGTTCGTGCCCAACACCGCAAGGGTCTCAAACACGGTCGTCAGTAGGACATGCACGCCAGTGGCTTCTTTGACAGCCTGACCCTCACCTTTGGCCTTGCCGCCAACGACGTCAAGGATAATGCCAAGGTCGGTAAGTGCGGCACTTACGCCGGACACGGTGGATGCTGCGGCGTCCCCGATCCCATTTTTCGAGATGCGGAGCATCGCACTATCCCAGCTATCGGCTAGGTTGCTAATCATGCCGTCGAGCGTGCTGGCACGCGCTTCCATAGCGCCCGCGAAGTCGTTTTGGCCCAATTTGCGCAGGTAGTCCTGGATTTCCTTGGCGTTATTCCCGATGTTGGCGGTCATACCCTTGAAGGTCAAGGCCACACGGTCGCCGTTCTGCTTGGCCGTTATGCCGAACTCTTTCAGGCGCTCGAACTCCCCGGTGGCCGCGTCGGCCACCGCTTCCACCATCTGGTTCAGTCCCTTCCCCATAGACGCAGCGGTATTGCCGTAGGAGCGTAGCGCGCGCTCGGACGGATCCAGGCCAAGATTGCGCATCTTGATAAAGGCCTCGGTCGCCTCTTGCACGCGGTATGGTGTCGTAGCGGCGAACGACTGCAGCGCCTTATAGGCCTGCGCCGCATTCGCGGCCGAGCCGGTCGCCGTGATCAGCGAAGCGTTCAGCTTATCGAATTCGCGCTGTGCCTCCACGACTTGGCGGCCCAGGGCGGCGAGCGACAGGCCGCCGGCAATGCCGGCGATCGCATTCTTGGCCAAGGTGGCCATACGCGAAATATTGTCCATGGCGCCACCGACAACGCGGCGCGCGTCGTCCATGTCGCGCTGCAGGCGCGCGATGTTCGCCATCAACTGAATTTCGAGGGTGCCGGCGATCATGTGAATCCTTTGGCCTGTCTGGAGGAAAGAGGAAAAGCCAGCCTGCCGGCTGGCTTTCGGGTGATTCTTTACAGCTGTGCAAGATTGCGGAAGGCGTTTCGCTGCTCGATCGCCGCCAGCACCTTGTCGGGCTGATGTGCTTCGGGCTGCCAGGGCGCTGGAGTTCCCTCGGCGGTGGCCTTGTGGGCCTCATTCAGGTAGTCCCGGGAGAGCCGCATCAACAACCGCGCCTCCCAAGGGCTGAGCCGGATCCCGACCAGACCGCTCCAGGCCTGGATCTCCACAGCCGTCACCGGGCTGCTTCCCATGCCTGTGGCCAGGGTCGGGCCGAACTCGAACAGGTAGCCGACGAGATGGATGCCCCACTCACAGGGCGGCATCTCGACGTCGCGGCCGGCCTGCTCGAGAACCTCCCGGCGCGACAGCTGCGGCCGCTGCTCGTCTTTTCCGGCCTTGGCGCTCTTTGATGCAGGACGTTCCGGCACCGCGTTCAGCCATGCGGCGTGCCGGACGTACAACGAAAGAGCTTCAGCGCCCTGCTTTAAAAATTTGCCCAGTCACCGTGGAAGGTGGCCACCTGCTCGGTGATCCAGCCCAGCTTCGGGTTGCTGTACAGCTCCAGCGCCGGCACCGGGAAGTTCTCGATGGTGGCCGTGATGGCCGCCATCTTCTCGGCGCGCTCGGTCAGCTTGGTTTCCGCGGTTTCCTTCACCGACTTGCCGCGCATGCCGGCGAAGGTGCGCGCGGTAGCCGCGGCTTCGTTCTTGTGCTGGGCGTTCAGCGCCTCGCGCGTGCCCGGGCTGCGCACTTCGATGCGCACGGGCTGGCCGCCGACCAGCAGCGGGCCGTCGCCCTTGATGTTCTGGACTTCCAGGATGGCGGTATCGCGGGCTTCGAAGTCGGCCAGGTTGAAGGCGGCAATGGCGGCGGCTGCAGCGGGATGGATCTGGTTCATTGGTATTTCCTTTTCGCGGGATGATAGAAATGCCCGTGCCCACCGCCGCGCCCGCGAAGGCGACGGCGGCAGGCCGGTGCTGGTGTTGGCCGGGTGGCCGAAAGGGATTAGGCCGGCAGGACGACGACCGGTGCGCGGCAGACGCCCGACTGCGCGGTGACGGTGCGGTTGGCGCCCTCGGCGCCGCCCGAGTACTCGAACGACGCCACCAGGATGTCGAGGTAGTGCACCTCGCCGTCCGAATAGGTGATCTGCAGGCTGTAGTGGTTCGGCGAAGCCTCGGCCGCCTTGACGAGCGCCTGGCCGGCGTCGCTCGGAACGTCGCCGAAGACCAGGTCCATGTTGCCGTAGTCGGGCGAACCCTTGCTCTTCTCGACCGGGCCCGAGATCGGCTTGAACTGGTTGATCGGGCGCTTCGAGCCGTGCGGCGTGCTCGATTCGACTTTGGCGATGGTGGTGTAGGTCATGCCCGATGCGCCGTAGCCGGCGGCATCGTAGGTTGCCGGCAGCTGGGCGCTGATGGCGTATTTGGTGTCGGTGAGGGATGCGACGTTGGTGCGTGCGACCATGTTCTGGCTCCGTGTGACTTGGGAATAAAAAAACCACCCGAAGGTGGCTGCTGGTATTGCTCGTGCTGCGAGCCTACTCGACGTAGGTGACGATGAAATCCTGGGATCCGATTTTGGAGCCGATATCGTCGTTCCGGAGATCGGGGCCGATCACATCGTCCACCAGGCTCTCGACGAAGACGCCGTTCACGGCGCCGCGCATCCGCGGCAATGCGGCGCGGGCGAGCTTCTGGATCGTCTTCTGCTCCGGCCGCGACCGCGCATGCACGGTGACCTGGATCCGCGCGCGCCGGGTCCCGGCGCCGCTGGCGATCGTCCTGTGCCCGATGTCCGAGATCTGGGTGACCTCAATGGCGGGCAGCGGGACGTCCAGCGGCAGGTCCGACGCGATGCTCTCGGCCGGAACGGCTGCGGTGACGGCCGCGCTGCTGGCCAAGAGCCAGCGGATGGGAATCACGCCAGACATGCGGCACCCTTTTTATTCTTGGGCGGCGCTGCGAAGTGCTCGACCTGCACGCCGGCCGCCTGCAGCTCCGCGGTCAGCGCGGCGAGGCCGATCGCCACGCCCGGGAAGCTGTGGATATCTTCGTAGCGCTCCGGATCGACCCCGTACAGGACGATCTTGGCGGCGCCGGCGGCCGCCGCCATGCGCATCGCGGACAGCAGGTTGTTGCGCATGTGGATAACGTGGCCGGGGCCGAGCGTCACCACCTCGTGCGGCAGGTGCACGTACAACGCGTCAAGGTCGGATTCGATTCCGACCACGCGCATCCCTTCGAAGTGCTCGGCCTCGGCCGGCCAGTTACCGTCTATCGACACCAGCATGTCGGCCCAGGGCGCGTGCGCCACCGCGCGGTTCGCGGCTATCGCGCGGCCCGGCCGCGCGCCGGCGGCGAGTTCCGCCTGCAGCGTCGGGCCATTGCCGAGGATCGCGATGGTCTCGCCGTCCCACATGCGCGGAATGGAATATGGTGTGGTCATAAATTACTCCTGTTCTTCCGGCGCCGGGACGTTGATGCCCTCTTTCGTCAGGCGCTGGCGAATCTTCGCCGCCACTGCGGCAATCGCCGCGCGGGATCGTGAATCGAATGTCGGGCGCATGAACGGCCGCGCCCTGGCGCCAGGGTGGTCGACCTCTCGCAGCGCCTGGCCATTAACGTCGAGCGCGTGGCCGGGCTTCGCCTTGATCTTGTGTGCGGCAGTGCCGAACTCGACGAAGTGCCAGTGCGGCGCCTTCTTGCCGCCAGCCTTGACCGCGGCGTAGACGGTGCCGTTCTTCGACCTGGTCGTGACCCGTATGCTCGCCTTCAACGCGCCCTCTTCGACCGGGACTTCCGTCTGGGCGCCCTTCTTGAACTCGTTGGCGCCGGCGCGCATCGCCGCACGCATGATGTTGCGCTCGACCTTCAGCGGCAGCTGCTGTAGCAAATTGAAGAGCTCGCGGCCGCCGACGATGGTTTGTTCATCGGCCATGGGAGTTCCCTTCCAGCATAAATTCGACGTGCCTCCGGTCGTCCAGCAGCGCGGGCCCGGCGATGATCTGCATCACGCGGTCGCCCTTGTTGTGCAGGATGACGCGCATGCTGGTGGTGATCCGGTGGTCCAGCTGGATCCGCAAGCGCGTGCGAGTCACCGAGGTCGCCAGACCGTTGGTCGTCGATTCGCCGCGGCTCGGAAGTTGGTCCTGGGCGTTACACCAGATCTTCTCGGCGATCGGCACCCAGCTCTCCACCGCGGTACCGTAATCTGGATCGCGGCCCGCCGCGCGCTGCTCGATGGTCGCCAGCTCGTCCAGTCGAAACGGCGCCGTCATCCGTACACCGTCGCGCGGTCGAGTTTGCGGGCCAGGTGCTCGGCGTTCGGGTTCGGGTAGTACTCGTTTTCAAGCATGCCCGTGATGTAGTCCCGGATGGCCGGTGGTACCGAGGTGTAGTCGGGTCCGTAGCCGGCGACATATTGCACCTCGACTGCGTTGATATCCTTCAAGGTCGCCGGCCAGGCCCGCCCCAGCGCCGGCTTCAGCCAGCCAGGCTCGCTCTTGTTGTCCAACCTGTAATCCTGCGGGTCCAGGGTCTGCTGCACGCCGTCGACGTCGACGAACTTCACATGCACGATGCTGACGATCGGCGGGTGCAGCAGCTTGATCTCGGGCGGGAACCCGTCGAGGGTCAGCTCCCAGGTCTGGTGCACGAATGCGCGCCGGGTAGCGTGCTCCGCATCATCAGCGATGCCGGCCACCTTGTCGCGGAGTTCGTCGTCGAGCGCGGGGCTGGTGGTGCGCGCCGCGCGCCGCGCGGCCTCGATCGAGATCGGCAGCTCCGCCGGCGGCGTGATCAGTCGTTCGCTCATCGTGCGCCTCGCTGCGTCGCTGGCGGCCGCCCGCCCGTAGCCTGTGCGCCATTCGCCAGAGGCGCGCGCACATACTCGGGCACCGGCGCCATCTTGGCAGCCGGACGTTCTTTTGCATCTGCAAGAAGCTCGAAGTGCGCAACCAGGCAGGGAATTTTGTCCAGCTCGATCATCAGTGATCCTCCTGCTTGAAGTTGATGGTGCGAACGACCTTTTCGCCGTTCGCAAACAGCGCGGCCAGGGTGTACGAGTTGACCGCGCTGCCGCCGGTATCCAGGCCGCCAATCAAGAACGTTGCCGTGCTCCCCTGGACTGCCGGCTGAGACAGCGCCGAAACACCTACCGCGGCAGGCGGCGACACCGACGCCAGCGATGTACCGCCGAACGTTGCATCTGACCCAAAGTCCATGGAATAGAAGCGTTTGTCGTCCGGATCCTTTCCGAACACCTTCGGCGCATCGTCCAGCACCTTCAGCTCTATCGTTCTGTCGACTTGCTCGCCGTTGACCAGCTTGACGCGGAAGGTAAAGAAGCACCGTACCGCGGCCAGGTCGAGCGCGCCGAGTTTGACAACGCCGAAGCCGTTTCGAAGAACCGCCGCCTCCAAAACGGCGACGCCAGCAGAGACCGCGATGACGGACTCGGCGGTAGTTCCGGCCTCGAGGTAATCCTTCGAAAAGTCGCAGACGACATACAGCTCGTCGAGTGGCCCCTTCATCATTACCACTGGCGCCGTGCCGGAGAAGACGGCAACGCGGGATCGCCCGACGAACTTCGCTGTACGCGCCGGCGGCACGGTGACGGAGGCCGGAGGCGACGCCTCGGCTTCGGTGGTGAAGTCCTTTTCAATCGGCGCCGAAAACTTCCCGACGCCGTCGTATGCGCGCGAGCGGAACGTATAAAGGGTGCTCGACACCTTCCCACTGATGTCGTAGCTGGTCACGTTCCCCACGTCGAGCCAAGCTGGAATGCCAGTGTCGACGCTGACCTGGTATCCAGCGACTGCTATGTCATCAGTCGCCGGCGGCCAAGACGCATGCGCGCCGCTTGGAGTGATCGCCGAGATCGTGATTGCCCCAACCATCACCGGGTTTGCGGTATCGCTTGTGGGCGGCGGTGACGATACGTCAAGCGGCCCCGACGCCAGCGGCACTGCGCCGACAGCATATAGAGACAGCATGTTTGCCCCTTACGCCGGGAAGCCGGTCGCGCCGGACTTCGGGTATGAAAGCGCCGGGGCGCCCATGGTGACGCTGAAGGCAATGCCCGCACCATTTGTCGCCACCATCGGATAGACGCTGTTGCCAGCATCAAGCGCAGCGACCATGCCGGAGGGCATCGCGAACACGCCCTGGCTGACGCCCTTCTTCAAAAATTCGATGGTCTTCGCGGTGAAGTCGACCACTACACCTATCGTATCGTTCGTGGTGAACGTCGCCATTGCTCCGACGTTGCCATTGCTGACATACCGCTGGCCCGCGCTGTAATAGCCCATGCTGGCCGCGGCGGGATTGTCACCGCCCGGGAAGCTATTAAGCGGCGTGGTGGCGATGCCAACGCCCACGATGCCCGAGGTTCCGGCAGTCATCGTGGCTTCAAACTGGCGAACACCGTCCTTCGCGCCCGCGCTGGCGCGCGCCGAGATGAACCCTGCAGCCGTCGCCGTAGCCACCAGGTTACCGCCGGAAATCGCGATGCCAGCGTTGTGGTCGGTCGCGCTCAACGTCGCGTACGTAGTCGTTCCGCCACCCCCGCTCGCAGCAGCATTGTTCGTGACCGCCAGCGGGCCGAATGCTGCGACCTTGTTGCCGGCGCCGTCCTGCAGGTCGGTCGTCCCCGTCGGCGCGTAGCTCACGCTCGCGGTGTTGCCGGCCACGTAGGCGGCCGCCATCGTGAGCGTCACTGTTGCGCCACTAACAGCCACGCCGGTGACGCTCGACTGCGTGCCGGTGACGGTAAACGCCGACGTCGGCGGATTGCCGGCGGCGAGTGCTTCGTCAAACGTGAGCACGATGGTGCTCGCGGCGCCGCTCGGGATGGCCGGCCCGGTCGTTGATGAGATCTTCGGCGCGGTCGTGTCGGCGCCGGCGACGTTGTTCGTGATGGCGAAGGTGGCGCCGTCGGCCAGCGGGTTCGCGGCCAGGTCTCGGAAAAAGCCGCTCGCCGGCTTCGCATAGGTGAAGCTGCGGTTTTCGCCTGGCGTGAATGCGGTCGTCAGCGTCAGCGTCGCCTGGTTGCCGTTGATGGCAACACCGCTGACCGTGTGGCCCGGCACACTGGACGCCAGCGCTGTGGCGGTTGGTACGGACGCGCCGTCCAGCAGCTCGGTGAACGTCAGGTTCACGAAGGTCGGCGTCGTATTCTCGACCGAGGCAGCGACAATCTGCGGCGCCGTAGTGTCCTTGCCGACCGAGCGCATTGCTGCGCGTGCTGCCTGCGCGCACGCCGGCCCCTGTACGCGCACGCCGTCGGCGTTCCAGTGCTCGCTGTTGCTGGACAACCCTGACGGGCCTTTGACGTAGACGACGCGGTCCATTTCGGCGGCAACCTGCTGGTGCGCCGCGTCGATCGCGTTCCAGTACGACGAGCCATAGATGTTGGCACCCTCGGGCGTCATGCCAGAGATCACAAAGGCCATGTTCGGGGCGTTCAAGCGCGTGCGCCAGCCGTTGAACATGGCCTTGAGGTTGAGCGCGTATTGCCAACCCGGCTTCTTGGTCAGCGCATCGTTCTCGCCCTGGCCCCACAGGGTCACGCCCAGGCGGGATTTCGGGTACTGAGCCTTCGCCGCGGCAAGCGCGCGAGTCACTTCGAGAATAAAACGCTCGAAGTGCTGGCCACCCGGGTTTCCCGGCTGCCATTCGGCGCCGACAAGGCCGGTAGACCCGGCCGCGATCGGGACTGCAAGCACCTTGAAGTTCGGCGGCAGGCTCTGCGCGTACGCCCGCAGGTAGGCGGTCGACAGGCCGAACTTGCCCGTACGAAGGCCGGTGATCATGGCCAGCGGCAGACTGCTGCTCATGATCTTGTTGTAATTGGCGTCGCCAAGCGTTGCGTTCCATTGGTGGACGCGGCTGTCGTTGGCTTCGGCAGCTGTATCGTAGCTCGGGTACTCGGCCGCGTTCGATTGGCCCGCCACCGGGACCACGATGTAGCAAACGTCGTCGGGATCGACCAGCCCTTCGGCCAGTCGGGCGGACGAGACAGTGCACATGAACTGCTTCGTGCCGGCCGCGAACGCGACGGGCAGTCCGCCGTTGGAACTGGTGCGGACAAAGTCGCGGGCCAACGTCGTGCCGTTGGTAATCGTGTAGACCGAGGTTTCCCATGCGCCGGTGCTCGTATCCAGCACGCAGCCCTCGATTTTCTGCCCGGCAGACAACGCGCCCGACGCCAGTGCCTGCGCGAGCGTCTGATACCCCGTGCCCCACACGGCGCCCAGCGTGAGGGCCGAAGTGTCGGTAGCAGTGGTTGCCTGCATCAGGCGGTCGGCGGCGATGGTCATTCGGCGGTATCTCCAGTTGCTCTCTACATCATTGTTCAGCGAGCCGCAATTGGATCAGCGAAAGCAGCTCGTCGTCGGACTTGCCGACAATTTCGGTCTTGGGGAGCGTCACGGTGACGGTCTGGCCGCGCACGGTGACGGAGCGCGCGCCCGGCAGCGCCGCCGCCGCGCGCATGTTCGCGACTACGGCGGCGTCAGCGGGGCTCATCTCTTACGCCGGCGGATTTGCAGTCGGACGCAGCGCGGGGCTGCCCAGCACCGCGACCGCGGCCAGCAGTGCGGCTGAGGCATTGTTCGCCGGGGTGATCGTCAGGCGCACGTAGCGCTTGATGCCGCGGTAGCCGATCTTGCGAACTTTGTCATCGTCGTTGAAGACGAAACCGGCCTGCAACTCGGTTCCGAGCAGCTCTTCGTCGGGCACGGCGGCAGCATCGGCCAGGTTCGCGACGCTGCCGTGCTCCACCTGGACGGTGAAGGTAGCGTCGGCGTCGGCCAGTGCGCCGGTCAGGATCAGGAATTCCAGCGCGCCGAAGCCCAAGCGGTCGATGATCTGGGAAACTTGCGGGGTGTTGTCGGCGACAGAAACCGGGCTGATGGCGCGTTTGACGTCGACGTTGTTGTGCAGATCGTTATTCATCTTGCATGCTTCCTTTGTTCGATGGCCCGCCGAAGCGGGCCGGGTTGTCTGGCCTGGCCGCTCAGTTCGCCGAGAATTTCACGAACTTGACTGCCTCGAAGTTCACGGCGCCGCCGCCAGTGCGCTTCGTGCTGTAGAACTTGATGTACGGCTTCGAGGTGAACGGATCACGCAGGGTACGAATGCCCATGCGGTCGACGATGGTGTACGCCTCGGCGAAATCGCCGAACGCCAGCGAGAGCGAACCGTCTGCCATTTTCGGAACGAACTGGTCGATGCGCGTGTCGTAGCCCATGAAGCGATCCGGCTGGCCGGCTTGCAGACTCGGCTCCCACAGGTAGCGGTCGGTGTTCGACTCCTTCATCTTGCGGATGCCGGTACGCACCTCACGGCGCATCAGGAATTTCGCGTTCTGCAGGTACTGGTCCTTGAATGCACCGATGAGGTCCTGAATCGGGTCGACCTTGGCGGCACCGAAGGCGCCGGCCGCGCCGGTGATCACGTGCTCGAAGGTGCCCCAGGGCCGGTCGTCATCGCCGAGTGCTGCGGTCGGGTACGCGAACAGGCCGCGCGGCTTGCCGGCGCCGTCGCCGGTAGTGAAGCCTGCGCCTTCGACTCGGCCGAACTTGTCGGCCGTCTTGCCTGCCAGCCAGCCTTCGACGTCCGTGGCGGCATCGTCCAGGATCTTTTGCGTTGCTTTCGGCTGCGCGTACATCTCGTGCACAGCGATTTCGTATTTGCCGACCTGCGGGGTCTTGTCGTTCCCGTCGCGCTGACCCATCTCGCTGACCCAGCCAGCGTCCGCTTCGTCGTTGTCGATGATGCCTTCGAGCTTGTCCGTGCTGATCGGCACCACGGTGGCCAGCTGCCGCATTGTCGACTGGTCGCGCAGGCGCGCGACCATGCGGCCGACAGTCGCGTGCGGCAGCATATAGCCGCCGTCCTGGTCGCTGCCTGCGCTCAACGCCTTGCGCTCGTCCGCCGGCAAGTTGTCGATCGGGACGCCGGAGGCCATCTTGAAAAAGGCCGACTTGTACAGCTTGTACTCGTCGACGTCCATATCGGCCGGCAGCGGCTTGCCCTTCGACTGAAAGTCGGCGCGCATCATAGCGTTGAAGCCCTTGACCTCGACGACCAGGTCGTCGGCGTCCTTGCCGTCGACGCCCGGGCGCTGCAGCTTCTTCATGATTTCCTCGAACTGCTCCTTCAGGTCCGAGTACTTGTCCAGGTCTTCGCTGATTTTCTGCAGCTTGGCCTCGATTTCGGCAACGGCCTTGCCTTCGGCCTTGGCCTTCAGCAATTCGTCGTTCGCCTTCTTGTGGTCTTCCCAG
Organism: uncultured Massilia sp.; assembly: GCA_913778765.1. GTDB lineage: Bacteria > Pseudomonadota > Gammaproteobacteria > Burkholderiales > Burkholderiaceae_D > Telluria. The sequence goes on along the minus strand of CAJYXO010000214.1, from coordinate 24,767 downwards.
GCTTTGCCTTGGGCCTCGATGATCCGTTTGATCTCCAGGAGGTCGGACATGTGATTCCCTTCAGATATAAAAAAGGCCGCCCATCAGGACGGCCGCTGTTGATTGGATGGCTCGCTTACGAGGCGAACACGACGCCGCGGCGGCCGAGCGCCTCGACGATTTGCTGCATGTCGCCCGAGCCAGAATCGCTCTGTCCGAGGCTTTTCACCCTGGCGATCAGCGCCAGTGCAGCGGAACGCGAAAGACCTGACTCCCTCAGGTAGTCCTCCACGTCGCGCAAGGTTTCCAGGCCCTCGATGCTCTTGACCGAGGACACGCGGCTGGCGTCGTTCATCGGGAACGTCACCAGGCTTAGTTCGAGGAGATCCAGCTTCTTCAGCGTGCGCTTGCCGGTAACCCGGTCATAGCTGTCGTCGCGGGACTTGTAACCGATCGACATCCCCGACAGCGCGCCCATCTTCATCAGCTCATAGGCCTCCGCACCGCGGGCCGTCTTGAGCGCGAGCTTGCCCTTCACTTTCAAGCCGACGCTGTCTTCTTCCATGCTGGTGTAGACGCCTATCGGCTCCGAAGGCCTATGCTGCCAGAGCATTGCCGGCAGCCTACCTACTGCCTTCTGCGCGGCGAGGGTGTCGGCAAAGGCGCCAGGCACCACGATGTCGCCACCGAAGTCGGTGATGTTGAAGACCGAGCCGTAGCCTTCGAAGGTGCCGTCGTCGCCGGTCGCCTTCAGCTCGCAGTTGAAGTCAAGGGTTGGGGTTGCCATTCGGTTTATCCTTCGGTGGTTGATTCTTTCCGACGATGTTCGCCGGTACGCGCAGCTTGTCGCTTACCGGATCGTCGTCGGCATCCAGGCCCAGCTTCGCGCGCGCCTCGTTCGGCTTCATGATCCCGCCGTTGACGTACCTATCGAGCACCTCGGCTGTCGCCTGCGCAGACCCACGCAGCAGACCTTCCTCGACGAAGTCGCTGTAGTAGCCTGCGACGCGGTCAGCTTTTGTCAGCAGATTCGCGTCGATCGACTGCTCGAGGCGCTGGTACCAAGGGGCCAGGCAATGCACGAGGTGCGCCAGGAACATCTGCTCGGCGCTCGCGTACGTCGCCGCCTTGTCTGAGTAGCCGATCATGATCGGCATCATGCGGAAGAACCGGCAGATCTCCTGGATCTGGAATTCCCGCGTGGCCAGATGCTCGGCATCGACGCCGCTCATGCTAGTGCTCAGCCACTTTGCGGCGCGGTCGAGCACCATCGGCCGACCCGCGTTCTCCAGGCCGCCCATTTCCTTCTCAATCCAGTCCCGCAGCTTGCCGTGCTGCTTCTCGTCGAGCGTTCCTTCGACCGAATAGACGCCCGAGGAACGCACGCCGTTGCGGTGCATGCGCGCGTGCTGCTCCTCGGTCGCGATCGACAGGCCAATGGCCTCGCGCGCCTTCGCGATTGGATCAATCCCGTTCCAGCTGTCCCAGCTCGGGCCGCGCACGTGCCAGATGGCCTCGGCCGGGAAGATCTGGGTTTTCCCGTTTGGCGCGGTGACCTCGTATTCGAGGGTGTAGTCGTCCTTCCGGATGACCCGCACGTGGTCAGGCTCGAACGGGATCAGCTCGACGACCTTTCCGAACACGACATTCTTGAAGCTGATGTGGCGGCCTGTCAGGGCAACGTGCCAGGCCAGGGTCTCACGGTATTCAAACGACGTCTGCCACGGGTTGGGCCTGATGTGCAGCACATCGTAGAGCGGGTGGTCCAGCGCGGGCACGCGATTCCTGCCGTCGGCGCTGACCTTCATCAACTTCAGCGGCACCTGGGCGACGCCTTCGCCGATGACGCGCGCGCAGCCGAATACGGCCGAGACCTGCACCGCGGTAATGACGCTGATCGTCTTCCCGCTGATCGAGGTGCGGCCGCCGCCGTAGATCTGGCGGAACAGGTCGAGCGTCGACATGCCCGATTCCTTTTTTCGCCAAGGTAGAAGGCGGTCGAGTACAGACACTGGTTTCACTCCCAAAATGATTTGGCTTCCTGGGCGGTGGCGTTGATCAAGCCGGCGGCCATGACAGCGGCCACCATCACGTCGATACGCCCGGTGGCCTTTTCCTTGTCCAGCTTGCGGTTGCCGGCGCCGTCCTGATCGGTGACCGCGTTGCCGGCGCACATGGTCAGCACCTTGTGGCCGTTGTGGGCGATCTCGCCATTCAGCAGCATCGTCTCGAAGGTCTCAAGCGCAGGGCTCATGTCCTTGTAACCCTGGCCGAACGGCTCCATCGACGGCAGGCTGATCCCGTCGTCCGCCGCCATCTGCAACAGGTCCTCGATCCGCCAGCGGTCGTACCCCATGGCGATGATCTCGAAGAAGTCGCACATGGCCGACAGTTTCTGCAGGATCACCCGCTTGCTGATCGCGCGACCGGGGGTGGTGTGCAGCAGCCCTTCCGCAACCCACTCGACGTACGGCACCATGTCCTGCTGCGCGCGGCGCTCCAGGTCAGCGTCCGGAAGCCAGGCGAACGGCACCAGCTTCCACGGCTCGCCCTCCTCGACCGGCTCCACCAGGAACACCATACCGGTCAAGTCGGTCGTGCTGGACAGGTCGAGCGCGCCGACGGCGCGGCGCCCGCGCAGCGACTCGACGTCGTACTCGAGTTTCGCGCTCTTCCACACCTCGTGGCTGATCCAGGGTGACTCTGCGTCCGTCCACTGGCAGAAGTTCAGCCGGCGCACGATCGCTTCCTTTGACGGCATGCCGCGCGCCTCGGTCACCTGCTCCCGGATGTACTTGTAACCCGGCAGATTAGCGTCCTGCAGGCTGGGGTTCGCCTTCGGCCAGCACTCTTCGCTCTCGAACGGATCGTCGTCCTCGTCCAACGCGCACACGTAGGCGAAAAACGCATCGTTCTCCAGCTCGCCGGACGCCACCTTCGTAGCGTACTCGTGCTGGTTCCAGCACGGACTTTTTCGGCTGGCGCCCGAGTTAGTGATGATGAAGATGAGCGCCTGGCGCCGGCTCTTCGTGCCGGCACGCATCATCTCCAGGACGGTCGAGGTCTTGTGCTCGTGGTATTCGTCGATCAGCGCGACGTGCGGACGCGGGCCGGACTGGCCGTCGTCGCTGCTGATTGGACGGAAGAAAGAGCCGGTCTGCAGGTAGGCCAGGTTCCAGGCTTTCTCGCCGACGCCGCTTTTCGTCAGGCGCTTCTTCAGCTCAGGCGACTGGTCGTGCATCGCGACCGCGTCGCGAAACAGGATCATTGCCTGGTCTTTCTTCGTCGCCGCGGCGTACACCTCGGCGCGCGCCTCGCCGTCTGCCACCAGGCCCTTCATGCCGAAGCCGGCGGCCAGCGGCGACTTGCCACTGCCCTTGGCGGTCTCGACGTAGGCCACGCGGAAACGCCGATAACCATCATCGGTCTTCCAGCCGTAGATGCTGCCGACCACGAATTTCTGCCAGGGCAGCAGCAGGAAGGGCTGGTCTTCGAAGTCGCCGCCGTTCAGCCGGAGGATGTCCTTGTAGAAGCCGATCGCCTTTAGCGCCGCGTCCAGATCCCAGACCAGGCCGCGCGCGGCGCCGTGCTCGAGGTCGGCGAGGTGGCGCGCGCACTGGGCACGCACGTGCGGGCCGGCGATGCGAGTACCGGCGACGACCTCGCGCGCGTATTCGGTGACCGGGTCAGTCGAAGTAGCCGCCGAGGGTGTCCTTTTTCTTGTTGCCATTCGGGGGCTCCACATTCACTTTCGAGCGCGCGGCGGGCGTCAGGCCGAATTCGACCAGGTAGCTCTTGAACATGGCATCGGCCGCACGCTGCTGGGTCACCGCCGGGTTGTTCTTCACCAGGATGTTGCCGTTCATGTCCTCGGTCTTGTACGTCCGGCCGTCCTTCTCGATCAGCTCGCGGCATTCCTCGATGTCGCGATAGCAGTCGACAAGGCGCTCAAGCGCAAAGCCGTCGGCCTCGGTGAGCACGCCCATCCCCTTGAGCAGGGTACACAGCTTCTTCCACACCGCTTTGCCCTTGGCGTCGAAGTGCGCCGGACAGGTCGGCGCTTTGGCGCGCGGCTTGGGTTCGTTCTTGTTGAGCGTCCGCTTGCCAGGGTTGCCCGTGACCAGCTTCAGCGCGGTCGGTGTCGGGCGTCGGCCTGGCATCGGTCGGCTCCAGGAAAAAAAGTTTCAATTCGCGGTCGTGCGGAAAGAGGGGGAGCGCGGTCCCTATCGCGTGACCTCCCAGACTTTTCGCACCCCCTGGGGGTAGGCTCGATTTTTGTGTCTAAAATGCAACGAAATTAGACCCGCGCCGGGTATCCGTCAGGCCGGCCAGCCGTCCGGGCCGACGCCGCGGCGCGGCGCCCGCTTCGTCTTGCCCTGCTCAGCTTCGGTCTTCTTCTCGTGGCAGGGCGTGCAGATCGCCTCGAGGTTGGACGGGTGATCAGTTCGCGCGCGCGACCAGCGGCGCCGCGCGGCCTCGGCCTTGCTGACGATGTGGTCGACCGCGTGGGCCAGCGTGGTGTGGCCGGCGCGCTTGCACGGCTGGCATTCACCCCCATCGCGCGCCATCACCTCGTTGCGAACCTTCACCCAGGCATAATCGTAGCCGCGCTCATGGCGCGACTTGGTGCCCCAGGCCATCAGGACACCTCGATACCCAGCGCGGCTCGCACCAGGTCGGGCAACGACTGCGAGGGAAAGCCGTGGCCTGCGCCGCACAGTAGCGTCTTCGCCTCCTCGACGTCGACCAGGACTTGGCAAATCCGGTCCAGGGCGGGCACGTCGGCTTCCTTCACCGCGATAGCCGGGCGGACGTTCGTCACGGCGCGAATGATGCGGTCGCGATAGATCAGCTTCACGTCGACAGGCATGGCGGCTCCTTGACGATGGTCGGGATGCGACCGAGGCGCTCGACCAGGATCTCCCCGGGCAGCAGTTGCGGTCGCATGCGGGCGATGATCCCGGCGCGATCCTGCTGCAGTACATCGACGACTCCAGGCCGGGTGACGATGGCGCCGTCCACCTCGACCTTCATCTGGGGAGCAGCGCGCATCGCACACCTCTGGAATAAAAAGGCCCGCACAAGGCGGGCGAAAACTCGGAGCGGGTGGCAACGACCCACGAGCAAGAGACGCGGTAACGAAGAAGCCCTGCGTCATCGCTGATCGCAGGGCTTCAAGGTTGTTTCGGAGACGCCGCGGGCTCCCTCTGGGACCCCGCACGCATCTTAAAAGATGGAAATAAGTTGTATATTGGAATGTACTGCTGATATTTCCTTTTGTCAAGCAATTTTATTGCCGGCAGTCCAGAATTGTCGCAATCTTGAAGAGCGCATCAGTTAACGTCTTATCGAATAGCTGCCGGCGCGCGCGCATGCCGACGATGTGGCAGATCTGAAACCATGCCCTGCCCCGCACATAGTGAAGCCGGACCAGGTCGCGCTGGAGGTTCGGCAGCTGCCACAGGCTGCGCTCGACACGGATGGCATCCTGCTCATCGATCTCTCGGCGCTCGCCGCCGCCACTGCTGGGCGCCGGCCCGAACTGCGCCTCGTACGCCATCCGGCACGCACGCGCGGCGCTGTCCTCATCGCCACCCCGCGGGTAGCCGCCCCAGGTGGTGCACCAGCGAACCCAGTTCTGCATCCTCGACTCGAGGCCACGCTTCTCGGCGGGCGCCGTGGGCAGCGCCTTGACCGGCGCCGGCGCGGCGGACTCCTCCTGGAAGTCGTCCACGCGCTGGGCCCGTACGCCAGACGAACGCCAGCCCAGCGTGATGGTGCGCCGTTCGGTCAAAGTGCCTCCCTCGTAACGCGGCAGTAGTCCACAACGATTTCGTTCGCGGCGCCGCCGACGTACCAGTCGACGGTGATGCCGCGCTTGGCCAGCTCGGCATGGATCTTGTTGGCCTCGGCGACCGCCATGCGCGCGTCTGCGACCACCTCCTTGTCCGTTTTGTCGGATTTCTCCGCTTTTGCCATCGTCCTCATGCTTCAGATCTCCGTAATGTGAATGCCGTGCACCGTCGCCATCAGGTGCTTCTTCGCGCGGTACAACGGCGACTTCCTGGTCGGCGCGCTTTTCACGTCTTCCACCACCAGGTGGCCGGCCTGTCGATAAGTCGCGTCGGCGATGTACCGCAACGCGGGCTTTGTGCGCGGCTCGCCTTTCAGCTTCACGGCCGGCGCCAGGACGAAGGCCACCTGGCGCCGCAGCTCGGTAATCTCGCCGGCGCCGGCGAGCAACTCAAGCTCCCGCCACCGGCACGCCTCCTTCTGGCTGTCGAACTTCTGGCCGGCCTGCTCGACCTTGCGCGAACGGTACTTGCTACGCTTTTTCATTGTTGATTTCCGATGATCATTAATCATTTGCATCGCTTGGATTTACGGGGTTTCCTCAAGATCGCGCGCCACTTTCGCGCCACCGAATCCCGCCTTTTCGCCGATCGCGTTCTGGGCGCGCGCGGCCCGGGCCAGGTTCGTCTCGAGGTAGCCCATCGTCGTGCTGTGGTTCTTGTGCCGCATGATTCGCTGGATGTCCTGGATCGGCGCCCCGGCCTCGGACAGCAGTGTGGCGAACGTGCCGCGCAGGCGGTGCGGCGTGATGCCCTTGATCGAACACGCCCGGTTTGCCTGGCGCATGGCCTGGCGCGCGAAGCCGGGACCGAAGGCCTGGCCGGACGCTTTCGCCACGATCAATCCCTCGGCCTTTCGCATCGGGGTCAGGTGCTCGACCAGCCAGTCGGCCATCGGCACGGGATCGGCCTCCCTGCCCTTCGTGATGCCGGGCGTGTAGGTCGAGCGCTCCCAGTCGATCCACTCCCAGCGCGCCGTCATCGATTCGCTCTCGCGCAGGCCCAGGCCGAACATCAGGCGCACCGCGGTGCCGATCGCCGGCGCCCGGCTGGTGGCGTCGTCGACGGCGGAGAACCAGGTTCGGGCCACGTCCAGCGGCAGGGTGGCGCGCGGCCGCTTCTGCACCTTCAGCATCTTCACCTTCCACGGCGAGGCCGCCAGGATGTTGCGGTTCACCGCCCACAGGGTCAGCAGCTTCAGGATCCGGAGCCAGTGGTTCGCGCTGGCCGGCTTCCTGTCCTTCAGGTGCTCGATGCGCGCCAGCTCGACGTCGGCGGTGGTGATGTCGCCCACCTGCTTGGCGCCCAGCTCGTACATGTGCAGGCGCCGAAATCGCTCGACGCTGCTGACGTGCGCGCTGCTGGCGACGGGCCTGTGGACAACTATCCAGTCATGGGCCAGCTGGTCCAAGGTCGGTACCGGCTGGCCGCCGTTGGCGCGCACCACCGCCGCGGCGTATTCGCGAGCGGCCAGTTCCTCGGCGGCGTGCTTGTTCTTCGACCTGGTCGAGCGCTGGACGCGCCGGCCGGCCACCTGGAAGCGAAAGTGGTACACCCCACCCTTCTTGAACACGGTCGCGCTCATAGGTGCTGCGCCAGTCCGCGCGGGCTGCCGCGGCGCGATTCGGCCCTCGCCGGCGGCGTCCAACGGCGCTCCAGGCTGTCGAAGCGAACCTGCTCGCCGATGTACGCCAGTGCCACGCGCCCCGGTTTGCCCTGCCGGCACAGCGCCACGTCGACCTCGCACACGCCGGCGTCCATGGTGTCGGGGTTGTAGACCTCATCGCGGTACAGGAAAACGACGGCATCCGCATCCTGCTCGATCGAGCCCGAGTCGCGCAGGTCGGACGGGATCGGGCGCTTGTTCGGCCGCTCCTCGAGCTTGCGGTTCAGCTGGGACAGCAGGATGATGCCGATGCCGAGCTCCTTGGCCAGCGTCTTCAGCCCGCGCGTGATGCCCTCGATCTGGGCATTGCGGTTGTCGCCGTCGCCCTCCATCAGCTGCAGGTAGTCCACCACCAGCAGGTCCAGGCCGCGCTTGCGCTTGACAGCCTTGGCCTTCATGCGCACGTCGATCAGGCGCAGGCCGGCCTGGTCGTCCTGGTGCAGCTTCATGCCTCCAATCTTCACCATGGCGTTGGTCAGGCCGGCCCAGTCGCCGTCGGTCATCATGGCCGGCTTGAGCAGGTGCTCCAGCGGGATGTGGCCGAGGCTGGCCAGGTTGCGGTCGTGCAGCTGCGACTTCGGCATTTCCATCGACAGCACCAGCGCCGAGTGGTCGACCGAGACGTTGCAGGCGACGTTCAGTGCGAAGGCGGTCTTGCCCATCTTCGGGCGCGCGGCCAGCACGATCAGCTCGCCGCGGCGGATCCCGCCGTTCAGCTTGTCGTCGACGGCCGGGTAGCCGGTGGGGATCGCCCGCACCTCGCCGCTCTCGCGCCGCTGCAGCTCCTCGATGTGGGAAGTCAGGTCGTCGGCGGCCAGCGTCGGCTCGATGCGCATGCGGGCTTGGGCCAATTTTTCCAGCTGGGACGTGGCGTGGTCGATCATTTCCGATGCTTCCTGTAGACCGGCGGCATACTCGGCCACGTCGCGGCCAAACCGGATCAGGCCGCGCTTGATCGCCTTGTCCCGCACGATCGCCGCGTGGCGCGCAATGTTCACCGAAGACGGCGCGCTCTGCGCCAGCTGGTTCAGGTACTGCAGGCAGTCGGCGACCTGGCCGCGCAGCGCGTCCGAGAGCGAGATAACGTCGCAGGTGTGCCCGGCGTGCAGGTGGCGCGCCAGCTCGCGGTAGAACGTGGCGTGGTCGCCGAGGTAGAAGTGCTCTGCGCGCAGGTCGCCAACGCGGTCTATCGCGTCGTTGTCGCGCAGTAGAGCGCCGATGACGTGCTGCTCGGCCTCGATGCTGTGCGGCGGGGTCTTGATTTCGTTGTTCATGCAGGTTCCTTCGATGCAGCGGTGATCTGGGCCTGCTTGCCCAGGGTGGTCAGGAGGTAGGCGCCATCGCCGTCGATGTACCAGAGCTTCAGGAAGTTGCGCTCGACGTAGTTGCGGAAGGTCTGGCGCCAGTTCGCCTGGCGATTCTTCTCCTTCACGCCGCCGGCGCCGAAGCGGCGCATGAACTCGACCCAGGCCAGTGCAACGAAATCCATCGGCAGGCGGGCGTCCTGGACGTAGTTCCACAGTGGCGCGTAATCACGCAACGGGCGTTCGCCGTTCGCCTTGCAGTCCTCGAGGAACGTTTTCAACTCGATACGCGGGGCGGCGCCCTTGGAGCCCCCGACAGGGGGTTTGGGGGTATTTTTTATTTTGAGGTTTTCTTTTGAGGTTTTCTTTTGTGTGTCCCGATTTGGGACTAGTACCTGTCCCGATTCGGGACTAGTAACCGTCCCGATTTGGGACATGTCCTGATTTGGGACTAGTCCCGATTCGGGACTATCTGCCTGCTCCGATCCAGGTCCACCCTGTCCCGATTCGGGACTATCTACCTGTCCCATTTCGGGACTACCCTGTCCCGTTTCGGGACTAGCAGAACCGACAGGTGCGGGGCTCAGGATTGCCTTCAGGTGGTCCGCGCCGATCCACTTCCGGAAGTCCTTCTGGATGCCGATGATCATGCCGAAGCGACCGGCGCGCTTCGTGATCACGTTGCGGGCGGCAAGGGCGTTCAGGGTCGACGTGACGTGCTGGCGCGCGACACCGCACACGGCGCCGATCTGCGCGGCCGACATGTCGTCCTCCTTCTTCGCGTAGCCGTAGGTCTTCCTGATCACGGCCAGGATGACGGACTGCTCCCGATGCGAGAAGCCGGCCCCCAGGATCGCCTCGAGCAGCTCGTTGGCGATCATGGTGAAGCCGTTCGCGATCTGCGGCGTGGTCATGCAACAGCCTGGTCTGCGGCGACGTACGCGACCTGCGGGGTGGCAGGGTGAGCACGCTCGCGCGAACGCTGGATCCGGCGCGTGTGCCAGCCGAACTGCCAGTCGCGAATCGCTGGCGAGCCTGGGTTCATGTCGTGATCCTGGACGCCGAGGCCGCGGTCGAACGCGTCACCGCCAAGCTCTTGCATAATCTCCGGCGTGACCAGGGTAATCGAGCGGCCCATTACTTCACCGCCTTCTCGGCCATGCCGTTCACGCGCGCCAGCAGCTGCATCATCGAACGGAAAGTGGCGAAGGTTGCCGCCTCGACGCTCTTTACCTCGTGTTGCTCGATGCGGCCGTCGGCCAGAGCCCTGTGCACTTCGCTGCCCAGGTCGCCCAGCTTTGCCCAGATGTCCGTCGTCGCTTCCAGGACGGCCATGTCGCCCGCCGGCTGCTCGTCGACCCTGGTGCACACGAAGCCATGGTTCTGGGCCAGGGCGTGCAGCACCGCGAAGTCGCCGGTCAGCGCCATCAAGCGGTCGGCGTCATCCAGTGTCGGCTTATTGGTGGTGCTGTTCGGGTTGGCCTTGTTCCGCAGGATCGTGGCCGACATCCCCATGCGCGGGGCGAGAGATTCGCAGCCGCCGGGGGCGGCGTGCACGGTCTGGTGGAAAGCGTCGAGGTGGTTCATGCGGAAGTCCTGTATAAAAATGGTGCTTAGCAATCTTTGCTGCTAGACAATGGTTTCATGCGAACTCCCAACCATTCATCTGCCGCTGGCTCAGCCGAGTGCGCAACTACTCTGGCAATCGCTCAATGGCAACTGCCTATAGGCAATTTTTTGTTCGTGAAAAAAGCCTCTGGGTTACTGCGACTGGGATTCCGGCTGCGTGCTGTCAACCAGCTCGGGCCAAATCCGCGGCCAGTCGTCGGGAAACATCTCGCGGCGCGTGACGAGACCTCCAGTCGCGGCTTCGATTGCCGCGCCGTGCGCGACAGGAATCGGTCGAGTTCCGTCGGCCCAGCGGCTTACATCTGGGGCATGTGCGCCGATGGCTTTGGCCAGTGCCGCTTGGCGGCCGCGCTCTTGCATGAGGTATTGTGCGAGGTTCATAGTGGGCAGATTAGCCTAAAGCTAAATACATTGCAAGCTTTATGCTCATGTACGTCTTTAGCCTTTTGCTATTTAATGTCCTGATGAAAACTATTGATGAAGTTCGACGGGAAAACCTTTCCGTGCTCGCAGCTGAGGCCGGTTCCGTTACTGCTCTCGCAAAGGCGCTCGACAGAGATGTCGCTCAGGTGAGTCAATGGCTGAATGGATCCCTCAACTCAGGTACTGGAAAGCCGCGCGGCATCAGGTCGTCGTCGTGCAGGTATATCGAGGAGCGCTGTGGGAAGCAGTCTGGCTGGATGGACGTCGAGCACCATCAGGTGGAACAGCGGCCAGCGTTTGACGAAAACGTTCGCCCAGCACCTCTCGGGATGCGCCCGATCCCGGTGATTTCATCTGTACAGGCTGGCGCCTTGCGTGACATGGATGCCCCCTATCCGCCTGGTGCTGGCTATGCGTATGAATATACCGATCAAGACTTGTCGGCTTGGGCGTTTGCGCTTGACGTTGAGGGCATGTCGATGGCGCCGCAGTTTCAACCGGGTGATCGGATCATTGTTGACCCTGAGATAGCACCGAACCCTGGTGACTTTGTAGTAGCCCGCAATGGTAGCGAGCAGGCGACTTTTAAGAAATATCGGCCTCGCGGTATCGATGCAAAGGGTGAAATGATCTTTGAGCTCGTCCCACTGAACGAAGATTACCCGGCACTACGCAGTGACACTGAGCATCTCGTCGTCATCGGCGTCGTGACAGAGCACCGAAAAAAGCTAAGAAGAATATAGGGAATATCCGTCCATGCAAAAACCATTTCTCGCATTGCTATTGGTCGCAGCAATTTCCGCGCATGCGGCGCCGAAGACAAAGAGCAGCCATAAACCCAAAGTTGACCCAATTGAGCAGGCGCACGAACGCGTGCGCGATTTGCTAAAAGATCCGGACTCGGCAAAATTCAGATCAGAATTTATTGGGAAAGATGGTGCAGTTTGTGGATTTGTTAATTCGAAAAATAGTTATGGCGGCTATGCTGGGTTCACGCGCTATGTCGTCAATGCGGAAACTGCTAGGATCGATAGCCTTGATCCGAAAGAATGGTGGAAGATGGATTCATATTGGGGCGATTGGTGCGCTGACTTCGAACCCGTCAGATGACGCTCATGGCTGGCCCCTCTTTCATCCGTGGTCCAGGCCTCTACTCAATCTACGTCAAAGACACCGCCTTGTTCCCTGATAGTTTCATTGCTTTGTGCGGCGTGAACCGAAGGCAGTACGTCAAAATCAAAATCAGTGCTTTGCTGTCGCTACACGACAATGATGAGAACAAGGTGCTCGTCAGTATTAAGAGCTACCCCTTGGGCTACTTGTCACGCGAGCATGCGCGAGCGTTTCGCCGAATTGTTCGGTACGGCGAGCTCAGCAAATATGAAAAGTTTGAATGCGCCGCGATTCTCCAAGGCGGATGGGATAAGGAGAGTGGTGAAGCCAAGGATTATGCGGCGCGTCTGGATTTACCACTCGACGACTGATAAGGCGCAACGGCACGCCTGAGTGTCGTTGCGCGAATAGGAGAAGGCTTGAAGTACAACTATCTAAGGGCGATACCAGATAATTTATCGGAAGAAGAAGTTGAGTTCCTTCCGGAGAAATTAATCCCATCCGATGTCGCCGACGTCAAGATCAACGTCGAGTGCCAGAATTGCGGCCACAAGAGCAACCAGACGCTTGGTGGGTACATTGATGGTAACGATCGAATGTCCCATTACGACTTCGTTTGCTTCAAGTGTGGGAGACGGCAGGAACTCCCCAGTTTGGCGCACATACATGGGCTCGTCGCCGAAGCTCGAGAGGAGCTCGCGAAGCGACGCAAATTGAGGAGGTAGCGGCCGCCCTTCCCTGAAGGCCCTCAATAGTGGCAACGCGATCTCGATCTTGTTTTTCAGGCCGGTCGCTGACACAGCTATCCGGCCATCGATATCACGCAAGAGGCCGTCCTCTGTCTCTAGCAAAAGGACCGGCACGGTTGATTTTCGCCCTACTTCAGTCATCCCATCCTCCACGCCCGCGCTCGCGGGCTTTTTTTTGCCCTGACGCCAGGGCCGGCGCGCCCGAAAACGACGAGCGCTGTGATCATATCAAAACAATTAGCCTAAGGCTAAAAATAATTCTTGCGTGGTTTTTAGCTTTAGGCTAAAGTGGAATCTAGAAACCGAGCTCAGCACCCGCCGAGCCGCGAACTGGAGAGCACAATGCGCCGCCCCTTCCTCATCACCGTCCGCACCGCCACCACCTGTATCACGTTCAGCGCCCTTGCCGTGTCCAGCACTGCCGCCGCCGTCCTGACGGCTGAGGTGCTGGGCGACCAGGCCTACGGCATCACTGTCGTCGCCGGGGTGCGCTGATGGCCGGCACCCACATCCTGACCGCTGACGACCGAATTCAGCAGCTGTTCAGCGCCGCGTTCGACACCCCGCGCGACGCGCGTAGCTCCGAGTACAAGGAAGGCGTGCGCGCCGTGCTGACGTACCGCGTGAAGGGTGAGCGCATGCGCTGCCCCTACCAGCCCGGCACCGCGCAGGCCGACGCCTACTATGCCGGCGTGAACGAGGGCCACCACATCTGGCGCGCGCACCGCGAGGCCGAGGCCTCGCGCGGCAAGTACCGCAGCCTGGAAGGCAACGGAGCCTGACATGGTCCGCGCCGAACCCGACCAGGCCGCGCTCGAGATCGCTCACCGCTTGCTGCGCGTGACCGCTTCCCTCGACGCAATGCTCCAGCACCCTGCCCTTCGAATCGTCCTGCGCCGCGTCGCCCGCAACCACATGGAGCGCCGCGCCCTGGTCGACGTGAAGAAGCTGCAGGCCAACGATCACGACGAATAAGCGACAAGGATTCGATATGACCACGACGATCAAGCCCACCGCGCGTTTCGACGGAACCCGCAACTTCTCTCCAGCCGAGATGGCGGTTCAGCGCGAGGTCCGCCTCGACCAGCTGCTTGCGATGCTGCGAGTGCGCCGCATGTCGGTCCCCTGAAATTACCGCGGCCCTCGGCATTAGCAAGCCGACCGCGTCCGAATACCTGCGCCGCCTGGAAGCGGCCTGCGAGGCGAAGCGCAGTCAGGAGCGCGATGTGAAGGGCCGCGTGCTCTGGATGGCCGTCACCGAGGAAGAGTTCGCCAGCCCGGCGACGATCGTGCCGGCGCGCCAGCTCGGCATGTGGCGCGATTACCTGGTGGCGGCGCTGTTCGGCCCGCCCGCAGTGCTGCTCTCCGCCCAGCACCACGATTAACCAACGCCCGCCCGGGCAACAACCCAAGAGGACCTCTGTATGTTCATTACCTTGCATGAGCTCGCGAAGAAGGCGACGCTGATGATCACGGTCGCCGCCGAGGGCGACGAAATGGTGCGCGTCAACGTGACGCCGATGCCGGCCGACACGAAGGCCAAGCACAACCTGCCGCAGCCGCTGTCGCTGCTGGCCACGCCGGTGGAGTTCGACGCCGACTTCGTTGCCGCGCTGTCCACCTGGCAGGCGCCGAAGCGCTCGCTGATCCAGCAGGCCCAGGATGCCGCCGGCGGCGCGGCGCCGGCCTCGAAGGCGCCGGCCCTGCCCGCACCGAAGGCCGATGCCAAGAGCGATGCGAAGGGCGAAAAGCCGACCCGCAGGGCGCGCAGCGGCAAGGGCGATGACGACAAAAAGACCGAGGATGCAGTTCAGGCGGCCGCCGCAGCAACAGGTGAAGCCGCAGCGGCTGCCGACCAGGTCATGGCCGACACCACGGGCGCCGGCGGCGCCGAAGCCAGCGCCAGCGGTGCCGCCGAACCCGGCCAGAACTCCTCGCAGGTGGCCGGCGCCGCTGCAGGTGATGCGTCCGGCGCTACCGCCACGCAGGCTACCGACGGACAGACTGGGGTCGACGTCTACACCCGCGACATTTTCGCCGAGGGCACGAGCACCGACGGCACCGTGCAGCCCCCGGCCCCTGAGCCCTCCGGCCCGGCCGTCGACAACGTCAAATCCATGGATATTTTCTAAGCGGAGGACGACATGCAAATCGATAAACTCATCCGCGAATTTAAATACAACGGCGTGGCCCTGGCCGATCCGGGCGCGATTCTGAGCCTGGAGCAGGTGCGCGACTTCTACGCCAGCGTCTACCCCGAGATCCTCAGCGCCGACATCGAAGGCCCGCAGCAGGTCGCCGGCAAGCAGATCTACACCTTCCGGCGCGCCGTCGGCACGAAGGGCGCCGGCCGGGCGGTCGAGCGCGCGCTGGATTGCCTGCGCAGCGGCGGCCGCCTTGATGCAGGTGCCCGTCCGAAGAACGAGCTGAGTGCCGAGCAGGTGCGCCAGCAGCTGCCGCAACACCTGAAACGGATCCTCGACCAGGCAAACCGCTCTGGCGGCCCGCGCTGTTTGGCGCCTTCCTCGAATCACCTGGTGCTGCCGTGACCGCCATGCTGCCTGCCGCCGCCCTGGCCTTGCCGCAGCTGGCGGACGAGATCCCTGCCCGCTATGTGGTTCCTGGCGTTAACGCGATCACGGTGCCGCTGACGATCGCGCTGCTCGAGGCGGACGTGATCACTGCGCCGATGCTACGGACGCCGCGGAACGCGTTGCTGGTGGACGTGTTCGGCGAGCAGGAGAAGCGCCTTTCGGAGAGCGCGTTGTCGCACTGGTGGACGAAGCTGATCCGCAAGACGCCGTGCAAGTTCTTCCGCTGGAGCCTGCAAGTACAGCAGCTCGAGCACACGAACTACGACATGTTGACGACGGCATGGTTCTGCTTCAGCCGCATGGGCGAGGACGTTCCCCGCTTCGCGCTGGCGCGCGGCATCGAGCGTCTGGAAATGCGAAAGGAAGGCTTCGGCCAGACCGTCCTGGCCGTGCTGCGGGATGCCGTGCTGCTGCTGCCGGAATCGTTCAACCCATGGACGGCGCTCGAATGGGCCGACCAGGTCTACTGGCGGGAGTCACGCGACGACGTTGAGTTGCTCGAAATGCGGCGCGAAGAAGGCGGCTACAAGACGGTGCAGGAACTGCTGGAGAACGAGGATGTGACCACGCGCGCCGTGTTCTTCGCCGAGCTGCCGGAATGGGTATGTGCTCCAAAGCGCACATTGTCCAGAGAACAGATCGCGGCGGCCGCCGGAGTCTACCAGTTCGCGCACCAGGTGATCGAGGTATGCGACCAGATCCATGAGCTGGTCAACCGACCCGACTTCGTCCTGCACCCTGCGGACAAAGGTGTCTATCGCACCAGCCAGTATCCGATCGACGGCTGCATGGTCTTGGTGTGGAAGCCGTTCGACGTCATCGGCGAGGCCATCGACGACTACCTCAACGACCTCGGTCAATGTGGCGAATACTCCGAGTTCATTGACGCGAGCCCGGTGCCATTGACGGCCGCCGGCGTGCGCGAGTTCATGACGCTGACCGAGCAAACGATCCAGGTCGCGGTGCTCGTCGAAAAGTTGATTCTGCTGCTGGGAGAAAAATATTGAGCCTGCATCCTGTTGAGATCATTGGAGCCAGCGAGCGCACCCTGACCCTGGTCGGCGCCGTGCTGATGTACGAATCGAACCGCGGCGACGTCTACGCCACCTCGCACCCCGTGCTGTCGGACGCTGAGCACCAGGGCCGGAAGGTGATCGGCGCCGGCGTGCCGCTGACCAAGGGCGCCCTGTCCAAGTTCGCCGACGCGGTCAGCGCGGCCACAGCGTTCTCGGGCTTCCTACCGGAGAACCTGCTGTTCAGCTCGCCGAACCTGATCGCCTGGTGGGCGCCGGCGCAGGTGCGCACCACCTGGTTCAAGGCGGCCGGCTCCGGCAAGGTCGCCGGCCAAGGCCCTGCCGCGCACCCGGCGCTGGTTTTCGTCGCGACGCCGAACGACTGGTTCGTGTTCGCGCTGGCCCGGAACACTCGCCCAGCGCCAGATACGCGCCTGCGCCACTCCCCGCACTTCAATGTGTGGGACGGCGGCCGGATCTGCACCGGCAACGTCCAACTGCCGCCGACGTTTGGTGCGGAAGTTATCCACAGCTACGAGACCGCATTCTTCCGAAGCCACTTCACGCACCCAAACCGCGACAAGGCGGTGAAGTACAAGGGTGGCATCCAACAGCTGTGGCGCGACCAGCTGGCCAGGCCCGACCAGGAAGCGATGCGCCGCGCGCTCGTCGACTCGAAAGAAACCCTGCAGCAAACGATCGCCCGCATCGCCGCCCGCTCCACCATTTAATTAGAAGAGGACAACATGAACAAGCAAGAGATCACTGGCAAATTCGACGAGCTGCTCGACATCACCCGCGGCTCCTTCGCCACCTTCCTGGAAACCGCCGAGTCGGTGATGCGCGAGCAGCGCCCGCTGCCGCTGGCCGTCGACGAGGAGGCGGCGCCGGCTGACCAGCTGCAGATGGACAAGGCGTTGTTGGCCGCCGCGCCGGTGGCCGCCGTGCCGCGCCACGCGCCGTTCCACCCGCTGCAGGAAAGCGGTCACCGCTTCCTGCTGGCCGAGGACGGCTTGTACCTGGAGGTGCGCCGTCCATGGCTGCACTTCATCCACCAACTGGCCGAGCACAAGGTGGTCGCGATCCCGTACGGCCCGATGGCGGCCAAGTGCGAAATGGACTTCGGCAAGCTCGGTACCGCGCTTGCCCAGCTGAAGGACTTCGCGGCCAAAGCACGGGCCGACGCGCCGTTGGAGGCCGCGGCCAGCGTACTGTGGGACCACCGGCAGAAGAGCTGGCGGATCGAATACCCGGAGGTCATCGGTGAGGCCAGCGCCAGCAGGATCCAGTATCGCCAGGTGGAGCCTGGACCCGACGAAAGCCTGGCGATCGACCTGCATAGCCATGGGCGCCTCGACGCGTTCTTCAGCACGACCGACGACGCCGACGACCGCGGCGCCGTAAAGGTGTCCGGCGTGTACGGCAACCTCGACACGGCCACGCCCACGGTGGCGTTCCGGCTGTGCGTGCTGGGGCTGTATATCCCGCTGACGGTGCCGGCCGAGAAGATCTTCGGGTGACCGCATGCCACACATCACGCCCCCAACCATGTTGAGCTATCCGGTGCGCATCGCCTTGATCGGCTGCGGCGGCAACGGTTCGCAGATGCTGACCGGCCTGGCCAGGCTGAACCACGCCATCACGGCGCTGGGCCACCCTGGCCTGCTGGTGAAGGTCTATGACCCGGATACCGTCAGCGAGGCGAACATGGGCCGCCAGATGTTTGGCGCCTTCGACGTCGGCGCCAGCAAGGCGCACGTGCTGGTCCAGCGGATCAACGCCTTCTTCGGCCTGAACTGGGAAGCCGTGCACGGGCGCTTCGACGATGATCAGCACCAGCGTCAATTCCTGATGGCGGTCGCCTGCGTCGACAGCGCGCGGGCGCGTCACGAGATCCACCACAAGCTGAAGCGCTACGGCGTGCACTACCTGATGGACCTCGGGAACCGCGCGGCCGATGGCCAGGTGCTGCTCGGTGAGCTGTTCCCAGGACGCGTTGCCCTGCGCGCGCCGAAAGACAGCGTGCTGCTGCCCAGCCCCTACGACGTGCTGCCCGAGCTGGTCGACCTGAAGGCGAAGGAAGACGACACGCCCAGCTGCGGCTTGGCCGAGGCGCTCGAGCGCCAGGAGCTGTTCGTCAACCAGTCGATCGTGACGCCGGCGCTGTCGATCCTCTGGGAGTTCTTCCGGAAAGGAAGGCTGACCTGGCACGGCGCCTTCGTGAACCTGCGCACTGGCAGCATGCGGCCGCTGAACGTCCGCGAGCCGGTACCGGCGCCGCCGGCGGCGGCCGCAGCCGACAACAAACAAGAATTGGAAGGAGCATCCGCATGAACGACAAGTTTCGACCGCGCCGCGACGACCAGCGCCCGGGCGTGAAGCTTGAATGGGAGGACGCGCCGGGCGGGCCGGTGAAAACCTGGCGCGAACGACTCGGCCTGCCGGCAGACTTTCCGTTGCACGTGCCGAGCAGCGTTGAATGGGCGATGCAGGGCGAGATCGGCGAGCTGCGTGCCCGAGCTGAGCAAGCGGAATCGATGGAAATTTGCCGGTTCGAAGCGCTGGTGAAAGCTGCTACGTGGCCCGCTCATTTGCATGCCGACACTGCGCGCTTGGTCGTGCTGTTCGCCGCTGCAATGGCGCGCAAGTTCGCCCAGGCCGAGAAGAAGTACGGCTATACCAATGGCTGGAAGGAGAAGGGCTGGATGGACGAGTGCCGCGCCCAGCTGCTTGAGCACCTCGCTAAAGGTGATCCGCGCGATGTCGCCAACTACTGCGCTTTCTTGTGGTGGCATGTCGAGCGGACGGTCACGTTCGGCGTCGATCTGGCCGCTGGCCCCGATCGCACTGGCATCGCCACGCTGGCGACAGTCGACTGCCCGGCCTGCAACGGCAACGAGCCGTGCGATGAATGCCACGGCCAAGGCAAGGTGATCATCTCGCGCGCTGACCTGGCGGCGGCACTCACCGAGCACGCTGACAGCGAAGGCGGACACCATGACTGAACACGGCATCCTCTTCAACGCGACCATGGTGCGAGCGCTACTCGACGGCACGAAGACGCAGACGCGGCGGCCGTGCAAGCCGATGAACCAGTGGATAGACCAGGAATGCCGCGAGGTGCGCATGGTCGACGGCGCGCCGCACCACTTCATGAAGGGCGCGACGGCGCCGCTGGAAAAGCTGCACTGCCCGTACGGCCAGCCCGGTGACCGCCTGTGGGTTCGTGAGACTTGGCAGCATAGCAACTTCCCTGCAGGTCCGTACGAGCCGAGCTGCGACGTCTTCTACCGCGCCGACTACATGGACGATCCGCACGGCCCCGGTGGCGAGCGTTCGCTCGAGGGAAAGTATCGGACTTGGCGCCCCAGCATCCACATGCCGCGCGCGGCCAGCCGCATCCTGCTGGAGATCACCAGCGTGCACGTCGAGCGGCTGCAGGAACTCGACGACGTCGATGCGCGGGCTGAGGGTATTGAACCGAATTGGATGGGTGATCTGACAAAGGGCCCGAACGGCTTCGGGGCCCAGGGCTGGGTGCCCGAGTGCGGCTGGCGCCACTACCTGAACAGTGTCGACGGCGAACCCGCATACACATCGATGGAGAGCTACCGCACGCTATGGGAGAGCATCAACGGCGCCGGAAGCTGGGACGCAAACCCTTGGGTGTGGGTTGTCAACTTTAAACGAATTTAGAAAATCGCAACAAGGAGAACATGATGAATAAACCACGGCGCTTCCTGCGCTTGCCCGACGTAACAAAGCTCGTGGGGCTCGGCCGCACCGTCATTTACGAACGCATCAAAAAAGGGACGTTTCCGCAGCCGGTCCGGATCGGCGAACGCGCAGTCGCGTGGGATGAGGAAGATTTGGCAAAGTGGCAAGAAAGCCTGCCACGTGGGGTCAAGGCTGAGCCGATTTGATGGCGTGGGTAGAAATGGGGGTAATTTATATCTAACCCCCATTTCTAATAGTGAAGTTACAAGGCGAGGACAGGAATCGAACCTGTCTTGGCGGCTTTGCAGGCCGCTGCATAACCTCTTTGCTACCTCGCCGAAGAAGATCGTACCTCTGCGGGCGAGGCGCGCAATGCGTCAGCTCAAATGAAGGGCCGGGCCAAGATACGCTTAGTGCGCAGAAGCGCGATCCCTTCCGGCACGTTGTCGTCAGCTAGGGCAATGCCTCGACCGTCTCGAAGTGCGCCTGCAGGAGCGCGGCGATCCGTTCGAAATCGGGCGGTTTGACCAGGTGGCGGTCGAAGCCGGCGGCGATCACGGCGGCGCGGGTCTTCTCGTCGTTCCAGCCCGTCAGGGCCAGCAGGAAAACCTCATCGAGCGGCGGCGTGCTGCGCAGCACCCTGGCCACTTCGTAGCCATCCATCTCCGGCATGCCCAGGTCGAGGAAGATCACGTGCGGGCGGAAAGTCTGCGCCAGCGCGAGCCCTTCCCTGCCGCTGTTGGCGGCTTCGACCGTGTAGCCATAGGCGCTCAGCAAGGCCTGCATCATGAAGGCGGCATCGGCGTTGTCGTCGATGAGGAGGACGCGCCGTTCGGCGCTTGTCGTCAAGGGAGTCATAGGATTAAGCGGCGCCACGGGCGCCAATCGAATAAAACGGCTTAATCCTGCGGAGTCTGGGCAGGCGTGAATGCGGGGGCTTTACAGCAAGCAGGGACCGAGCTTAGCACAGATCTTGATTTGACTAAAGGAAATTTTTAATGCCCGGTGCAAACGCGCGCCTTCCGGCTCGGCAGTTGTCTAAAATACATCGGCACATGTGGGAGAATCGGGAGCGGCGCCATGCACAGGTCGACGGGTCAGGATGGGTTTACGCTGGTGGAGCTCACCGCCGTCATTGCCATCGTCGGCACACTGTCGGCGGTCGCCTTGCCGCGCTATGCCGACATGCTGCGCAGTGCGCGCGTCGCGAAGATGGAGATGGCGCGCGGCGCCGTGCGCGAAGCGGCGCATGTCTATCACATGAAGTGGATGCTGGCCGGCTCGCCGCCGGCGGCAAGTGTCATGAGCGGCGTGCAGATGAACGAAACAGGCTATCCGACCAGCGCCGGCATCCTCGTGGCTGCCGGGCTGGACGAGTCCTTCGACACCCGCGTGGCCGGCGTCATCGCCGTCGACCAGGATCACCCGGCATGCCGGCTGGTGTATGCGCCGGAAAGCGGAACCACCGCCAGCCACTTCGCCGATGGAACGGCCTGCTAGCCGGCAGCGCGGTCCCATAGCGCCCAACAAGACCGTCAGGGCAAGGCGCGGCGCCGCATCGGCGGACCGCGAAGACAGTACAAACGTACGGCGAGGCGTCGCAACGCGGCCATGGCGGTTTTGTTGGGCGCTATCAGTCGTTCAGGCCGAGTCCTTCCCAGCCTTGCGGGGTCAGTTTCACGTACAGCTTTTCCTTCTGCTTTTGCTCGCCGTCGACGGTCTGTCCCAGCACGGGGAAGGCTTCCTTGACCTCCGGCCTGCGGGCCCAGGCGGCGACGTTCGCCAGCTTGTAGGTGTAGATCACGGCGGATTCTTCGTGGTCGCCCACCTTGGCCGGATCGGCCCAGCGCACGACCTTGTCCAGCTGTTTGCGGCCCCAGCACAGGCGCGGCTTCTTGCCCGCAGGCGTGCGCAGGAACGGGGTCGCCGCCTCGGTCATGGTGTAGCGCCGGACCTTTACTTTGGGCTCAGGCAGTTCGACGTCCTCGCCCTTGGCCAGGCCGGCCGCTTCCAGCGCCCCCATCTGGCCGGCCGCATTGTCCGGATACAGCTTGCGCTGGCGTACGTCGACCTCGTACACGTCGACCGGCCAGTTGATCGGGTCCAGGCACATCTCGCCCTTCTTGTCGAAATACTGGGCGATGGTGATGCCGAAGTTTTCCTTGTTGGCCGAGGTCTTGCTGTTGCAGGCCGTCAGTGCGGCGGACAGCGTCAGGCCGAGGGCGAGGATGGTAGCGGTCTTGGTCATGGTGATGTCATTGTACCAAGATCCGATGCGGGATGCTCGGCCGGCCGGGTCGAATCGCATGCCGAACGCAGCCGCGTAAGCCCGGCCCGCAAGGCCGCCAGCTCGGCCATCTGGCGGTCGATGCTGTCCGGCGTCAATCCGGCACCTTCGGCAAGACCTCGGCCAGCATCCCGAACAGCGTGCGCGCCGCCGGCGCCATGCTGTGGCCGCGCTTGCTGATCAGGCCGAGGGTACGCTTGATCTCCGGGTTCACCAGCGGCACGCCGACGATGCCCGCCGGCCGCCCGGGCAGCACCGACAGGCCGGGCACGGCGGCCACGCCCATCCCGGCCTCGACCAGCGCCAGCACGCCCGACACGTGGTTGACCTCGCAAAAGATCAGCGGGTGCTTCTCGACGCCGGCCAGCGCCGTGTCGATGACGCTGCGGTTGCCGCTCGACTTGGCCACCGAGATGTAGCGTTCGCCGACGGTGTCCTTCCAGCTCAGCGACTTGCGCTTCGCCAGCGGATGGTCGCGCCGCATCGCCAGCACATAGCTTTCGACGTGGACCGGCTCGAACAGGATCTCGGGATTTTCCGCGCCGGCGAAATTGATGCCGAAATCCGCTTCGCCGCTCAACACCAGGTTCAGCACGTCCTGTGCGCTTTCGTCGTGGATGCGCACCCGGATCCGCGGATAGCCCGCGCTGAAGCGCTTCAGCACCGCCGGCAGGAAGTGCTGGACTGCCGAGGGCACGCAGGCCAGCGTCACCGTGCCGGTGCGGTGCGCCGCGAGGTCGGCGATGCCCAGCACCGCGTCTTCCAGTCCATCCAGCGCGGTGCGCACGTTCACCAGGAAGGTCTCGCCGACGTTGGTCAGCTGCACGCGGCGCGTCGTGCGTTCGAACAGTTTGACGCCCAGGCTTTCCTCGAGCTTGTCGATGCGCCTGCTGAGGGCCGACTGCGACAGGAACAGGTCGGCGGCCGCCTGGCGGAAGCTGGCCCGTTCGGCGACGGCGACGAAGGCCTGCAGGTCGAGCATGTCGTAATTGATGCGCATGTCGCAAGAATACGCCTGAACTTTGCAATTATCAAATTAGTCCACCTGGTGGATGATAGGCCGACCGATTCCCAGCCTCGACAAGAAGGCTTTCATTTGGAGGCAAGCCAGATCATGCACACCCCGACCATCAAGCGCGGCGCCGTCCAGGCGCCGGCGGCGCCCGCCACACCAGCATCCGCGCAGTCGAAGCTGTCCACCGTCATCCGTGTGACGAGCGGGAACTTCATCGAGATGTACGACTTCTTCCTGTTCGGCTTCTACGCGAGCCATATCGCCGCCGCGTTCTTCCCCGCCACCAGCGAATACGCCGGCCTGATGATGACCTTCGCGACCTTCGGCGCCGGCTTCTTCATGCGGCCCCTGGGCGCGATTTTCCTGGGCAGCTACATCGACCGCATCGGACGCCGCAAGGGCCTGGTGCTGACCCTGGCGATCATGGCGTCCGGCACGGCGCTGATCGCTTTCGTCCCGGGCTATGCCAGCATCGGCCTGATGGCGCCGCTGCTGGTGCTGATCGGCCGCCTGCTGCAGGGCTTTTCGGCGGGCGTCGAACTGGGCGGCGTGTCGGTCTACCTGTCCGAGATGGCGACGCCCGGCAACAAGGGCTTCTACGTCAGCTGGCAGTCGGCCAGCCAGCAACTTGCCGTGATCTGCTCGGCCGCGCTGGGCTATGCGCTGAACCATGCCATGCCGAAGGAGACGATCGCCGACTGGGGCTGGCGGATCCCCTTCTTCATCGGCTGTTCGATCATTCCCGTGGTGTTCTACATCCGCAAGTCCTTGCAGGAGACCGAAGCCTACCTTGCGCAGAAGACCCGTCCGACCTTCCGCCAGATGATGCGCACCATGCGCGCCAACTGGCCGCTGGTGGTTGCCGGCGCCATGCTGGTGGTGCTGACGACCGTCGCGTTCTACCTGATCACGGTGTACACGCCCACCTTCGGCAAGAGCGTGCTCAAACTGAGCACCGAGGAAAGCCTGCTGGTGACCTTGTGCGTGGGGGTGTCGAATTTCGTCTGGCTGCCGGTCATGGGCGCGCGGTCCGACCGCATCGGCCGCTGGCCGGTGATGAGCGTATGCGCCGCCCTGACCGCGGCGACCGCCTATCCCGTGCTGTCATGGCTGATCGCGAACCCGAGCTTCGGCCACATGGTCCTGGTCGAACTCTGGCTGTCCTTCCTGTACGGAAGCTACAACGGCGCCACCATCGTCGCCCTCACGGAGATCATCCCGGCCTCGATCCGCACCACCGGCTTCTCGCTCGCCTACAGCCTGGCGACGGCGCTGTTCGGCGGCATGACCCCGCTGCTGTCGACCTGGCTGATCGAAGCCACCGGCGACAAGGCGGCGCCCGGCTACTGGATGGCCGCCGCGGGGGCGATCAGCCTGGCCGCCACCGTCCTGGTCTACCGCGGCGTGGTCAGGGAGCGCGCGCCCG
>CAJYXO010000213.1 GCA_913778765.1 uncultured Massilia sp. | reverse complement strand
ACGAGGCGGCCCGCTTCCTGGTCGAGAGCCGCAAGTTCGACGGCGGCTTCAAGGTCGCCAGCGTCACCGGCCTTGATGCCAAGCCGCTGCGCTACACGATCAACAAGACCATGATGCGCATCGACCTCGAGCAGCCGCTCAAGCCGGGATCGCGCTTCTCCTTCGACATGCGCTGGTCCTTCAACGTGCCGGAAACGAACGTTCTGGGCCGCCGCATGGGCTTCGAGCGATTCGACAAGGAAGACAAGAACGACCTGTTCGAGATCGCCCAGTTCTATCCGCGCATGGCGGCCTACTACGACATGCACGGCTGGCAGAACAAGCAGTGCCTGGGCGACGGCGAATTCACGCTGGAATTCGGCGACTACGACGTCGAAGTCACGGTGCCGTCCGACCACATCGTGGCCGCCACCGGCGAACTGCAGAACGCCGGCGACGTCCTCACGGCCGTCCAGCGCCAGCGTCTCGACCAGGCGCGCACCGCCAGGCAGCCGGTCGTCATCGCCAGCCAGGCGGACGCGGAAAGCCGTGAAAAGGGCCGCGCCACCACGACGAAAACCTGGCGCTTCAAGGCGAAGAACGTGCGCGATTTCGCCTTCGCCACCAGCCGCAAGTTCATCTGGGACGCGCAGGGCTTCAAGAAGGGCGGCACGGACGTCCTGGCGATGTCCTTCTATCCGAAGGAAGGCAATCCGCTGTGGGAGAAGTATTCGACCCAGGCCATCATCCACACCATCGACCAGTACAACAAGTACGCCTTCGACTACCCGTACCCGGTGGCGATTTCCGTGAACGGCCCGGTGGGCGGCATGGACTACCCGATGATCTCCTTCAACGGCGGCCGCCCGACCAAGGACAAGAAGACCGGCGCGCTGACGTACTCGCGCAGCACCAAGTATGGCCTGATCAGCGTGATCATCCACGAGGTGGGCCACAACTACTTCCCGATGATCGTCAACTCGGACGAGCGCCAATGGACCTGGATGGACGAGGGCCTCAACTCCTTCATGCAGTTCCTCGCCGAGACCGCGTGGGAAGACAATTACCCGGCCCGCCGCGGCGAGGCGCGCAACATCGTCGACTACATGAAGAGCCGCAACCAGCAGCCGATCATGACCAACTCCGAGTCGATCACCAACCGCGGCGGCAATGCCTACGCCAAGCCGGCCACCGCGCTGAACGTGCTGCGCGAGACGGTGCTGGGCCGCGAATTGTTCGACTTCGCCTTCCGCACCTATGCCGAGCGCTGGAAGTTCAAGCGCCCGACGCCGGCCGACTTCTTCCGCACCATGGAAGACGCTTCCGGCACGGACCTCGACTGGTTCTGGCGCGGCTGGTTCTACACCACCGACGCGGTGGACGTGAGCGTGGACGGCATCAGCGAATACACGGTCGGCACCAAGGATCCGGAGATCGAGAAAGCCTGGAAGCGCGCCCGCCGCGACGCGGAGCCGGTGTCGATCACCGACCAGCGCAACAAGGGTAGGCTGGCGCGCCGCCTCGACGCCCATCCCGAACTGAAGGATTTCTACAACGAGCATGACGAGTTCACGGTCACCAACAAGGACCGCAACAAGTACAATGAGACCGTGGACGGCCTGGAAGACTGGGAAAAGGCGCTGCTCAAGGAAGGCAAGCACCTCTACCTGGTCGACTTCACCAACAAGGGCGGGCTGGTGACGCCGCTGATCCTGGAAGTCACGCTGGCCTCCGGCAAGAAGTACGTGGAGCGCGTGCCGGCCGAGGTGTGGCGCTACAACCCGAAGAAGATCACCAAGCTGGTCGTCACCGACGAACCGATGACCAGCCTGGTGCAGGATCCTTACTGGGAAACGGCCGACATCGACCAGAGCGACAACGCCTGGCCGCGCAAGCCCGTGCAATCGCGCCTGGAGCTGTTCAAGAGCCAGCGCCCGCAGGACGACATGATGAAAGACTATAGCGAAAAACTGAAGACGAAAGACAGCAAGGAAGCCGTCAAGGATGCCGAGCAGTCCATCGAAGCGGGCAGGAAGGTGCAATGATCCTGCAACGCTTCATCGCCCGCTGCGTGGGCGCCGCCCTCCTGGCCGGCGCCTGCGCGCTGGCGCCGGCGCCGCTGCTGGCGCATAACTTCCATGCCGGGATCACCGACATCAGCTACAACGAGCGCACCGGCAGCACGGAAGTCGTGCACACCTACATGGCGCACGACGTCGAGGCGCTGCTGGCCAATCTGTACCAGCGCCAGTTCGACCTGTCCGATCCGGACGACCAGGCCGTGTTCCGCAAATACGTCGAAAAGCAGTTCTGGCTGGCGGACAAGGACAAGCGCCGCCTGCCGCTGAACTGGGTCGGCATGACCGCCGACGCCCAGAGCGTCATGATCTACCAGGAAGTCCTGCGGACCCCGGCCGCGAAGGTCGAGTTCATCCACGACGAAGTGCTGACCGACTTCCTGCCCGACCAGCTGAACACCGTGAACCTGACGGTGGCCGGCAGCCTGCGCACCTTCGGCTTCAGCGGCAGCCACGCCGAGTTCCCGGTCCACTAAGCGTTCACCGAGCTTCAATCCACAATGCGTCTCCGACTCCTGCCCTGCGCGCTGGCCGCGCTGTTTGCCCATATCCCTGCCTTTGCCGACGACCCCGTGATCCAGCGCGTGCTGGTCGAAGGCGCGCGCGCCAGCCAGCTCGGCATCGCCGATTCCGCGAATGCCGGCAGCGTCAGCCAGAAGGAACTGGAGATGCGCACCATCTACCGTCCCGGCGAACTGCTGGAGGCGGCGCCCGGCCTGATCGCCAGCCAGCACAGCGGCGAGGGCAAGGCCAACCAGTTCTACCTGCGCGGCTTCAACCTCGACCACGGCACCGACCTCGCTACCTACGTCGACGACATGCCGGTCAACCAGCGCTCGCACGCCCACGGCCAGGGCTGGACCGATTTGAACTTCCTGATCCCGGAACTGACCGCGCGCCTGGATTACCGCAAGGGGCCGTATTCCGCGCGCGAAGGCGATTTCGCCTCGGCCGGCAGCGCGTCGATCGCCTACGCGAACCGCCTGGTGCGCGACGTCGCAACCCTGAGCATCGGCCAGAACGGCTATGCGCGCACGGCGCTGGCGGCGTCGAAGGATGCTCTTGGGGGCGCGCTCACCTATGCGCTGGAACTGCTGCACAACGACGGTCCTTTCACCCGGCCGGACGATTACCAGAAGGTGAACGGCGTGCTGCGCTACAGCCGCGGCTACGCCAACAACGGCTGGAGCGTGACGGCGATGGCCTACCACGGCCGCTGGCATTCCACCGACCAGATTCCGGAGCGCGCGGTCGACGACGGCCGCCTTGGCCGCTTCGACCTGGTCGACGATACCGACGGCGGCGAAGCGCGCCGCTACAGCCTGTCCAGCGTGTGGCGCCGGACCGCGGCGGATTCGGCCTCGAAGGTGAACGCCTATGTCATCCGCAACCAGCTCGACCTGTGGTCGAACTTCACCTACTTCATGGATGACCCGCTGCACGGCGACCAGTTCGCCCAGCCGGACCGCCGCGTCACCAGCGGCGTCAACGTCCTGCATACCTGGCACGCGCACCGCGGCGACACCGTCGCGTCCGACGTCAGCGTCGGCCTGCAGGCCCAGAACGACAATATCTTCAACGGCCTGCTGCACACCGAAGCGCGCCGGACCTTGTCCGTCACGCGCCAGGACCACGTGGTCGAGACCAGCCGCGCGGCCTGGATCGAGAGTGCGACACACTGGGGCGACCTGGTGCGCGGCATCGTCGGCCTGCGCGCCGACAACTACCGCTTCCGCGTGCGGGGCGACCAGGCCGCCAATTCCGGCAGCGCCAACGACACCCTGCTCAGCCCCTCGCTGAACCTGGTGTTCGGCCCCTGGAAGAGCAGCGAGCTGTATCTGAACTATGGCCAGGGCTTCCACAGCAACGACGCCAGGGGTGCCGTCACCAGCGTCGAACCCCTCGTGCGCTCGCGCGGCATGGAAATCGGCCTGCGCACGGAAGCGATCCCGAAGATGCAGACCGCGCTGTCGCTGTACAAGCTGGATTTCGATTCGGAGCTGAGCTACGTCGGCGACGCCGGCGCCACCGAGGCGGGATCGCCCAGCCGCCGCATCGGCATCGAATTCTCGAACTACTACAAGCCGGTGAAATGGCTGTCGATCGACTTCGACGCCGCCTTCGCGCGCGCCCGCACGCAAGGCGCCGAGGCTGGCCAGGACCGCATTCCCGGCGCGGTGGAAGGCGTGGGCCAGCTGGCCGTCACGGCCAGCCAGCTCGGCAAGGATGGCGCCTGGGAAGGCGCGCTGCGCCTGCGCTACTTCGGCCCGCGTCCGCTCATCGAGGACGACAGCGTGCGCTCGCACGCCAGCACCACGCTGAACGGCCGCATCGGCTACCGGCTGGGCAAGGACCTGCGGCTGGAGCTGGAAGGCTTCAACCTGGCCAACAAGCGCGTCTCGAGCATCGACTACTACTATGCCTCGCAACTGCGCGGCGAGCTCGAGCCCCATGAGGACATCCACTTC
>CAJYXO010000212.1 GCA_913778765.1 uncultured Massilia sp. | reverse complement strand
CCGCAGGCCCGCAGCATCAGCCACAGCACCGCCAGCGCGGCCACCAGCGCCAGCGCGAGAACAGGGTCGGCCTGCCAGCCGCCGGCCACCGTGGTCGCGACCTCGGCGCGCGTGTAGCCGAACAGGTCGGCGCCCAGCGGCACCCCGGCCGTCCAGTGGTATTGCAGCAGGCCGGCCTGGAAGGCCAGCAGCAGCGACCAGGAGACGCCCAGCACGCCGATGCGCCAGCGCCGCGCCGGGACCAGGGCCAGCAGCGGCGCGCCCAGCACGAACAGGAAGCCGTAACGCAGCAGCGACAGCAGGTCGTTGGCCAGGGCCGGCCCGAACAGGGTCGCGACCTTGACCTCGGCGCCGGCCGCGTGCCAGGTCTCGACCGCGCGCAGGCACAGCCAGGCCAGCATCAGCGCCGGCAGGCAGCCCAGCACATCCACCAGCGCGGCGCCGAGCGCGCGGCGCAGCGGCCCGCTCTCCTTCGCCGGCGCGGGCGCCTTGTCGACCGCGGCTACCATCGGCGGTACAGCGCGAAGTTCAGGCCGCGCTCATTGCCGCCATCGCCGGCGGCGGTCCTGGAGAAGGACGCGCCCAGCTTGCCGCCCCATTGCGGCGAGAAGTAGCGCACCCAGGCGAAGCCGCCGCCGCCCGAGCGGGCGCGCCCGCCGACCAGGCTGAGGGGATCGTCGCTGCGGCCGCTGTTGGCGCTCAGTTCGAGGTAGTTGTCGGCGTCGCCCAGGTAGTACCAGCGCGCCAGCAGGCGCTCGCCCGTGCTGTGCGAATCCCGCGAGACGATGTTCTGGTGGCGCAGCTGGACGTAGAAATTGCCGCTGTATTTGGCGATGCTGACGCCGTAGATATTCACGCGCGAGTCGAAGCCCAGCACGTCGTCGCTGAGCGAGGCTTCCCAGCCGCCGCCGAGCGCCTGCCAGACTTCGGCGCGGCCGCTGTTGGCGGCGAACAGGCGGCCGGTGGCCGAGTGCTGGTAGCGCAGGTTGGCATAGGCGCCGCGCCACAGGTCGGCGTAGGCGTCGAGCGCCCAGGCATAGTCGTGCCGGCCGAAGCGCTGCGCACGCAGGGTTTCGAAGCCGAGCGAGCCGGTCTTCGCGTAATGGCGCAGGCTGGCGGTCTGGTCGTTCCAACGCGGGCCGGTCCCGACCTCTAGCCAGCTCGAGGACAGGCTGGCGGCCCAGGTGTAGCCGGCGGCGTTGACGGTGTCGGCGCTGCCAGCGGTCGGCACGGCCGCCGTCTGGTAGGAGCCCGGCTGCAGGTCGCCCAGCAGGCCGTCGATCTCGGCGGCGTCGCCGTGCAGGGCGCGCGCCTGTTCGAGATCGGCGCGCGCCTGCGCGGCGTGGCCGAGGGCGCGGTGCATGCGGGCGCGCGCAACGAGGGCGGTCGGATCGTCCGGGCGCAGTCGCACCAGGCGCTCGTACGCGTCCAGCGCCTTGGCCGGCTGCTCGCTCCAGCGGTAGTTATTCCCCAGCGCTTGCCAGACGTCGGCGTAGTCGGGGGCGGCTGTCGCCGCCGCGCCCAGGTCCGCCTCCGCCTCGCTCCAGCGGCCGAGGCGGCTGTACACGATACCGCGGCCCAGCAGGACGTCGGTGTTGCCCGGCGAGCGGGTCAGCAGGGCTGAATACGCCGCCAGCGCCAGTTCCGGCTGGCCGCCGTTGGCGAGCGCACGCGCATTCGCGTACTGGTCGTCGAAGGACGGCGCATTGGCCGGCTGGATCTGTGCGGGCGGATCGGCGGGGAGCTGGAAGTCGATGGGCATCTATGCGAAAGCGGCGTGTTAACTATGCGGAAACAGAGCGGAACGGACGGAAAACGGCGAGGCCGCGCCAGCCGAAACTGTGCCGGACTCCCTTTATTGCGTCAAGGAAAGCACCTTCGCGCGCCCTCTTCTGTCGCACAAATCCGTCACCCGGATTGCCTGTCCGGCATCTCTGCTGCCAGGACGACAAGCTATTTGAGGCCGGGCCGGCGCAGGTCGACGGTGCGGCCGGCCAGCATGAACATGCCGTCGCCCTGGTAGTGCAGGGTTTCCGGATGCGCGGGCACGGACGCGACCCGCGCCGCCACCACTTCCCAGATGAAGAAGTTGTACTTGTCGACCAGGCTGTCGTCGAACAGCCGGCATTCGAAATGGGCGTGGCATTCGCGGATCGAGGGCGCGCCGACCTTGCGCGAAGGCTGGGCCGTGAGGCCGTAGGTGTCGAACTTGTCGATGTCGGCGCCGCTGGTCGAGCCGATGCCGAGCACGGCCTCGGTCAGGTCGGTGGTGGGTAGATTGATCACGCACTCGCCGCTGGCCCGCACCAGTTCGAAACTGTGGTTGCCGGCGGCGATGACGCAGCCGACCAGCGAGGGCGAGAACGCCATCACCGTGTGCCAGCCCATGGTCATGATGTCACGTCGGCCCTGCCAGGCGGACGTGACCAGCACCACCGGCCCCGGTTCGAGATAGCGGCGGACCTGGTGCGGCGGCAGCGCGTGTTTGCGTGGATGCGTCATGCCGCCATCATGGCGTGGCGGCCGCGGCAGGGGCGCACGGATGGGCAGCGGCACGCCCACACGCTACACTAGCGGGATGAAGCTTGC
>CAJYXO010000211.1 GCA_913778765.1 uncultured Massilia sp. | reverse complement strand
CGGCCGCTCGCTGGGCACCGCGTTCCAGTTGATCGACGACGTGCTCGACTACGCCGGCGACGCCACCGAGATCGGCAAGAACGTCGGCGACGACCTGCGCGAAGGCAAGCCCACCCTGCCCCTGATCTACGTGATGGAAAACGGCAGCCTGGAGCAGCGCGAACTGATCCGCAGCTGCATCGAACAGGGCGACGAGACCCATTTCGACGCCGTGCTGGCCGCCGTCACCAGCAGCGGCGCGCTCGACTATACCCGCCGCGCCGCCGAAACCGCGGCCCGCCGCGCGGCCGACGCGATCGCCGACCTGCCGGACAGCGAATACAAGCAAAGCCTGCTCCAGCTGTGCAGCTTCGCAGTTGACAGGAACCATTGAGGCAACTATAGTAATGCCTTCCCGAGATTCGGCAACGAGTCTCAAACCAGTCGGGGTGTAGCTTAGCCCGGTAGAGCGCTACGTTCGGGACGTAGAGGCCGGAGGTTCGAATCCTCTCACCCCGACCATCTGTTTTTCTCCCTCAGCACGCAGTTTCACCGTCATACCAGTCGGGGTGTAGCTTAGCCCGGTAGAGCGCTACGTTCGGGACGTAGAGGCCGGAGGTTCGAATCCTCTCACCCCGACCACTTCCCTCTCTGGTTTTCCTGCAGTTTCCCTCCTGTTTTTCCGATTGACGCCGCCTTGCGCGCAGCAGCATCATGTCAATACACCGACTGATCCGCGAGGTGCAACCATGCCCCACTCCATCGGCACGCCCGGTCTCTACGCATCCTTCACGGCGCTGGTCATCGCCCTGCTCGCCGTCGATTTCTTCGTACTCAAGAAACAAGGCGCGCATGCCGTCAGCACGCGCGAGGCGGCCGGCTGGTCGGTGGTGTGGGTGGCCATCGCGCTGGCCTTCGGCGCGCTGTTCTGGTGGTACCTCGACGCCACCCTCGGCCCCGAGATCGCCCGCGCCAGGGCGCTCGAATACTTCACCGGCTACCTGATCGAGAAGTCGCTGGCGGTCGACAACGTGTTCGTCTGGATCACCCTTTTCAATTTCTTCGCGGTGCCGGCCGCGCTGCAGAAGCGCGTGCTGCTGTACGGCGTGCTGGGCGCGATCGTCATGCGCGCCGTCCTGATCTGGGTGGGCGCCCTGCTGCTGGCGCGCTTCCACTGGATCCTCTACCTGTTCGGCCTGCTGCTGCTGGTGACCGGCGTGAAGATGCTGCTGTTCGCGAACCACGAACCGGATCTGGCCCGGAATCCGGTATTGCGCTGGATGCGCGGCCACCTGCGGATCGCCGACGAATACCATGGCGAGCGCTTTTTCGTCATCAAGCAGGGCCTGCGCTACGCGACGCCGCTGTTCGTGGTGCTGGTGCTGGTCGAAGTCACCGACCTGATCTTCGCGGTCGATTCCATCCCCGCCATCTTCGCCGTCACCGGCGATCCCTTCATCGTGTTCACCTCGAACATCTTCGCCATCCTCGGCCTGCGCGCGATGTACTTCCTGCTGGCCGACATGGCGCAGCGCTTCCACCTGCTGAAGTACGGGCTGGCGGGCATCCTCATCTTCATCGGCGCAAAGATGCTGCTGCTCGACCTCTACAAGATTCCGGTCGGCGTGGCGCTGGGCGTGGTCGGGCTGATCCTGGCGCTGTCGGTGGCGGCGAGCCTCCTGCGCTCGAAGCCGAAGCGGTCCTGATTGCCGGCCGGGCCTTTCGCAGGTAGGCTCACGCCTGGCCAAACCGAGTAAAGGACCTGACGATGACCATCACCATCACCGCCTTCGACCGTTCGCCCGACGGCGGCCGCGGACTGGCGCGCGACACCCGCGTGCGCTGGGCGCTCGAAGAAGCCGGCCTGCCCTACGACGTGCGCCTGGTGCGGCACAAGGCGATGAAGGAGCCGCCGCACCTGGCGCTGAATCCCTTCGGCCAGATCCCGACCTACGAGGAAGACGGCCTGGCCCTGTTCGAGACCGGCGCCATCATCCTGCACATCGCCCGCCATCATCCGGGCCTGCTGCCGGCCGATGCGGACGCCCAGGCGCGCGCGGTGACGTGGATGTTCGCCGCCGTGAACACGCTGGAGCCGCCCATCCTCGACCTCTTCACGGCCCGCATCCTGGAGGGCGACAGGCCCTGGGCCCAGGCGCGCATCCCGCTGGTGATGGACCGCGTGCGGGCGCGCTTCCGGCAGTTTGCCGACTACCTGGCGGACAGCGAGTGGCTCGACGGCGACTTCAGCGCGGGCGACCTGATGATGGTCCACGTGCTGCTGAGGGCGCGGCCGTCCGGCATCCTCGACGAGTTCCCGAACCTGGCCGCCTACGTGGCGCGCGGCGAGGCGCGGCCGGCCTACCAGCGGGCCTTCGCCGCCCAACTGGCGGTCAACGCCCTGCCCCGGGCCTGATCAGCGGACGCTTTTCAGGCGCACCAGCAGCGCGCCGCCGGAGGCCAGGGTCGCCAGCAGCACCACGCCGGTCCAGCCCCAGGCAGCCAGCGCCTGGGCGCCGAGCAGGCCGCCCAGCGACATGCCGATGAACATGCAGGTCATCAGGACCGCGTTCAGGCGGCTGCGCGCTTCCGGCGCGATACCGTAGACGATGGTCTGGTGCGAGATCAGGCTGGCCTGCACGCCCAGGTCGAAGCCGAGCGTGGCGAGGGCCAGCAGCGCCAGCTGTCCCTGCACCGGCAGCAGCGGCATGAAGAGCATCGCGGCGAAGGACACGGCGGCGATGCCGCAGGCGATGCGCAGCACCCAGTCCGGCCCGTGGCGGTCCGCCAGGCGGCCGGCAAAGGGCGCGGCCAGGGCGCCGGCGGCGCCGGCCAGGCCGAAGGAGCCGGCGGCGGCCGAACCCAGGTGGAAGGGCGCGGCGTGCAGCATCACGGCCAGGGTCGACCAGAAGGCCGAGAAGCCCAGCGCCAGCAGGCCTTGCGCGAACGCGGCCTGGCGCAGCTTCGGATAGGCCGCCCACAAATGCGCCAGCGATTTCAGGAGCTCGGGATAGGGATGGCTGCTGGTCGGCGCAAAGCGCGGCAGGCCCTTGGCCAGCACCACGCCCAGCACGGCGATGCTGGCGGCGGCCGCGACGAACACCGCGCGCCAGCCGAACTGCTCGGCGACGAAGCCGCTCACCACGCGCGACAGCAGGATCCCCATCAGCAGGCCGGTCATGACGGTGCCGACCGCCTTGCCGCGCTCGTGGGCCGGGGCCAGCGTCGCCGCCGCCGGGACGATGTCCTGGGCCACGGTGGCGAACAGGCCGACCAGCAGGCTGGCGACCAGCAGCACGCCGAGGCCCGGCGCAAAGCCGGTCAGCAGCAGCGCCACGCACAGCACCGCCGCCTTCAGCAGGATGATGTTGCGGCGGTCGTAGCGGTCTCCCAGGGGCGCCAGCAGCAGCAGGCCGAGGGCGTAGCCGAGCTGGGTCAGCGTGGGAATCCAGCCGATCTGGCGCGGGCTGGCGTGCAGGTCGCCGGCCAGCACGCCGAGGGTCGGCTGGCTGTAATACAGCGCGGCGACGGTCAGGCCGGTGCCGCCGGCCAGCAGGAAGGTCAGCGCGGACGATAGATGGGGCTGGGCGGGTTTCATGAGAGTGTCGGCGGTTTTCATGGCGCTATTATGCTTAATGCGCCGTGCGCATGGTAGACGCGCGGAACGTCGAAGTGTTATACGATGAGCGTATGAATCTGGACCTGAACGGCGCCGTTTCCACCGCCGACCGTATGATGCTCGTGGAAACCTTCGTGCGCATCGTCGATGCGGGCAGCCTGTCGGCCGCGGCACGCCTGTTGGAGACGACCCAGCCGACCATCAGCCGGCGCCTCAAGGCGCTGGAGAAATCGCTGGGCGTGCGCCTGCTGCAGCGCTCGACCCACGCGATGACGCTCACCGACGACGGCATGCGCTGCTACACGCGCGCCAAGGAGCTGCTCGCCGGCTGGCAGGAATTCGAGAGCGAGATCCGCGGCGCCGGCGAGCAGCCGGTGGGACTGCTGCGCGTGATCGCGCCGCACGCCTTCGGCCAGCAGCAACTGGTGGCGCCGCTGGCCGAGTACCTGCAGCGCTATCCGAAGATGGCGGTCGAGTGGACCCTGCACGACCGCACGCCGGACTTCATCGCCGAAGGCATCGACTGCGCGATCCGGGTCGGCGACATTCCCGACCCGTCGGTGGTGGCGATCCGCCTGGGCGAGGTGCCGCGCATCGTGGTGTGCGCGCCCGCGGTGCTGGCGGGCGGCGCGGTGCCGACGCATCCGGACGCGCTGGCCGCCCTCCCCTGGATCGCGGTGTCCACCTTCTACCGCAACGAGCTCGCGCTGACGCACCGCCACAGCGGCGAGACGCGCCGGATCGCGATCCAGCCGCGCATGTACACCGACAACCTGTACGCGATGCGCAGCGCGGCCCTGCTGGGCCTGGGCGTGGCGGTCGGCTCGTCGTGGGCGCTGCGCGAGGAGCTGGCGGCCGGCCGCCTGGTGCAGCTGACGCCGGACTGGGAAGCGGCGCCGCTGCCGATCCACCTGATCTATCCGCCGGCGCGCTTCTATCCGGCGCGGCTGCGGCGCTTCATCGACATCATGAAGGTGGCGGTGCCGCTGGCTTTCGGCATCAGTCCCCGGCCTTGACCGAGCCGATGCCCGAGGCCGACTTGTTGACCGTGCGCGGCCTGCCGTAATAGGTCACGTTGCCCATGCCCTGCACCGTGGCGTCGAGCCGGTTGCGGGCAAACACGGTGACGTCGCCGATGCCGCGGAAGTTGACGTCGACGTCGTTCGCCGCCAGGGCTTTCGCATCGACCTCGCCGACGCCTTCCGCCTTCATCCTGAAGGTCTTCACTTCGCCGCTGATGTCCATGCTGCCGGCGCCGCGGTAGTTGACGTCGAGACGTTCGCCGCGCACCTGGTTCAGCTTGATCTCGCCCGCGCCTTCGACGTCGAGCGCGCGCAGCGCCGGCATGGCGATGACGACCCGCAGGTCGCCCTTCCAGTGGACGTTCTTCTTCTCGCGCGTGCTCAGGCGCAGCTCGCCGTTCACGACTTCGCTGGTGACGTCCTGGAGGAAGCGGGCATCGCCGCGCAGGGTCAGGGACTGGGCCTTGCCGGCATCCACGGTGACGCTGATCGGCCCCTGGATGCTGATCGCGGTGAAGGCCGGCACGCTGCGGACCTGGTCGGCGGCGTGGGCGGTGGCGGCAAAGGACAGGACGGCGGCAAGGGCAAGTGTGGTCGGGCGCATCGCATGGTCTCGGTTGGTTGACGGTGAGACCATTGTATGCAGAGGTGTCCGGCCCGGGCGGGTTTTGCGATGGACTGCATGATTCGCGGTTTGACCTGTCAATTCGCGAGCAGCGCCCGACGCGGGCTGGCGATCCGAAGAGATATTCCCGCAATGAATATGCGAAGCAAAGGCAAGCCGCAGTTTGCTTTCAGAAAACATTCACAAATCGAATGGGAAACATCAAAAACTAAAAGTTCCCTTATGTCTCAACCTTCCCTATACTGCACCGCAACAACACGATATCGACCGGAGAATTCCATGAGCACCGCAACGATCACCCAGGCGCAGGGCAAAGGACTGCGCCACCAATTCGCAGACAGCCTCGGCAAGATCCGCGCCTTCGCGATCGAGCTCTACGTCGCCCACGGCGGCTGGTTCGCCCATGACGCCAAGCGCGCCGGCCAGCAGAGCCGCAGCCAGCTGCTGGCGATGGCCGCCGCCGCCGAATCCCATAGCCCGGCCCTGTCGGCCGAACTGCGCAATTTCGCTTCCAAATAAAAGGACACCACCATGACCCCAGTCGAATACGTCACCGTCGCCATCTCGGCCCTGGCCATCGTCACCCGCATCGTGTTCTTCATCCGCAACCCGTCCGTGACCACCCCGTCCGAGCTGTGGATTGCAGACCACCCGCAAATGAAAGAAGTGAACTAAGCTTTTCCCGCGTTCCGCTCTTCTCCACACGCCCGGCATTGGCCGGGCGTTGTCGTTGACGAACTGCGTACGTACGCAAGCATGCGACGCATGCATATAGAATTCCCACCCTGCATCGCTATCCGCTGAGCTAGAATGTTTTTTTGCAATTTCTACTCAGACAACCGACGATGCGCCTTCCTGTCTCCGCTTCCGCCTTCACCGTCCTGGCCGCCCTGCTGGCCGCCGTCCCCGCCACCGCAAGCACCCCGGTCACCCTCGACCAGGCCATGGCCCATCCCGACTGGATCGGCAATCCCGTCGAAACCGCCTGGTGGAGCTGGGACGGCAAGCAGGTCCTGTACAAGCAGAAGCGCGCCGGTTCGCCGGTGCGCGACGTGTTCCAGACCGGCGCGCAGGCGGGCCTGAACAAGGCGCGCAAGGTCGATGACGCGGAATTCGCGAAACTGGACGGCTGGCTGACGGTCTACAACCGCGAGCGTACCCGCGCCGCCTTCGTCCGCAACGGCGACCTGTTCGAGCGCGACTTGAAAACCGGTGAACTGGTGCAGATCTCGCGCGCCAGCGGCGTCGACCTCAAAGCCGTGCAGTATGCCGCCGACGGCCGCGCCGTGCAGTTCCGCGTCGGCGACGACTGGGCCAGCTGGGACCGCGCCTCGCGCCTGATTTCGCCGCTGGCCCTGCCGCGCGCCGCCAAGGACCCGGCCGCCGCGCCGGAAGCGGACGCCCTGCGCGACATGCAGCTGCGCCTGATCGCCACCCTGAAGCGCCAGAAGGATGAAAAGGACGCGGCCCGCGCGCGCAGCGAAGAAGAGCGCCGCGCCGACCCGACCCGCGCACCGAGCCCGATCTACCTGGGCGACAAGCTGTCGATCGTGAACACCCATCTGTCGCCGGACGGGCGCTGGCTGCTGGTGGTGACCGGCCCGAAGGACGCCGACAAGGGCCGCGTCGGCAAGATGCCGCGCTACGTCACGGAATCCGGCTACGAAGAGACCTCGGACGAACGCACCCGCGTCGGCCGCAAGGACCCGCGTCCGCACGGCCTGAAACTGGTCAACCTGCAGACCCGCGAAGTGAAGGACCTGAGCTTCGACGTGCTGCCTGGCGTGAAGGACGATCCGCTGGCCGCCATGCGCGCCGAACGCAAGCTCGATCCGATCAAGGGCAACCGCCCGGTCAAGGTCGGCTTCGACGGCGAGACCGTGGTCTGGAGCACCAACGGCGCGAACGCCGCCGTGATGCTGCGCTCGGTCGACAACAAGGACCGCTGGATCGCCACCGTCGACCTGCCGCGCGCCGCGCTGAAGCCGGTGCACCACCTGGCCGACCAGGCCTGGGTCAATTTCGACAACAGCGAATTCGGCTGGCTGCCGGACAACGGCACCCTGTGGTATCTGTCCGAGGAAAGCGGCTACTCGCACCTGTACACGCTGGATGCGGCGGGCCGTTCGCGCGCCCTCACCCAGGGCAAGTGGGAAGCCTCGGACGTGGCCTGGTCGGCCGACGGTTCGACCGCCTGGGTGATCTGCAACCGCAAGAACCCGGCCACCTACGAGGTCTGCGCCGTGAATGCCAGGGACGGCGCCACGAAGGAAGTGAGCGCGCTCGATGGCGGCGTCGAAGACTTCCGCCTGTCGCCGGACCAGCGCAAGCTGCTGGTGCACTACTCCGGCCCCTACCTGCCGCCGCAGATCGCCACCCTGCCCTCGCACGGCGGCGACGCGGTCAAGCTGACCGACACCCGCACCGCCGAATTCAAGGCCCACGAGTGGATCCAGCCGCAATTCGTGGCGGTGCCGTCGACCCATGGCGCGGAGCCGATCTGGTCGAAGCTGTACCGCCCGGCCCAGCTCGAACCGGGTAAACAATATCCGGTGGTGATGTTCGTGCACGGCGCCGGCTACCTGCAGAACGTCTCGCACCGCTACACGCCTTACTTCCGCGAGCAGATGTTCCACAACCTGCTGGTGCAGAAGGGCTACGTGGTGCTGGACATGGACTACCGCGCCTCGAAGGGCTATGGCGCCAAATGGCGCAGCGCGATCTACCGCCAGATGGGCCACCCGGAACTGGACGACTACCTGGACGGCGTCAACTGGATGGTCGCCAACCAGCAGGGCGATGCGAAGAACGTCGGCATCTACGGCGGCAGCTACGGCGGTTTCATGACCCTGATGGGCCTCCTCCGCGCACCGGAAGTGTTCAAGGCCGGCGCCGCGCTGCGTCCGGTCACCGACTGGACCACCTACAACCACGAGTACACCGCCAACATCCTGAATACGCCGGACGTCGATCCGGAAGCGTATAAAGTGTCGTCGCCGATCGAATACGCGCAGAACCTGCGCGGCCACCTGCTGATCGCCCACGGCATGGTCGACGACAACGTGTTCTTCCAGGACTCGGTGCGCATGGCCCAGCGCCTGATCGAACTGAAGAAGGATCACTGGGAACTGGCGCCGTATCCGATGGAGCGCCATTCCTTCGTCCAGCCGGAAAGCTGGTACGACGAGTACCGCCGCATCTACCAGCTGTTCGAGCGTACGCTCAAGCAGACGCCGGCAGCGGCGCAGTAAGCGGTATCATCGGGGCGCCTTCGGGCGCCCTTTTCACTTCCGGCCATCCCATGACTGCACGCTCACGCCTTTCGCTCTCCCTGCTGTCCACCGTCCTGGTTTCCACGCTCGCACTGGCCCAGAGCCTGCCCGAGACCGGCCAGCTCGACTTCGACAAGGTCCGGCAGGCGCGCTACGGCGACGGCGCGCCCCGCCCCGCCGCCGGCTTCCCGGAAACCGGACAGGCCGAGCTGCCGGCCGCCGCGGCCGGCGCCGGCCCGAAGGAAGCATCGGCGCCGGCGGCGCCCAACTGGAGCGGCGGGATCACCGGCGTGGTCATCGAAACCGACAAGGCGGCCAAAGACGCCACGCTGCCGCTCACTTTCGGCCAGGTGTTCGCGCCGGGCGACCTGCCGCGCGGCGACACCCTCAGCGGCCGCCTGCCCGATGGGCGCCTGCTGCCGCTGCAGGTCGACGTCAAGGCCACCCACCCGGACGGCTCGGTGCGGCATGCGGTGATCAGCGCGCTGCTGCCCGCCGCCGCTTCGTCGCAGGCGATGGCCCTGATCCGCACCAAGGACAAGCCGGCCAAGGCGGCGGCGCCGGCCAGCGTGCAGTCCCTGCTCGACGCCGGCTTCACCGCCAGCGCCGTCGCGACCATCGACGGCCAGGCCTGGACCGCCTCGGCCGACAAGCTGCTGAAGCAAAAAGCCGCGCTGTGGCTGGACGGGCCGCTGGTGACGGAATGGCTGGTGGCGGCGCCGCTGCGCAACGACAAGGGCGAGGAACACCCGCGCCTGAGCGCGCGCTTCGCCATCCGCTGGTACCGCGCGCTGGGCAAGGCGCGCGTCGACGTCACGCTGGAAAACGCCTGGGCCTACCAGGAAGCGCCGCGCAACGAGACCTACGACGCGCGCGTCCTCATCAAGGGCAAGGAGGTGTACGCGAAGGCCGGCCTGGTGCACCTGAACCAGGCGCGCTGGCGCAAGACCTTCTGGTGGGGCGACGTCCCGGCCATCCACGTGCGCCACGACACCGCCTACCTGATCGCCTCGCGCGCGCTGCCGAACTACGACCGCTCGGTGCGCATCACCGGCACCGCGCTGGCCGACCTGGCATCGTCCTGGAACGGCCCGAAGACGGAACCGATGGGCATCGGCCTGGCGGTGCCCTACATGCCCGCCACCGGCGGCCGCCCCGACATCGGCCTGCTGCCGTCCTGGGGCGCGATGTATTTGCTCAGCAT
Organism: uncultured Massilia sp.; assembly: GCA_913778765.1. Classification (GTDB taxonomy): domain Bacteria; phylum Pseudomonadota; class Gammaproteobacteria; order Burkholderiales; family Burkholderiaceae_D; genus Telluria. Next base: position 22,239 of record CAJYXO010000211.1, on the reverse strand, counting down.
GGACAGGCGCGCGAAGGAAGTCACGCTCGGCACCGCCGACCTGGCGGGCAGCTGGAGCATGCACTACCGCGACCGCCGCACCGGCAAGCCGGTCAGCCTGATCGACTACCCCTACATGACCCTGCTCGGCCACGCGAGCGACGCCATGAATCCGAAGACGCACAAATCGGAGATGTTCCCGCCCTGCGCGAAGGATGCCTGCAAGTCGCCCTACTTCCACGACATCTCGCACCAGCCGGCCTTCGCCTACCTGCCCTACCTCGTCACCGGCGATGTCTATTACCTGGAAGAGCTGGAGTTCTGGGCGATGTTCGACGTGTTCAACTCGAACCCAGGCTACCGCGAGAACGTCAAGGGCCTGCTCAAGCCGGAACAGGTGCGCGGCCAGGCCTGGGGCCTGCGCACGCTCGGCGAGGCGGCCTACATCGTGCCGGACGCCGATCCGCTGAAGGACGACTTCAAGCGCATCCTGAAGAACAACCTGGACTGGTACAACGCCGAGTACACCGACAACCCCGGCGCCAACAAGCTCGGTTTCATCGCCAACGGTTTCGCGCTCGGCTACAAGGACGGCACCGGCATCGCGCCGTGGATGGACGACTTCTTCACCGCCGCCATCGGCCACCTGGCCGATCTCGGCTTCGGCCCCGACGGCGCAAGCAAGCTGCTGGCCTGGAAGGCGAAGATGCCGATCCTGCGCATGACGGCGCCGGGCACCTGCTGGACCGACGCCTCGATCTACGAACTGATCGTGCGCGACTCGAAGACCTCGCCGTTCTACACGACGATGGAGCAGGCCTGGCGCGCCAGCCAGCCGCCGGAACGCGCCAGGCTGGCCTGCGGCAGCGCCGAACGCGCGGCGGCCCTCAAGGTGCGCGTCGGCGAAATGACCGGCTATTCGGCCGCCAACGCCGGCTTCCCGTCGAACATGCAGCCGGCCCTGGCCTACGCCGCCGATGTCGGCGGCGAGGCCGGACGCGAAGCCTGGCGCCGCTTCATGGCGCGCAGCGTCAAGCCGGATTACAGCAATGGCCCGCAGTTCGCGATCGTGCCGCGCAAGTGACAATCCGCGCATTTGTCGCGCGGTGCACAGGAGTACAGTGAGGGGATGAAAACGCCCCTCTTCCTGCTCGCCGCCGCGGCGGCCTTCTTCCCCATCCACGCCCAGGCGGCGCGCGCCGCCGACCCGCAGCAGGTGATGTCGCTCGACCTGAACGCCTGCCCGCGCCCCGCCTACCCGGCCCTGGCGCTGGCCCAGCGCGCCGGCGGCGCGACGACGGTCGAAGTACAGATCGGCGACGACGGCCTGGCGCTGGACTCGCGCGTGCTGAAGTCCAGCGGCAGGGCCGACCTGGACGAGGCCGCGCTGGCCGGAATCCGCCGCTGTACCTTCCACGCGGTGCTCGCCACCGGCCAGACCCCGACCGGCTGGCTCAAGATGCAGTACGTGTGGCGTCCCGGCGAGGCGAACAAGGTCGAAGCGCAGAACCAGGCGCTGTTCGAGAATACGAAACGGCTCGCGGAAGCCGGCGACCCGATTGCCCAGAACCGACTCGGCGCCTGGTACCAGAACGGCGCCTACGGCAAGGCCGATCCGGCCCAGGCCGCGGTCTGGTACCGCAAGGCGGCAGACAGCGGCAACGCCGTCGCCCAGAACAACCTGGGCGTGCTGTATTACCGCGGCCTCGGCGTCCCGCGCGACATGCAGCAGGCGGTCTACTGGTATGCGAAAGCGGCGGAACAGGGCCACGGCTGGGCCCAGGCGAATCTATCGTGGGCCTACCAGTTCGGCACCACCGGACCCATCGACATCGACAAGGCCATCTACTGGCTGACGAAATCCGCCGAGGGCGGGCTGCTTGGCGCGCAGGTCAGGCTCGGCATGCTGGCGATGGAACGCGCCACGTCCGACGAGGAGCGCAGCGCCGCCGCGGCATGGTTCGCCCGCGCCGCCGCGCGCGACTTCGCGCCCGGCCACTACTACCTCGGCCGCAGCTTCGAACTGGGCCTCGGCAACCCGCAGGACCCGGCGCAGGCGGCCGCGGCCTACCGCAAGGCGCTCGGACGCAGCGAAGGCCGCGCCGAAGTGGCGCTGGGCATGCTGATCGAGACGGGCAGCGTCGCTGCCGCCGATCAGGGCGAAGCGGCCAGCCTGTACGAGAAGGCCATGCGCTGGCGCTATCCGCCGGCCTTCTACCATTACGGGCTCGTGCTGGAACAGCGCGGCGATACCGAGCTGGCCGCGGCCGTCTACCGCCAGGGCGCGGAGCTGGGCAATTGCGACGCGGTGCTGAAGTATGTGGAGCTCAAGTTCGTGGCTGGGACGACGCCGGCGGCAGGGTCGCCGGATGCGGGCTGGGTCCAGCGGGCGGCGGGGTGCAAGGCGCGGCCGGTGGTGGGGGTGCGATTATGAATCGATGGTGTTAAGCGATTTTCACATGTTTGCCGCCGGCCGAATCAGTTTCGACAGTTGCGTACATCAGGTGAAATTAAGGTCGGTTGCGGCCTTTCTTGACCGTCTGCGATTTTTTGGCCTTTGCAGCTTGTGAAGCTGGGCTCAGCGGCCGGGTTCGGCCAGAAGCGGATGTTGAACGGTCGAGCTTTGATTACCAAAAACATGGAAGCACCCAATGGATAACCAAGAACTGGTAGCAGAGTGGCAGGCACGCATCGCCGGTCGCTGTGAAGCGAAACTCGGGCGTCAGCTCTCGTCAGAAGAACGACAGTCTATCGGACGGTTTGGCGGCTTTCAGGCCCTAGAAATGATTGACGACACGGTGAATCAGGCCCGGCCAGACGAGGTAGAGCAGTATCTTAAAACGCTCGCGGCTTAGCCACGAACTCCTGTGCTGACAAAGTCCGCTTCGGGTCGGTTCCTGCCGTACACTGGCAGGCAGCAACCGGCCACAAGCGCACCTTTCACCAGTGGCCATGCACACCCACGATTTCACTAACAAGGGAACAACCGACCTCATGGCTCCCACCCTCCACTTCATGTGCGGAAAAATGGCTGCGGGCAAAAGCACGCTGGCACGCCGTCTGGCGGACGAGCACAGTGCCATTCTCATCTGCGAAGATCTCTGGCTACAGCAGCTATACCCGAATGAGATCCGAGGCTTCGACGACTACGTCGCCTATGCGCGCCGCCTGAAGGCCGTAATCGCGCCGCACGTGAAAGCGCTGCTCGCACACGGCCTATCCGTGGTGCTCGACTTTCCCGCCAATGTGCCGGTCCAGCGCGCCTGGTTCCGCGAACTGATCTCCGCCAGCGGAGCCGAGCACGTTATGCACTTCGTCGATACGGACCATGACCGCTGCATCGAACAGCTCCAGCAACGCAACCGCGAGCAGCCGCCGGGGTCGATGCCGATGTCGGTCGAGCAGTTCGAAACGATCAGCGCGCTGTTCGTGCCGCCGACTGAGGACGAAGGTTTCTCGATGCAGGTCCATCGCTGAAAGGTCGTATGGCCGGTTTAACGTCCAGACGTCCGTAATTGGACTCCTCCTCGTTTGCAAACAATCCGTCTTCGGGCCGTGAGGTACGACTGCTCACGTATATCCGGTCTCGCGTTACTGCACCTGCGCCAGGTGCTGGACCCTGATGGGCTATTCGCGCGCCGACTCCCTATCGCTTTGACGGGCTCGAAGGCCTCAGATGTTATCGGGTTTCATCAGCGCCGGTTCGGCCTGTTGGCCATCATTCGGCTTGTCATGCAATCGTGATTTGGATGCTTCTTCAGCAACTTCTACTGCTACGGTGCTTTAACGGGTTGCGGTCGGTAATCGGTGCCTTTGGTCAGCATTGCCCAGGCGATGCGCGCGGTCTTGTTTGCTAAAGCTACCGCGGTAATATTTGGATGTCGCGTCGTCGCGATGCGCATCACCCAGGTGCTCAGTCCATCTGTTTTGCTTTGGGCTGTGCGAATGACTGCTCGGGCGCCATGCACGAGCAGTCTGCGCAGATAGGCGTCTCCTCGTTTGCTAATGCCAAGCAATCGTTCTTTTCCTCCAGAGCTGTTTTGTTTGGGCGTGAGCCAAATGAAGCAGCCATCTCTCGATCGTTGGAAAACTGGCTGGCGTCTCCAACCGTTGCCAGTAGTGCCGTTGCGGTAAGAGGGCCGATGCCGCGCACTTTTTGCAGACGCATCGCTATCGGGTTTTGTCGGGCAATCTGTTCGATCTCCCGGCCGAGTTCTTCCAGCCCATTTTCCTGATCTTCCAGCCAGCGAGGGATTGCTGACCTAGCCGGCACAACTTGCTGCGTCTCACGTACATTATGATCTGGCAAATGTTAAGCAAAATAACTTCGAACTGTGAAAATAGGTGACATTTGGCAATGCGCGAAATGTTAAGCTGACTTCATGTCAAGCCAAACAATTCAGTGCAACAACTTTTATTGGATTGTAGATCGACTAAAAGCTTAATAGCGGTCAACTTACTAATATTGGAATCGGATATGCCAACTGGAACATACCAAATTGTTGAATCGAAGTTATCTGTCGCGGGCATTGGTTACCACGGTGTATTAACTCTCCAGGACTCTGCTGGCAATGTCATCAGGGAACTGGATGGTTTAGCCACAAATAAGAACGGAGACATAAAGCCAATAGGGTTTTTGCCGTCTGATACTCTCAAAGTATATGAATTTTGAGGCGCAGCATACTATGATGCGAGCCAAAATAAAGCTACCGTAGCATCAGGCGATTACGCCGCAATGATGTCTCTATGGAACGCGGCTGTACAATGTGGGAATTTGATGAATCAGGAGAACCTGCCTTATCCATTCATGGGATTGGGTTCAAACAGCAATTCGGTTGCATCTACTTTGGTCGCATGCATGGGCAAACCTGAACCTGATGTAACAGGTTGGGCCCTGGCGCCGGGTCGCTCGACGATTTTACTTACACCAACGCAAATCCAATCTGTACAGAGCGCCAACGGAATAAACACTGGACCGTACACGGATGCTAGTGTGCCAGAGATTCAGAGCATCGGCTACGATACACAAGGCAATATCGTAATCGTCGATAAAAGCTCGAAAGGTACAGAAATCACTACAATCGGTCCCGACAAGACTACGCAGGAACATTATGACAACAATGGCTATTTGACAGCCAAACAGGACATTACCGAAGACAGTAGCGGGAAGATTCATTCCGATATTGTCGGCTCTGATATCGACTCGACTCTATCGAATGCAGATATCACCGTACAAGCAAACTCTGTGATACAGTTCGATGGTTCCGGAAACGTTATCATCGGGGATTTTGATGCCACGCTAGGTATACAGGGACAATATGACCACGTGGAAATCGACAACAGCTTTATTGAATGGGCCGGGCATGACTTTACCGGAGATACGGTTCAAGGCATGAACAATAATGTCAGCTTTGATTATTATACAGGCACAGCTTTAACATCAGGGTCTGGCACTAGTGACAGTAGAGCTTATGGCTTTGCCTATGAGGAATCTAGTGCAACAAGCGACCGACTGGAAAAAAACCATGTAACAGTTCATGTATCGTCTAAGACATCGGTATCAGTCAGCGAGCTCGTGAATGAAATTATTGCACGAAGTGGCTCAAACGGGCATAAAACGTCTCATGGATTTGAATATCTGGATGAGACCGTTTTGCCTCATTCACCTCACCAAGAAGTGTTTGTAGTGGGCATTCAAAATGCTGCAGTGCATGCCGTTAATTAATTATTAGCTTATGTACGCCCGCTGCTGCCCGCAGTGGGCATGAACAATGAACTCAGATTCCGATCTCGCAACTTGGGTGCGTACAACCCACCACCGTTATAAAGACATCCGGACTTTGATATTAACCGGCTCACGTGCACACGGCAAAGCGCGCAAAGATTCAGACGTCGACTTAATAATCATATTTGACCACTTGGCAAACGCAAGAAAAGAATGCTTTAGGTCGGAAAACTTCCTATACGACGTGCAGATGCACGATCCCGAGACCTTAGCATTTCTTTTAAATGCAGAGCGACGATGCGGTCCGATCTCACTCACGACTATGCTTTTGAATTGCAGAGTACTACGAGATGATCTTTTATTGGCTCCGAAGTATGTTGAGTTTGCAAAAAGCACACTACATAACGGCCCAACCGATCCAAATTGGCCTCTATTAAGATACCAGCTTCAGGAGCTGTGCTATACGCTTGAAAATTCGGTATCAGAAGAACAAAAACTTGTCGCTGAAGCTCGACTTTTTGAACACATTATAATTGTCGCATTATTCAGGATTAAACGCTTCCCCTCAAATAGGGTAGAAGATATCCAAATGCTCAAAACAACCAGCCCTGAATTTACCGAAAAATTGTTAATATCATTCAAAAACGTGCTTTCGTCGGAGTGGAATCAGCTCAGCGCGTTAGGCTGGAAGGTATTAGCGCAATGTGGCGGCCCCGTCGTTGACGGCTTATCGTTTTCCTACCCAAGCAATTTTCGATTAAACGGTTCCTCGACAATTCAACATCAAACATAAAAACATAAAAGGCGACTAGGTAACGATGAACAGGCTGCAGCGCGAGCATTCTAGCTCTTGCTTAAAAACGTAATGTAAGAATTTTAAGCAGCCGTTTGGCCGCCGATGCAGACTGAGTTGGCGCAAGGTACTTTGGTTTGTTTTCACTTATTAGCCTCTAATCATATGCTCACCTCTATTTTTCGTGCTTCAATATTTTTCATGTTCACTTCAAACTTAGCGTCATGCGCGCCAACGCCGCACGTAGTCCATTTGCGGCCTGCAGTCAGCGGTATTGTTTTAGATGATAAGAAACCAATTCCTGGCGTCGAACTTTTCCTAGGCAAGTTCCCTGGCCAAAACCTTCCGTGCAGTGACGTCGGCGAAGTAGTTCCAGTATCACCCGATGGCAACTTCTCATGGGCAGCAACGCAAGAGCTCAAGCTTACCGAATCATTGCTTAGTCCGGCTGCCGCGCGTGGAAAGCTGACGGTGCTATGTATTCGACATCCTACGAAGGGTGTTCTAATAGGAGCCGTTTTATTCATAAAAGAGACCGCACCCGCATCACTACGCCTCGTTTGTGATGTTGCACATCCGCACAGCAGCGTTGGCGGTGGAGCGAACTTCGTGTCAACGATGCTTGGGCAGGCGCAATACTGCGAGGCAGCTAAGGCCGAGTAAAGCAAAATCTGTTACGTAACGCCATTAGTTCCTGTACTGAACTTCAGTTAACCGTGGCGTTTCGAGCTAAGCAACGTCGGCAGCAAGCCACCGGCGTTTTAACCAGAGCATATTGCGGTTTTGCACGATATCGTGAAGGTAATTTCGCCATGTTTCCCTACCAGTACGTTATCTCGATTCGAATTTGGCATCTCAGTGTTTCGCATTAAGATGTTCCTGGAATGGTCTAGCTCCAGCCTAAATACTGCTGGACGGTTGACTCTCCAAGTGTGTCCCCTAAAAGAAAATCGTTGGGTGGCGTGCGAGAATCAACATGTTGGTCAGCTGCGCTTGTAGCTGAAACGGCTAGCTCGGACGCGATCGAAGTCGAGCAGGCGTGAGTGCGAGAACTTGAATACTAGACCCCTCTGACACAGGTATTCAATAAGATTCGCAACGAGAAAGGGAAAGCTGAACTGTTCGTTGGGCTGTTCAGCGAAAACAATATCGTGATCGATATGGAGCCGTCCTTGATGGGACAGTTGTCACAGTGCGGGCTTAGCGTATGCCATAACTACTATCTATGGAAACGATGAGCAATCGACGCTTTCCAGTTGAATCCAAGGTCGACAGAAGAACTAACCAACTTTCACCGAAGCCGCGCTTAAAAAACAAAATTGAAAACCGCGCTAACTGGCCTACAATCAAGTTAGACCAGTACATGGGGGTGTCGACATGGCTACCCACAAAAATGGAGCGGTGAAACGCCTGAAGCTGTCGCTGGCCGTGGGCGCGGCCTTGTCCGGCTGCGTGTACGATCCCTATTACCCCTACTACGGCTCGTACGCTGGGTACTACAATGCAGCGCAGGTCGCCGGCTCGACCACGGTGACGACCTCGACGCCCACCTACGTCTATCCCTACAGTTACTATCCCTACAGCTACTATCCCTACGGTTACTACTACCCTTACCGTTACGTCGGCCCGCCGATTTCATTCAACTTCGGCTACTACCATTACAGCGGCGGAGGCGGCGGGCATGGCTGGGGCGGGCACGGCGGCGGCCACGGCTACTGGGGCGGTGGCCATGGCGGCGGCTACCATGGCGGCGGCCACGGCCACCGCTGAGCTTTCACATCAGGCGGCCAGGAAATCCAGCAAGGTCAGCGCCACCACCTTGGTCGCCTTGCGCAGGTCTTGCAGGGCCAGCTTCTCGTCCGCCTTCTTCGCATTCGACTCCGGCACCGTGCGCGGTCCGGCGCCGTAGAGCACGGCCGGGATGCCGCGCTCGCCGTACAGGCGGGCGTCGGCGTACAGCGGCGTGCCCTTGGCTTGCGGCGCCTCGCCCATGACGGCCTCGCCATTGCGCTGCAGGCTCTGCACCAGCTTTTCACCGCCCGGCAGCGGACGCAGCGCGTGCGACAGCAGCAGGCGCTTGATCTCGAGGCGGATGCCGGGGCAGTCCTTCACCGCATCCTCGATCAGCGCGCGTACCTGGGCTTCGACCGCCACCGGATCCTCTTCCGGAATCATGCGGCGGTCCATCTTCATGACCACCTTGCCCGGCACCACGTTGGTATTCGTGCCGCCGTCGATCCGCCCCACCAGCATGGTCGGCGAGTCGATGCCCGGCACTTTGGACTTGATCTTCTTGAGCTCGGGCAGCTGGCCGTAGATCGCATTCAGGATGCGGGTCGCGGCCTGCAGGGCGTCGACCGCCGTCTCCGGCATCGCGCCGTGGCCGGCCTTGCCGTGCACCGTGATTTCCAGCTGCAGGCAGGCGTTGTGGGCCGTGACGATGTCGTAGGCGAAGCCGGCGGCGATGACCATGTCCGGCCTGGTCAGCTCCTGCTCGAGCAGGTAACCGGGACCGAGCAGGCCGCCGAATTCCTCGTCGTAGGTGAAGTGCAGTTCCAGTGCGCCCTTCAATGGGACGCCCAGCGCTTCCAGCGCGCGGGTGGCGAAGATGAAGGTGGCGAAGTCGCTCTTCGACACCGCCGCCGCGCGGCCGTAGATGAAGCCGTCCTCGATCACGCCGCCGTAAGGTGGCTTGGTCCAGCCCTCGCCCGGCGGCACCACGTCGCCGTGGGCGTTCAGGGCCACGGTCGGGCCGCCCGCGGCGTAGGGACGGCGCACGATCAGGTTGGTGATGCTCTGCATGCCGTAGTCGCGCACGCGCTGTTCCGGCACGGCGTGCTTCTCGGCCTGCCAGCCGTATGCCTTGACCTTCTCGGCCACGGCGTCCGCGTGCGGCGCGTTGTTGCCGGGCGGCGTGTCGGTCGGGATGCGGATCATCTCCTGCAGGAAGGCCACTTCTTCGTCGAAGTGGGCGTCGATCCAATGCATCAGTTTTTCTTGTGCTTGTTCCATGGTGAGCTCACTGGGTCCTGGCGCCGGATTCGAACCAGGCAGCAACCTGGGCGCGTTCGGCATCCGTCATGTTCGTCATGTTCGCCAGCGGCATCGCTTTCAGCTGCACCGCCTGCTGGTAGATGCGCTGGGCGTTCTGCGCGACGCCGTGCGGGTCGTCCAGCATCACGCCGGCCGGCGCGGTGGCGAAACCCGGCTGGGTCGGGTGCGCCGCATGGCAGGATACGCAGCGCTGCTGGAGGATGCCCTGCACTGCCGCAAACTGCGCGCCCGCATTCGCGCCGGCGTTCGCCGATGCGGCCGATGTGGCCGGCGGCTTCGGCGCGATCGCGACCGCCACCGCCAGCAACAGGAGCACACCGATGGCCGGGTACTTGAACTCGACGCGGCCCTTGTGGCGCAGGTTGAAGAAATGGCGGATGAAGACGCCGGCCAGCATGATCCCGGCCAGCACGGCCCAGGCGTGCTCGTGGCGGTAGGTCATCGCGAAGTGGTTGCTGATCATGATGAACAGCACCGGCAGCGTGAAGTAGTTGTTGTGCACGCTGCGCTGCTTGCCGCGGATGCCGTAGATGGGGTCCGGCTTCTGGCCGGCGATCATCGCGTTCACCATCTTGCGCTGGCCCGGGATGATGACCATGGCGACGTTGGCGACCATGATGGTGCCGATCATCGCGCCGACGTGGATGTAGGCCGCGCGGCCGCTCAGCCAATGCGTGAGCACCCACGTCGCCGCGACGAGGAAGGCGAAGATGACGGCGCCGAAGGCCAGGTCGTGCTTGCCCAGCTTCGAGCGGCACAGCAGGTCGTAGACCACCCAGCCCGCCACCAGGCTGCCGAGGCCGATACCGACCGCCTGCCAGCTCGACAAATCGGCCACCGTGCGGTCGACCATCATGGCCTGGGCGTTGAAGTAATAGACGATGGTCAGCAGCGCAAAGCCGGAGAGCCAGGTCGAATAGGCTTCCCATTTGAACCAGTGCAGGTCGGCCGGCAGCTCGGCTGGCGCGACCAGGTATTTTTGCGGGTTGTAGAAGCCGCCGCCGTGCACCGCCCACAGTTCGCCGGCCACGCCCTTCTTCGCCAGCTCGCCGCCGGGCGCGGGCGGCCTCAGTGAGTTGTCCAGCCAGACGAAATAAAAGGAAGCGCCGATCCAGGCGATGCCGGTAATGATGTGCAGCCAGCGAACCAGCAGGTTCATCCATTCGAGGCCGTACGAAAGCAGGTAATCCATGAGACTCCTTTGCGCGCAATTACCACAAGATACGCCGGTTTCCATTTATTCAACATGAAAAATACCGTATATTCGACATAAGCACACGCATATACGCGCCTTTTCTTCGAAAGCCTTCATGAGCAGCCTGCCCCAGCACCTCGACCTGCACCTGATCCGCATCCTCTACCTGCTGCTGGTGGAAAAGAACGTCTCGCGCGTGGCCCTGAAACTGAACCAGCCGCAGCCCTCGATCTCGGCCTCGCTGCGCAAACTGCGCGAACTGACCGGCGATCCGCTGCTGGTGCGCGGCGCGCGCGGCATGGTGCCGACCCAGCACGGCGAGAGCCTGCTGAAGCCCGCCAAGCGCATCCTCGACGAGACCGAGAGCCTGTTCATCAAGAAGTCGCCCTTCGTGCCGGAGCAGGCCGCACGCACCTTCCACATCGCCGCGCCCGACTACCTGGACACCCAGTTCCTGCCCAACGTGGTCGCGAGCATCCGCCGCGGCGCGCCGAACAGCAAGGTCGCGATCCACCACCTGGGGCCGGGCACGGATTATCTGCGCATGCTGTCCGACGGCGAGATCGACCTCGTCATCGCCAACTGGGACGAGCCGCCCGCGCACCTGCACATCTCGAAGCTGTTCGAAGACCCCATCATCTGCACCATGCGCGCCGACAGCGCCTACGCCAAGCGCACGGCCAGCGATGCGATGACGCTCGAGGACTACCTCAGCCTGCCGCACGTGGCGCCCTCGCCCACGCTGCCGGGCTACCACGGCGTCATCGACAGCTTCCTCGATCGCCAGGGCCTGCAGCGCAAGGTGGCGGTCGAGTGCCCCTATTTCGGCCTGATCCCCTACATGCTGACCCAGACCGACCTGGTGCTGACCACCGGGCGCCAGTTCATCCGCTTCTACGAGCGCACCCTGCCGCTGAAGAACTTCGCGGTACCGATCAAGTTCCCGCCGATGCGCTTCTACCAGTTGTGGCACCAGCGGGTGCACCAGTCGCCGGAACACAAATGGCTGCGCGACCAGGTGACGGCGGCGGCGAAGGCCCTGGTGAAACCGGCATAGTCACCATCAGGGTTGGCATATGATCGACAAACCCGCAGGACTTATCATCACGCCATGACCACACTCGACCACCTGAACAGCGCCGGCACCGCCAGCTTCGTCGACACCCTGCGCGGCATCTACGAACACTCGCCCTGGATTCCGGAACGGGCCGCCGCCCAGCGTCCCTTCGCCAGCCTGGCTGCCCTCAAGCTCGCGCTGCAGGACGCCGTGACGCAGGCGGGTGAAGACGAACAGCTGTCCCTGCTGCGCGCCCACCCGGAACTGGCCGGCAAGGCCGCGATCGCGGGCGAGCTGACGGCGGAGTCGACCGGCGAACAGGCGGCCTCCGGCCTGAACCTCTGCAGTCCCGAGGAATACGCGCTGCTCCACCGCCTGAACGCGGCCTACAAGGCCAAGTTCGGCTTCCCCTTCATCCTCGCGATAAAAGGCCCGACCGGCAAGGGCCTCACGCGCCAGGCCATCATCGCCACCTTCGAACGGCGCCTCAAAAATCGCCGCCAGGACGAGCTGCGCGAGGCGCTGCGCCAGGTGCACCGCATCGCCGAGATCCGCCTGAACGAGCTGCTGGGCGTCGAACTGCGCTACGGCCCGGCCATCATGCAGTGGGCCGAGGAGATCGGCGCCATCTCCGACGACGAGAACGGCCTGACCTGCGCCTACATGACGGCCGGGCACCAGCGCACCGCAGCAAGGCTGGCGGACTGGATGCGTGGGGCCGGCATGGAAGCCAGCATCGACGCGGCCGGCAACGTGGTCGGGCGCTATGCCTCGCTCGACGCGAACGCGAAGACGCTGATCACCGGTTCCCACTACGACACCGTGCGCAACGGCGGCAAGTACGACGGGCGGCTCGGCATCCTGCTGCCGATCGCCATCGTTCGCGATTTGCACGAGCGCAGCGAGCGCCTGCCCTACCACCTGGAGGTCATCGGCTTCGCGGAAGAAGAAGGCGTGCGCTTCCGCTCCACCTTCCTGGGCTCGAATGCGGTGACCGGCCGCTTCGACATGGCGCTGCTCGACACGCGCGACGCCGATGGCGTCAGCATGCGCGAGGCGCTGCAACAGGCCGGCCACGATCCCCGGCAGATCCCGGCGATCGCGCGCGATCCGGCCACGCTGCTCGGCTATGTGGAGGTCCACATCGAACAGGGTCCGGTGCTGCTGGACCAGGGCCTGCCGCTGGGCGTGGTGACGGCCATCGCCGGCAGCTCGCGCTACCTGGTCGAACTGACCGGCCTGGCCAGCCATGCCGGCACCACGCCCATGCACATGCGGCGCGACGCCGCCGCGGCGGCGGCCGAGATCGTACTGCTGGTCGAACGGCGCTGCGCCGGCAAGGCTTCGCTGGTCGGCACCGTCGGCCAGCTGGCGGTGCCGGACGGCTCGGTGAACGTGATCCCCGGCCGCTGCCGCCTGTCGCTCGACATCCGCTCGGCCGATGACGCGGAACGCATCGCCGCGGTGAAGGACGTCATGGACGGCATCGAGACCATCTGCGCGCGGCGCGGCATCGAATTCGCCGTCGAGCAGCTGGTCGAGGCGCAAGCCGCGCCCTGCGCGCCGCGCTTGATGGACCGGCTGGGCGAGGCCATGCGGCGCGCCGGCCTGCCGCGCTTCGATGTATTGTCGGGCGCCGGCCACGATGCGATGGCGATGGCGGCCGTCGTTGACGTCGCGATGCTGTTCACGCGCTGCGGCAACGGCGGGATCAGCCACAATCCGCTGGAAACCATGACCGCCGACGATGCCGACATTGCGGCGCGGGTGCTGCTAGACTTCTTCCGTACTTTCCACAAATAGATTGCGTCGATTGAACCTTTTGACGGCCTTCAGGTATTCACCGTCAACAGTGGAGACGAGTGCATGGACAAGCGGGTGGACGCCGAGGTGGACTTGCTCGGCCGCGTCGCGGCCAGGGACCGGCTCGCCTTCGAGCGCCTGTACCGTGTCTATTTCCCGCGCCTAACCCGCTTCCTGCACCGGATGACGCGCAGCACGGCGCTGATCGAGGAAGTCGTCAACGACACCATGCTGGTCGTGTGGCAGAAGGCGGCCAGCTTCGACGGCAGCTGCAAGATCTCGACCTGGATATTCGCGATCGCCTACCGCAAGGCCTGCAAGGCCCTGCACGCCTTCGAGGAGCCGCTGGAATCGCTGGCGGACGCCTGCGAAGGCGAGGCGAGCTGGCAGCCGGAGTGGCAGTTCGAACAGCACCACCTGGGCCAGGCGGTGGACGCCGCGCTTGCCGCGCTGCCGCTGGAGCAGCGCGCCGTCTTCCAGTTGAGCTTCTATCACGACATGGCTTACGCGGAGATCGCAGACATCATGGAATGCCCCGTCAACACCGTCAAGACGCGCCTGTTCCATGCGCGCCGCCGCCTTGCCCTGCTGCTGGAGCGGCAACTGGAGAGCAGGCCATGAACGCATTCGACGAGCGCGAGCACCTGGTGGCGCAGGAAACCCTGCCGTGGCTGGCCAACGGCAGCCTGGACGGCCCCGAGGCGGCGCGCCTGCAGGCCCACCTGCGTGGCTGCGCACGATGCCGCGGCGACCTCGCGCTGCTGCGGGCGGTGCACGACGCCGGCCCGGGCACGGCGCCCGCCTGCGATCCGGACCGGGCCTTCGCGCGCCTGCTGCCACGCCTGGACACGCCCGCCGCCAACGACCCCAGCTGGCTGCGTGTGGCCGTGACCCTGCAGGCCTGCCTGATCGCCGTGCTGGTCTTGCTGCTGGTCCGGCCCGGCCATCACGACAATGGCGGCGCGACCTACCGCGCACTCGGCGCCGGCGCACCGGCAGCGGGCGGCATCGTGGTCATGTTCCGCCCGGAGACGCCGGAACGCGAGCTGCGCCGCATCGTGCGCGCCAGCGGCGGCCGGCTGAGCGGTGGACCGACCGCCGCCGATGCCTGGCTGGTGGAAGCCAACGGGCGCGGCGACAGCGACGGCGCCGCCGTGCTGGCCCGGCTGCGTGCCGAACCGGCCGTCGTGCTTGCCGAGCCGCTCGGCGCGGAAGGCCAGCCTTGAAACGCCTGCTCGCCGCCCTTTTCTCAATCGGCCTGCTGTGCTGCGCCCCGCCGTGCAGCGCGCAGGCCGCCGAAAACCAGGCCGCCGCGACCTCGCGCCAGCTGCTGGTGATGCTGCGCATGCCGCCGCCGCACTACCGCCCGGACGGCAGCTACGGCGGCGGCTACGGCGAGGACGGCACACGCGCGGTGCGCCGGCGCGAGGCCGCGGCACTGGCGGCGGCGCACGGACTCAGGCTGGTCGACGACTGGCCGATGCCCGCCATCGGCATCGACTGCTTCGTGATGGAATACCCGGGCAGCGCGCCGCTCGAGCGCATGCTCGACGCCCTGGCCCACGATCCGCGCGTGGCCTGGGCCCAGGCCGTCCACGAATACCGCGGCCTGGACGGCGACCCGCTGTATCCGGTGCAGCCGGCCGCGCGCGCCTGGCGCCTCGGCGAGCTGCACCGCGCCAGCACCGGCCGCAAGGTGACGGTGGCGGTGATCGACAGCGGCGTCGACGCCAGCCATCCGGACCTGGCCGGGCAGATTGCACTGCGCAAGAACTTCGTCGATGGCGTGGCCGACGCGGCGGAAGACCATGGCACGGCGGTGGCGGGGATCGTCGCCGCGCGCGCCGGCAACGGCCAGGGTATCGCCGGCGTCGCGCCGCAGGCCCGGCTGCTGGCCCTGCGCGCCTGCTGGCAGGCCGCGCCGCGCGACACCCGCTGCAACAGCTTCACCCTCGGCAAGGCCCTGCATTTCGCCCTGCTGAGCGACGCCAGGGTCATCAACCTCAGCCTGGGCGGGCCACCCGACCGCCTCCTGCAGACCCTGGTCGACACGGCCCTGGCGCGCGGCATGGCCGTGGTCTGCGCGGTCGATCCGGAGCGCGCCGACGGCGGCTTCCCGGCCGCCTATCCCGGCGTGATCGCGGTGACGACCGCAGACGACCGGCGCGTCCTGCCGGCCGGCACCTTGCAGGCGCCCGGCGCCGACATCCCGGCCACCCTGCCCGGCGCCCGCTGGGGCCTGGTGTCCGGCTCCTCGTACGCCGCGGCCCATGTGGCCGGACTGGCGGCGCTGCTGATCGAGCTGCGGCCCGGCTCGAGGCCGCCCTGGCGCACCGCCTTCGTGACGGCCGCGCGCGCCAGCCTGGCCGCACATGGCGCCGTTCCGCAGCCCGGCCAAGCTGGTAGCATAGACGCATGCGCGACCATTGCGCGCGCCGCCGGAGCATGCGTCTGCCTGTGTCCCGATTTCCTTCATCGCTAGCGGTCCTGCTGTCCCTCGCCTGCGCGGGCGCGCCCGCCTGCGCCCAGACCAGCGGCAACCTGACCCTGGTATCGGAATACACGGTGCGCGGCATCTCGCTCGGGGCCGGCCGGCCTGCCGTGCAGCTGCGCATCGACCACGATGCGCCGGGCGGCTGGTACGCGGGCGGCTTCGTGTCGCCGGCGGTGCTGGCCGGACCGGACGGCAATCGCGAACAGGCCGAGCTGATCGTGTACGGCGGCCGCGCCGGACGGCTGCCGTCCGGCTTGAGCTGGGACGCCGGCATCAGCCGCGCCAGCTTCACGCGCGACGGCGGCTACGGCTACACCGAACTCCACGCCGGCCTGGCGCTGGACCGCGCCAGCCTGCGCCTGTTCCTGTCGCCCGCCTATTACGGCGACGAGGGCAGCGCCTATCTCGACCTGAACGCCTTTCATCCGCTCGACGACAAGCTCAGGCTGAACTTCCACGCCGGCGTGCTGCACATCTTCGGCTACAGCGGCGAGGCCGGCAACCGCGCCGACCTGCGCGTCGCACTGGCGGCCACGCTGGGCGACTGCACCCTGCAGCTCGGCCTGCAGACCGTGCTGGGCGGCCCGGACCAGGGACCGCCGCGCGCCCGCGCCCTGTTCGGCAGCGCCGCGCTCAGTTTCTGAATCGCGCTTCCGATATTGAACTTTGCCGGCGCGGGCAGGCATTAACGGGGTGCCCTTCCCTCTTTTCCCTTGCCTGTCAGGAGACATCATGCGCATCCCATCCATCGCGGCCGCCTGCCTGGCTGCCGCCCTCGCATCCTGTGGCGGCGGCAGCGACATGCCGATGAGCGCCGCGCCGCCGATGGCGGTCACGCCGCCGCCCACGCTCGCCAGCACCTTCGCCACGCGCACGCTGGTGGCCGACAGCGGCACGGGCGCCGAGCATACCGATCCCAGGCTGGTGAACGCCTGGGGCATCGCTTTCAACCCGGCCGGCTTCGTGTGGGTGGCGAACAACGGCAGCGCAAGCTCGACCCTGTATGACGGCAACGGCGTGCCGCAATCCCTGGTGGTCGCGATCCCGCCGGGCAGCGCCGGCCCCTCGAACCCGACCGGCATCGTGTTCAACAGCGGCGCTGCTTTCCAGGTCACGCAGAACGGCGCCACCGGCGGCAGCGCCTTCATCTTCGCCAGCGAGAACGGCACGCTGGCGGGCTGGTCGCCGGCGGTGAACCGCACGAACGCCGTCGTCGCCGTCGATACCGGCGCCGGCGGCGCGGTCTACAAGGGCCTGGCGATTGCCGCCTTCTCGGGCGCCAGCTACCTGTATGCGGCCGACTTCCGCAACGGCCGCATCGACGTCTACGACAGCACCTGGCAACGCGTGACCCTGCCCGGCGGCAGCTTCAGCGATCCGAATCTGCCGGCGGGCTATGCGCCCTTCGGCATCCAGGCCATCGGCGGCCGTATCTACGTCGCCTACGCGCAGCATGCCGCCGGCAGCGCCGACGAAACCAGGGGATCGGGGCTGGGCATCGTCGACGTGTTCGATGCCGGCGGCGCCCTGATGAAGCGCCTGGTCACCGGCGGCGCCCTGAACGCGCCCTGGGGGCTGGCGCAGGCGCCGGCCAACTTCGGCGCCGCCAGCAACATGCTGCTGGTGGCGAATTTCGGCGACGGCAAGATCAACGCCTACAACGTCGATACCGGCGCCTTCGCCGGAACCCTGACGCGGGCGGGCGGCGCGGCGATCGTCATCGACGGCCTGTGGGGCATCGCCTTCGGTCCCGGCGTGAACAGCCAGCCGACGAATACCCTGTTCTACACCGCCGGTCCGGGCGACGAGACGCATGGCGCCTACGGGCGGATCGACCTGCAGTAGATCCATTTTGGCGCACGCACGCACCGCGATAGTGCGTGCGCACGCCGACGGGGCAGCGCGCCCCGCCTGCGCGCCGGCAGTGCATCCCTTGTTCCCCTTCTCCCCAAATTGGAACGCAAATTGCTACCAAGAAGTGCTCAGGCAGCTCGCCTGCACTTTTTTGGGAATCCTGGATGGATGCTTATAAAACCGGCGCCGACGCGCTCTTCATCCTGCTCGGCGGGATCATGATCCTGGCGATGCACGCCGGCTTCGCCTTCCTCGAACTGGGCACGGTGCGCCGCAAGAACCAGGTCAACGCCCTGGTCAAGATCCTGATCGACTTCGCCGTCTCGACCATCGCCTACTTCTTCGTCGGCTACGCGGTCGCCTACGGCGTGAACTTCTTTGGCAGCACGGCCTCGCTGATGGCGAAGAACGGCTATGAACTGGTGAAGTTCTTCTTCCTGCTGACCTTCGCGGCGGCGATCCCGGCCATCATCTCGGGCGGCATCGCGGAGCGCGCCAAATTCCATCCGCAGATGGCCGCCACCGCCCTGCTGGTGGGCCTGGTCTATCCGCTGTTCGAAGGCATCGCCTGGAACAATCGCTTCGGCATCCAGGACTGGCTGAACACCGTGTTCGGCGCGCCCTTCCACGACTTCGCCGGCTCGGTGGTGGTGCATGCGGTGGGCGGCTGGGCCGCGCTGCCGGCGGTGCTGCTGCTGGGCGCACGGCGCGGCCGCTATGCGAAGGACGGGCGGATCGCCGCCCACCCGCCGTCGAACATCCCTTTCCTGGCGCTGGGGGCCTGGATCCTGACCGTGGGCTGGTTCGGCTTCAACGTGATGAGCGCGCAGACGCTGGACAAGATGAACGGCCTGGTGGCCGTGAATTCGCTGATGGCGCTGACCGGCGGCACCCTGACCGCCTTCGTCATGGGCCGCAACGATCCGGGCTTCGTCTACAACGGCCCGCTGGCCGGCCTGGTGGCGGTGTGCGCCGGCTCGGACCTGATGCATCCGCTCGGCGCCCTGGTGACCGGCGCGGTGGCCGGCGCCATCTTCGTGACCCTGTTCACGCTGGCGCAGAACCGCTGGAAGATCGACGACGTGCTGGGCGTGTGGCCGCTGCACGGCCTGTGCGGGGCCTGGGGCGGGATCGCCGCCGGCATCTTCGGCAGCCAGGCGCTGGGTGGCGTCGGCGGCGTCTCGCTGGCCTCGCAGCTGGTCGGCACCCTGCTCGGCATCCTGGTCGCGGGACTGGGCGGCTGGATCGTCTACGGACTGCTGAAGAAGACCGTCGGCCTGCGCCTCGACCCCGAGCAGGAATTCGACGGCGCCGACCTGTCGATCCACCGCATCAGCGCCACGCCGGAGCGGGAAACCACTTTCCAGTGATCGAGCCTCTCAAGAAGTGAGGGACGCGCCGAACATGGCAAGCACCGCCACCGCCATCACCGCGGTGCACAGCCAGCCCATCGCGCGCAGGCGCGTCGAGATCTTCAGCGCGCCCATGATCTTCTCGCTCGATGCCACCGCCATCATGATCACCATGACCGGCACCGCGATCACGCCGTTCAGCACCGCGCTCCAGTACAGCGCCTGGATCGGATCGATGGGCGCGAAGTTGATGCCGACCCCGGCCAGCGTGGCGACGATGATGATGGCGTAGAACTTGCGCGCCGCCGAGAACTTGTCATCCAGGCTGCTCTTCCAGTGGAAGGTGCCGGCCATCGCGTAGGCGGCCGAACCTGCCAGCACCGGAATCGCCAGCAGGCCGGTGCCGACGATGCCGGCCGCGAACAGCACGAAGGCCAGTTCGCCGGCCACGGGTTTCAGCGCCGATGCCG
Source organism: uncultured Massilia sp. (assembly GCA_913778765.1). Classification (GTDB taxonomy): domain Bacteria; phylum Pseudomonadota; class Gammaproteobacteria; order Burkholderiales; family Burkholderiaceae_D; genus Telluria. The sequence continues at coordinate 2,463 of CAJYXO010000211.1, read as the reverse complement.
CCTGCGCCGAGGATTGCAGGTCCTGGACGCCGTGCGCATGCAGGGTCGCCGCGGTGGTCAGCATGATGAAGAAGGCGACCAGGTTCGAGACCGCCATGCCGACCAGGGTGTCGAAGCGGATGCGCCGGAACTGGGTCTTGACCTGTTCCGGCGCGCGCCGCAGCGGCCGGGCGTCGGCGTCGGAACGCAGCTCCTCGACTTCCTGCGAAGCCTGCCAGAAGAACAGGTAGGGACTGATGGTGGTGCCGAACACGGCGACGATCGCGGTCAGGTATTCCTTGCTCCACGCCGGCGTCGGCCAGACCAGGGTGCGCAGCACCTCGGCCCATGGCACGCGCACCACGAACACGGTGGCGACGTAGGCCAGCAGCACCAGGGTGAGCCACTTGAGCAGGTTGACGTAGCGCTGGTAAGGGACGAACACCTGCAGCAGCACCGACAGCACGCCGAACGCCACCGCGTAGTACTGGGCCTTGCCCGGCGCAACCAGCGCCATCGCGTCGCCCATCGCCGCGATGTCGGCCGCGATATTGATGACGTTCGCGACCAGCAGCAGGCCGACGATCAGCCACACCAGCCGGCGCGGGGCGAAGCGCTGCAGGTTGGTGGCCAGGCCGCGGCCGGTCACCCTGCCGATCTGCGCGCTGATGACCTGGATCGCCGCCATCAGCGGATAGGTCAGCAGCAGTGTCCACAGCAGGTTGAAGCCGAAGCGCGCCCCGGCCTGGGAATAGGTGGCGATGCCGCTGGGGTCGTCGTCGGCGGCCCCGGTGATCAGGCCCGGGCCCAGCTTCGAGAGCCAGGCCGCGGCCTCCGGCGACGGTTTGTCGCCGGACGTGTCGACTGCGTCGCCGGAATCACGGGAGTTCATGTTCGCAGTGTGGAAGCGAACGTCGATTCCTTCCGTTCGCCTGCGCACGCAACGGCGGGCAGCACCATCCGGCTCAGGCCGTTGCGTCGGCCTTGGTGGCGCCGCCCTGACTGACGGCCTGGGCGATGTGGGCCACCAGCGACACCGGCTCGACCGGCTTGGCGAGATAGTCGTCGAACCCGGCCTGCATCGCCTTGTGGCGGTCGTCCTGGCGCGTGAACGCGGTCAGGGCAATGGCCGGAATGGCGCCCCCGGCGCCGGCCGCGCGGCCGCGAATGCGGCGCATCAGTTCGAAGCCGTCGACGTCCGGCATGCCGATGTCGCTGACGATCACGTCCGGCCGCTCGCGCTCGAGCAGCGCAAGGGCGGTGCCGGCGCTGGAGGCGGCCATGATGGTGGCGCCGCTATGGCGCAGGATCTGCTGCAGCACCTCGAGGGTATCGGGGGCATCGTCGACCAGCAGCACCTTGACCCCGGCCAGGCTGCCCTGCCCGGCCGCCTTGCCGACGACGATCGGTTCGGGACGCAGCGCCTTGACGTCCGGCTGGGCCAGCGGCAGGCGCACGGTGAAGGTGGTGCCGGCATGCGGCCCGGGGCTGGCCACGGCGATGGTCCCGCCGTGCAGTTCGACCAGCTGGCGGGCGATCGACAGGCCGAGCCCGAGCCCGCCGTGGCGGCGGGTGATCGACGCATCCTGCTGGCGGAAGCGGTCGAACACGTGCGGCAGGAATTCGGGCGCGATGCCGATGCCGGAATCGGCCACCCGGATCACCAGGTCCTGCCCGTCGCGGCCCAGCAGCACCTGCACCATGCCGCCCGCGGGCGTGAACTTGACCGCGTTCGACAGCAGGTTCCACATCACCTGCTGCAGCCGGCCGGCGTCGCCCAGCACCGTGCCAAGCCGCCTGGCGACGTCGACGCGCAGGTCGATGCGCTTGGCCACCGCGGCCGGATGGACGGTGCCGAGCGCCGCCTCGATCACCTTCTCCGGCTCGATCAGCTGCACGTCCAGGCGCAGCGTGCCGGAGATGATGCGGCTCATGTCGAGCAGGTCGTCGATCAGCTGGCCCTGGGCGCGGGCATTGCGTTCGATGGTTTCCAGGCCGCGCTTCAGGGTCGCGTCGTCCTTGCCGCCGCGCGCCAGCATGCTGGCCCAGCCGAGAATGGCGTTGAGCGGGGTGCGCAGCTCGTGCGAGAGGGTCGCCAGGAACTCGTCCTTCAGGGCGCTCAGGCGCTCGGCCTCGTCGCGCGCGGCGCGTTCGCGGTTGAGCAGGTCCTCGCGCTCGGCGGCGGTGGCCTGCGAAATCTCCAGCACGCGCGCATTCGCTTCCAGGCGCGCATCGAACAGCGAGGCCAGCATGGCGAAACCGAGCACGCCGAAGGTCGCGATCACGACCAGGGTCGCCAGGCTGTCGTGGTTGACGCCGCCGCGCGCGGCCATGCACACGCTGTCCTGCGGGAAGCTGGCGGCGGCCATGCCGGTGTAGTGCATGCCGACGATGGCGGCGCCCATCACCACCGCCGCACCGACGCGCGGCAGCCATACGTGCGGCACGTTATGGCGCAGGCGGAAGGCGATCCACAAGGCCAGG
>CAJYXO010000210.1 GCA_913778765.1 uncultured Massilia sp. | reverse complement strand
AGCGGCAACAGCGGGTGCGGCGGCAGGCGCAGCTTTCGGCGCCGCATCCTTGCCGTCGATCGCATCCTTCAGCATGCGCTCCAGATCGGCCGGCATCGGCGCCAGCTGTTCCGGCGCGGTGCCGTTGTTCAGGTCGTTGAGCTGGTCGGCCACGAAGCCGGACGCCTGCAGCGAAACCTCGATCGCCGACGGCGTGACCGGCGCCGCGCCGGTGCGCAGTGCGTCGAACAGGTTCTCGGTCAGGTGGCAGGCGGTCACCAGCGCGGGCAGTCCCATGAAGCCCGCGCCACCCTTGATGGTGTGGAACGAGCGGAACACCGCGTTCAGCGTTTCCTTGTTATCCGGATCGCGTTCGAGGCGGAGCAGATGCTCTTCGACGTTGGTCGCAAGATCCAACGCCTCGACGACGAAATCCTTGAGCATTTCATCCATTAGAATCCCAGATCGGCAAGAAGGTCATCGACACTGTCCTGATCCAGCGCGGCGGACGGCACCGACGGACCCGACATCAGCTCGGCAGGTTTCTCCTGTTCCTGTGCGGCCTGCTTCTGCGCCAGCTTTTCCTTGACCTCGGCCGGGGCGCTGTCGCGCAGCAGCTGGGCGAGCTCGTGCTCGACGGTCTGGGTGATCTTGACCACTTTCTTGATCAGCTGGCCGGTGATGTCCTGGAAGTCCTGGGCCATCATGATCTCGAGCAGGCGCGCCTTTTCGGCTTCGGTCGCTTCCGACACGGCCTGCGCAAAGCTGCGCGAATCGCCGGCAAGGGCCTTGAACTGGTCGAGCGACAGCTTGCCGGCGAACAGGTCGGCCCAGCGGCCTTCCATGTCCTTGGCCTGCTTCGACAGCTGGTCCTGGGCCGGCATGCCTTCGTCCAGCGTGTTCAGCACCTTGTTGGCGGCCTGCTCGGTCAGGCTCGCAACGTATTCCAGGCGGTCCTGCGCGTCGACGATCTGCGACGAGGCCTCCGTGAGCGCCTTGTCGTAGCCGAGTTCGCGCAGCGAATCGTGCATGATGCGCACGATGCTGCCCAGGCGGGCGTACATCACCTGGCCATCCGGATCTTCCGTGGCTTCGGTCGTGCTGGTGGCGGCCGGCGCTGCGGCCGGTGCGGATGCGGCGGCCGCGGCTGCGGGCGCGGCGCTCGAAGCCACCTGGTCGAACAGGGCCTCGAGGTCGTCGCTGTCGCCGCTGTCCCCACCGGCGGCGGGTTCAGGCGCCGGAGCGGGCGCCGGTGCGGGAGCGGGCGCGCTGGCTCGTTGCGCTGCCACTTCCTCGAATAATGCGTCGAAATCGTCAGCGGCGTCGGTCATAGTCCCTGCTTCTCCATAATGTAAATGTCGCGATGTGCTGTGCTGTGCTTGCTGCCGTCAGGGCCTGACGGTACGGGTATTGCGCGAGTGTATCAGCGTGGTTGCCGTAGGTAAATCTCGGGAAACGGACCGTTGTCGAATCAACGCGTAAACTTAGTTCCGAGACAATTATTTCCACTTGTTCCTGAATATTTTCACAAAGCAAGTGTTGTATTTTTTTATCCCAAGGGATTTTGTGACATCCGATGTTTTCGATCAGGAAAGCGAACACAAGCCTGAGAAAGATCAACCATGTCAGATCCACCACGGATGGAAACGCGGACTACAATAAGAAGGTAACGTGACGTGAGGAGAGGACTCACCATGTACCAGAAAATTCTGATCACTACCGACGGTTCCGCGGTGTCCCAGCATACCGCCTGCGCCGGTGTCCAATTCGCGCAACAGATGGGCGCGGAAGTGCTCGCCCTGTTCGTCGCGCCCGATTACCAGTATCCCGTGTATGTCGAGATTGTCCCGCCCTCCTATCCCAGCGAGGAGGAATATCAGGCACAGATGCGGCGCATGGGCGAGGAGTACATGGGCAAGATCATGCACTCGGCGGAACAGGCCGGACTCAAGCATTCCTGCATGACGGCGTTTTCGGATTCCGCCGCACTGAAGATCGTCGATGTGGCTGAACAGCAACACTGCGACCTGATCTTCATGGGCTCGCACGGCCGCAGCGGCTGGGGTCAGTTACTGCTGGGAAGTGTGACGAACAAGGTGCTGGCGCAGACCACCAAGCCGGTCCTGGTGCACCGCCTGATCCGCGAACCCGGTACATGAGCCGCCTGCCCGCCCACAAATAAATACAAATCATCTGTTAGCAATGTGCTAGCGTTTAGTTTTCGTACGCATTGCATTCTGGGGAACACCTATGATTCGCATTGTCATTGCTGACGACCACACCATCATGCGCGAGGGCCTCAAGCGCATCCTCGACGGCGCGCCCGACATCGAAATCGTCGGCGAAGCCATCAACGGCTTCGAAGTCCTGTCGCTGGTGCGCCAGGGCGGCTTCGACCTGCTGCTGCTCGACCTGTCGATGCCGGGACGCAGCGGGGTCGACCTGATCCGCCAGGTCCGCAGCGAAGCGCCCAAGCTGGCGATCCTGATTCTCACCATGCATGAAGAAGAACAGTATGCGGTGCGCGCGATCCGTGCCGGCGCCCAGGGCTACCTGACCAAGGAAAGCGCGGGCACCCAGCTGGTCGGCGCGATCCGCAAGGTGGCTTCGGGACGTCCGTATATCAGTACCGAAGTGGCCGAGCAGCTGGCGCTGAACATCATGGCGCCGAACGAACAGCTGCTGCACAAGCAGTTGTCCGACCGCGAGTTCGAGGTGTTTTCCCTGCTGGTGGGCGGCAAGTCCATCACCGAGATCGCCAACAACCTGCATCTGTCCGTCAAGACAGTGAGTACTCACAAGACGCGGATCATGCAGAAGATGGGCATGACCTCGCTGTCCGAAATGGTCCAGTACGCCGTCGCCCACCGCCTGCTGGCGCCGATGAAAGCCTGAAAGCCTGAAAGCCTGAAAGCCAAGATCTAATCTGTCTTGGACACGCCACGCTGGCCGTGGTTGCCCCACCATTTGCGTGGCGCGCAGGAGACGACCTCTTCCCACTGCATATCCTACACGGGTATGCCCTGCCTCCCCTCGGAAGCGAGTGCAGTTAGTCGGAATATTCCTACAGACTGACTCACCTTCCTACCTACACATTCAGCCGTTGCTGATATGAATGCCGAACTCGTGTTGGCATACTGACTTCAGCGTTTCGACTTGCTTGCGGTCCATTCTCTGCATTGAGCCGCCTGAAACTACGTGTTCCTAAACCTGGAGATGAGTATGCAGTCCCAGCCAATGTCAGAACAACGCAACGCCTCCCCTTCGACCCTGCACTCGTCTCAAATGGAAGCCGGACGCCAGCGCCAGGGTCGCCTGTGGTCCAACCTGAAGGAAGTCTGCGACCTGCTCCACATCCCGGCCGCCGGCTCGATGAATACCGAGGAACTCCTGTTCCAGCACGTACAGTTCAAGACCGGCCAGCGCGTGCACACGATCGGGCAGACTTTCGACACCCTGTATATCGTCAATTCCGGCTTCCTGAAAACGGTGCTGATCGACGAATTCGGCAACGAACAGGTGCTGAGCTTCCCGATGAAGGGCGACATGCTCGGCGTCGACGGCATCCACACCCGGCATTACGCCTCGGAAGCGGTCGCGCTGTCGGACTGCGACCTGATCCTCGTCCCGTTCAAGAAGCTGACGGCCCTGGGGAGGGTGCATAACGAGCTGGAGAACCTGATGTATGGGGTGATGAGCCGCGAACTGGTGCGCGAACAGGCCATGATCGGCATGCTCGGCGCGCTGTCGGCGGAAGCCCGCGTGGCGCGCTTCCTGATCTCGCTGGCCGAACGCTTTGCCGCGATGGGCTATTCGAGCAAGCTGTTCAACCTGCGCATGACGCGCCACGAGATCGGCAGCTACCTCGGCCTGACCCTCGAAACCGTCAGCCGCACGCTGTCGGCCTTCAACGAGATCGGCCTGATCACCGTCGACCAGCGCACCATCGGCATCAAGGATCCGGAAGCCCTGAAGACCCTGCGCCGCCTGCCGCCTTCGCGCTCGCGCGCCAAGCAGAACGCCAAGCACAAGGCGGACGCCGAATCCTCGGGCGACGGCGCGGTACTGGCCACGGCCTGATGCGGACGGACGAAAAAAAGCCGGCGCTTCGCGGCGCCGGCTTTGTCTTTTGGTGCGCGCTTGGTCGCCAGCTTAGTCTCGGGTCAGGACGCCGTCCGTGACGCGGACCTGCTCGCCGACACGGAAGCCCGGATCGTTGTCGTAGCGAATCGATTGGGTCGCGCCGTTCTCGTAGCGCACCACCACTTCGTAGCGCGGTGCGCGGGCATTGCGTTCGACCGCGCGTCCGGCAAGCGCGCCGCCGACAGCGCCGGCCACGGTGGCCGCCGTGCGTCCGCTGCCGCCGCCCACCTGGTTGCCCAGCAGGCCGCCGACCGCGGCGCCGCCCAGCGTGCCGACGGCGCCGGCTTCGGCCTGGATGACGTTCACCGATTCCACGGTGGCGCAGTTGGTGCAGTAGCGCGCCACGCGCTGGCCGTCCGTTGCACGGCGGTCGTCGCGCTGGGCATCGCGGCGGTCGTCCATGCGGTCGCCGGGCATGCGGCCACCGGCCAGCAGCGGCTGGCCCAGGGTCGCGGTCGAATAACGGCCGTTGGCCTTGATGGTCGCGGTGACGGATGCGTCCGGCGCGATGTTGTCGCCGCGGCGGATCGTGTACACGCCGTCGTACTGGCCCGGCCGCACTTCCGGCAGCGTGAAGATGCCGTTGGTGCCGGCGATCTGGACTTCCACCCGCGCGCCCGGCGTGCCCGCCACCGTGAAGCGCAGCTCGTGGCCCGGACCGAGGTCGTCGGTTCCGCGCACGTTGAAGGCCTCGACGTGCGGCATGCCTGCCACCCGGCGGTCGTCCATGCGTTCCGGTACGCGCACGATGGTCGCGGCCAGCGCCTGGGTCTTGACCATGCCGTTCACGCGCAGGTTGGCGGTGACGGTGCTGTCCGGACGGATGCGGTCATGGGTGCCGATGGTGTAGGTGCCCACGTAGGTGCCGGGACGGGTTTCGTTCAGGTGCAGGTTGCGGGTGGCGCCGTCGATGCGCACGCTGGCGTTGCCGCCCGGCGTACCATAGACTTCGAAGTTCAGCTCCTGGCCCGGCTCGATGCGGCGCAGTTCGTTGACGTTGAAGCCTTCGATGCGCGGCTCCATGGCGCGGGCGCGCGGATGCTCCTGGGCCTGCGCCGGCATCGGCATGGTGGCGGTGAACAGCGGGAGTGCGGCAACCACTGCCGCGGCGAGTGTGTGACGGGTTGCTGCCATGATTTCCTCCGGGAAGCAATTAAGATTGTCGATATGGCCAGTTTAGGCCGCCATACTCGACG
>CAJYXO010000209.1 GCA_913778765.1 uncultured Massilia sp. | reverse complement strand
GCGCCGCCTTCAGGGTGGCGACGTCGCGCGACAGCGGCGCCGCGCGCACCACCGGCGGCCGTTTCCAGCCCTCGTGGCGCAGCTCGGCCGGGGTCACCACGTGACGCTGCGGCTGCGGGGTCTCGCTCGACAGCCGGACCGTGGCGGAACCGGCCTCGCAGGGCTGGTCGGTCAGGGTCACATGGCCGGCGGCGTCGACGCATTTGACGATCTCGTTGCCGGCCATCGCGGACGGCAGGGCCGCGGCGGCGCTCAGGGCGGCGGCGGCAAGCATGCTGAGTAATTTGACAGGGCGTTGCATGGCGTTCTCCTGTTGGTTGCATCGAGTGTGCGCGCCGCGTCCGCCGCTCTCTGTACGTTGCCTCACCGTGGGCACGTATTGCTTTCTGGACCTGCCGACCAGGTGCGCTCGGCAGTAAACCATGGCATCATGCTTCATTTCCCTCACAGGCCCTCCGCCCCCGATGCAGTCCGATTCCGATCACAACGACAGCCAGGCGCTGCGCTACCGCGAACTGTTCCGGCAGGCCCCCGTCAGCCTGCAGATCCTGGCGCCGGACGGCGGCACGCTGCGCGTCAACAAGGCCTGGGAAGCGCTGGTGCTGGTCAACCTGTTGAACAATGCGGCCAAGTACACGCCGCAGGGAGGCAGCATCGCGCTGTCGGTGCGCCGCGAAGGGCGGGAGGTGCGCATCGCCGTGCGCGACAACGGCATCGGCATCGACGCCGGACTGCTGCCGCAGGTGTTCGACCTGTTCACCCAGGCCGAGCGCACGCCCGACCGCGCCCAGGGCGGACTCGGGATCGGGCTGGCGCTGGTCCGCAACATCGTGGTCCTGCACGGCGGGACGGTCGCTGCCCACAGCGACGGCCCGGGACTGGGCAGCAGCTTCACCGTCACCCTCGATACCGTCGCGTGATCCCCATGCACAAGGACTCCGCCAGCCAGGAGCGGCGCTTCCAGGGACTGTTCCAGCAGGCGCCCGTCAGCATCCAGATCCTGGCGCCGGACGGCCGCACCCTGGCCGTCAACAAGGCCTGGGAGAACCTGTTCCAGCTGCACGAGGGCCATCCGGTGCGCGCCATGTTCCTGAATGGCGAGTTGAACGTCCTGACCGATCCGCAGCTGGTCGCCAGCGGCGTCGCCGCGTATCTGCAGCGCGCGATGGCCGGCGAATCGGTCGGGATCCCGCCGATCCGCTTCGACGTGGCGCTGCTGGACGGTCCCGCGCACGCGCGCTGGGTCAAGGCGCGCGCCCATCCCATCATCGACGAGCAGGGCGCGGTGGTCGAAGTCATGCTGATGCACGAGGATATTACCTAGCGCATCGAGGCCGAGGCCGAGCTGGCCCGCAACCTGGAACACGAAAAGCGCAACGCGGCGCTGCTGGCCAGGCTGGCGCAGGCTTCGCGCAGCCTGCAGTCGGCGCTGTCGTCGCAGGAAATCGCGGACGCGCTGGTGGGCGAGGTGCGCGCGATCCTCGGGGTGCGGCAGGCCGTCAAGGCGGTGGCGCGCGCCGCTGTGCGCGCGCCTGGCGGAGCCGCTGGTCGACCGCAAGGGCGCGAATATCGGGATGATCGAGGTCTGGGACAAGCGCGAAGGCGCCTTTGCCGCGGAGGACGAGGCCATCCTCGTGCAGCTCGCCTCGATCGCCGCCAACGGTTTCGAGATCGCGGGCCTGGTCGGTTCGCTGCGCGAGCAGGACCGGCGCAAGGACGCTTTTCTGGCGATGCTGGCGCAGGAGCTGCACACGCCGCTGGCGCCGCTCGCCGCGGCGATGGCGACGCTGGACGCGGCCAGATCCAGCTCGAACGCGCGCGGGTCGAGATCGGCGCCATCGTCGATGCGGCGCTGGCGCAGGCGCAGCCGCTGGTCGCGGAGCGCGGTCATGTTCTGGCGGTGGAGCAGGACGCCGGCGCGGCGGCCGTGATCGGCGATGCGAAGCGGCTGGTGCAGGCGCTGGCGAACCTGCTCGACAACGCGGCCAGGTACACGCCGCCCGGCGGACGGATCGTGGTCTCGGTGACGCGCCAGGCCCCAGCGGTGCGGATCGCCGTGCGCGACGACGGCGCCGGCATCGAGGCCGGGCTGCTGCCGCATGTGTTCGAGCTGTTCACGCGCGGCGAGGCCATGCGCGAAAACCAGGGCGGGTTGGGGATCGGCCTGGCCCTGGTGAAGAATATCGTGGTGCTGCATGGCGGCACGGTGGCCGCCTACACTCAGGGAGCGGGGAAGGGCAGTGTGTTTACCATCAACCTCGCCACCGCTCCCGAGTAGCGCTCTCGATCAGCCGCGGTTCGGATTGTTGGGACGCGCATCCATGCGGTTCGGGATGCCGTCGCCGTCGCGGTCGCGGTCGCGGCCGTTGCGGATGCCGTCGCCGTCACGGTCGCCGCGGCGCCAGCCGTTGCGTTCCATCACCCAGCGGCCGTCGCGTTCGACCCAGGTCGGCGCGGTGTAGGCGTAGCCGTGGCGTTCGCGCAGCCAGGTGCCGCGGGTCCAGACGTAGCGGCCGTGGCGGTATTCCCAGTGGCCCGGGGCCCACACGTAGCCGCGGCGGGCCTGCGGCACGCGCTCGGCGCGCAGTGGCGGCGGCGCTTCGCGGACGATGATGGTCTGGGCCGAGGCCGTGACCGGAACGGCAAAGGTGCCGAAGGAACCGGCAACCAGGCTGGCGAGCAGAAGCTTGTGGATGTTTTTCATTGTGGCCTCCATGTAGAGTTATGTTGCCAGTCAACTCTACGCCCGCCTTGCAAACCCGACTGTGCGCCGCCTAACGCGGCTCAGTGTTCACTGCGTGATCAGTTTGGCGAAGCGCGCCAGGTCGACGTTGCCGCCGCTGATCAGGATCCCGACTTTCTTGCCGGCCACAGGCACGACACCGTGGAGCGCCGCGGCCGCCGCCAGGCAGCCGGTCGGCTCGACCACGGTCTTCATGCGTTCCGCAAAGAATTTCATGGTCTCGACCAGTTGGGCATCGCTGACGGTGACGATGTCCTTCACCAGCTTCCTGATGACGGCGAAGTTGTGCTGGCCCAGGTGGCTGGTCTGGGCGCCGTCGGCGATGGTCTGGGGCACGCCGATGTCGACGATCCGCCCGCTGCGCAAGGACTGCTGGCCGTCGTTGCCGGCTTCCGGCTCGACGCCGATCACGGTGCAGTTGGGCGACAGCTTCGAAGCGGCCAGCGCGCAGCCGGCCAGCAGGCCGCCGCCGCCGAGCGGCACCAGCAGGATATCGAGTTCGCCGGCTTCCTCGAACAGCTCCTTGGCGGCGGTGCCCTGGCCGGCGATCACGTCCGGGTGGTCGTAGGGCGGAATCAGGGTCATGCCGCGCTCCCGGGCGAGGCGGGCGCCGATCTCTTCGCGGCTTTCAAGGTAGCGGTCGTAGAAGATCACTTCGCCGCCATAGCCCTGGGTCGCGCGCACCTTCAGCGCGGGCGCGTCCTTCGGCATGATGATGGCGGCCTTGATGCCCATCAGTTTCGCCGACAGGGCGATCGCCTGCGCATGGTTACCCGACGAGAAGGTCAGCACGCCGGCCTGGCGCTGGGCCTCGCTGAACCTGGCGATGGCGTTGTAGGCGCCGCGGAACTTGAAGGCGCCCATGCGCTGCAGGTTTTCGGCCTTGAAGAACAGGCGGGCGCCGGCCATGGCGTCGGCGGTGCGCGAGGTCAGCACCGGGGTGCGGTGGGCGGCGCCGGCGATGCGGGCGGCGGCCTGTTCGACGTCGGCGTACTGAAGTTCGGTGGTGGGGTCGGTCATGTTGGTAAAGATGGGTAAGTCACGCTGCGAGCGGGAACGAGAACTGCAGCACGAGGCCGCCGCCGTCGCGGTTGCGCACCTGCAGCTCGGCGTGGTGGCGGGTGGTCACGCGTTCGACGATGGCGAGGCCCAGGCCGGCGCCGTTGGCCTGGCCGCGCGCCGTGTCGAGGCGGGTGAAGGGCCGCAGCAGCAGCTGGATCTGGTCGTCCGGCACGCCGGCGCCGTGGTCGCCGATCTCCACCACCGCGCGGCGGCCGTGGCCGGTCATGCGCAGGTGGCAGGCGATGTCGATTTCGGTGACGTCAAGGCCGGGTGTCTTGCCGTAGCGGCGCGCGTTCTCGATCACGTTGTTGAAGACGCGGCGCAGGTCGGTGGCGTTGCCCGGCACGTGGATGCCCGGCTCGATGGCGGCGACGGTGCGCACGTCCGGGTGGCGGGCGGCGTTGTGGGCGCAGTCCTCGAGCAGCTCGGACAGGTCGACCGGCACGAAGGTGGCGGCCTCGGTCGGGCGCGCGAAGTCGAGGAACTGGCCGATAATGGCGTCCATCTGCCCGATGTCGGACTGGATGCCGTCGCGCGCTTCCTGCGACAGGTTGGCCATCTCGACTTCGAGCTGCATGCGCGCCAGCGGCGTGCGCAGGTCGTGCGAGATGCCGGCCAGGATCACCGCGCGGTCCTGCTCCAGCTGCTGCAGGTCGTCGACCATCTGGTTGAAGCTGCGGTTGGCCTGGATGATCTCCTGCGAGCCTTTCTCCGGCAGCGGGGCGGGACGCTTGCCCTGGGCGATCGCGCGCGCGGCCGCGGTCAGGCGCGCCAGCGGCAGGTTGACCAGGCCCGAGATGAGGGCCGCGCCCAGCAGCGACAGCGCGCCCACCAGCGCGGCCCAGCCCAGCCACTGCACCCCGGTGAGGCCGGCGATGCGCTCGCGCTCGAGCATCAGCCAGTACTTGTCGCCGTCGATGTCGAAGCTCATCCAGAAGCCGGGCATGTCGTTGACGCGGCGCGAGAAGCGGGTGTCGCGGCCGAGGCGTTCGCGCACGCGCGCGGCGATCTCGGGCATCAGGGAGTTGTTGGGCGGCGGCTCGACCTTGTCGGTCGGCTCCAGGGTCAGGATGCGGATGCCTTCGTTCGACACCAGCTCGATCAGCAGCTCGCGCCGCAGGTCGGGCGAGGAGTGCGTCAGCGCCGCCTTGGTCAGGGTCACCACCGAGACCAGCAGTTCCGCGGTCTGTTCGGCCTGCTTATCCTTCTGGAAGACGTTGATCATCCCGATCCACGAGCCGATCGACAGCGTGGTCAGGAAGGACAGCAGCAGGAAGGTGCGCCAGAACAGGCCGCTCTTCATGCGGCCGGACAGGCGCGTGCGTACTGCGTCGAACATCGATGCGGACACTTAGCGCGGCTGCCCTTCTGGGATGAACACGTAACCGAGGCCCCAGACGGTCTGGATGTACAGCGGGCTCGAAGGATCGGGCTCGATCAGCTTGCGCAGGCGCGAGATCTGCACGTCCAGCGAGCGGTCGAACACTTCGTACTCGCGGCCGCGCGCCAGTTCCATCAGCTTTTCGCGCGACAGCGGCTGGCGCGCATGGCGGGCGAACACCTTCAGCACCGAGAATTCGCCGGTGGTCAGCGGCACGGTCTCGCCGTTCTTCTTCAAAGTGCGGGTGCCGAGATCGAGCACGAAGTCGCCGAATTCGAAGGTCTGCGGCGTTTCCGACGGCGCGCCCGGGATTTCGTCCGGGCCCTTGCGGCGCAGGACCGCGTTGATGCGGGCCACCAGCTCGCGCGGGTTGAAGGGCTTGGGCAGGTAGTCGTCGGCGCCCATCTCGAGGCCGACGATGCGGTCGACGTCCTCGCCCTTGGCGGTGAGCATGATGATCGGGGTCTGGTCGCCGGCGCCGCGCAGGCGGCGGCAGATCGACAGGCCGTCTTCGCCCGGCAGCATCAGGTCCAGCACCAGCAGGTCGTAGCGCTCGCGCAGCCACAGCTTGTTCATGGCCGGCGCGCTTTCCGCCGTCACCACCTGGAAGCCCTGTTCGGTCAGGTAGCGGCGCAGCAGGTCGCGCAGCCGCACGTCGTCATCGACCACCATGATCTTCGCGGAATGGCCATTGTTCTGGCCCGCGGTATTCGGGTTCGTTGCATTCATGAGTCTGTCAGGATTTGTCAGATTAATGTCGCTATGGTAACTTCATACGCCGTCGAGGACGGGAGATATTGCTGAGGCATTACATTGTGTTACAAACTTTACCCAATTAGCCTTATACCGCTTGTGGAATCCACCTACACTGGCCTCACGTCGAAACTGAATCACAGCTTATCCCTATACTTGGCATCGCGGAAGAGGCACACCATGAACAGCGTCATCAACCATCACGCAGGAACGAAGGCAGGGCAGATCGCCCGCTGCGCGCTTCGCAGTGTGCTGGCGTGCGCCCTGGTCATCGGCAGCGCCGGCACCGCCTTCGCCCAGCAATACGGCGACCGCCAATACGACCGCCGCGACGATCCCTCGATGCAGCAGGCCGGCCGCGGCGACCGCGGCGGACGCTACCTGCCGCCCGAGCGCGATCCGCGCTACGACGTGCGCGCCTACGAAGAGCAGCGCCGCATGCAGCAACAGCAGTTCCAAGAGCAGCGCCAGGACCCGCGCGAACGCCGCGGCAGCGGCCGCATGACGCCCGACGAACGCCGCGACCTGCGCCGCCAGATCAACGAAGCCGGCATGGACCTGTACCCGCCCCGGCGTTGATGCCGGCCGATGGCCGCTGCTGTTCCCGACCACGGGTATCGTTTCTAAGTGGCAACTTAGTTGCCAGATGTTTATTTAGGCTCGGCAACGTGATACGCTACCGGTTCAAGCCTGGCCAAAACCTCGCCGGGCAGTCATCTGGACTGGGAGTTCACCGTGTCTACGGATTTTGCCGCGCCACCGGCGGCGCCAGCGCAGGGCCCCGGCGCCCCCGCGCACTGCATCGCCAAACGCCCTGACGGCGTCTACGCCGATCCCGCCGTCCTCGGCCCGACCCTGGTTGCCGCCGCCGACAGCATCTTCCGTGGCGGCCACTACCTCGCCGGCATCGATTATCCCGCCTTCCTCGAAGTCCTGTTCAGCCAGGCCGGCCAGCCGGCGGCCGGGGCTGCGGCGCCGGTGCGGATCGCAGCCGACATCCGGCCCTTCGATCCCGCCCGCCGCGCGCTGTACCGCGCGGTGAAGATCGGCGCCGGCCGTGCCGAATACTATTTCGAACCGGTCTGGCTGCCCGATCCGGCCGACCCGGACGGCGCCGGCATCCCGGCCCGCCTCGACATCGGCGAATTCATCGCCGACATGTGGCTGAAGGGGATCCGCTTCGGCATCGACGTCGCCGCCGTGCACGCCGCGGTCGACAGCGGCAAGGCCGACCGCGTCACCGTCGCCCGCCGCCTCGATCCGGTGCCGGGACAGGACGCCCGCATCGAGGAAGTCTCCGACGACATCCACCGCAACGACGCCCCGCGCCAGCTCGCCAACGGCAAGCTCGACCTGCACAGCTTCCAGAACCGCTTCCCGCAGATCCAGCCCGGCATCCGCCTGCTGAAGAAGGTCCCGCTCACCACCGGCGCGCCGGGCTTCGAGATGTCCGGCACGGCGCTGGCGGCCAAGCCGGGCCGCGACCTCGATTTCAACGATTATGCGGGCGAGGGCACCAAGGTCGAACGCCATCCGGACGGCGAATTCCTGGTGTCCAAACAGGCCGGCTTCCTGTCGGTGGATGCGGCCAGCAGCAAGATCTCGGTGGGCGCGAAGATCGTCAGCCGCGACGGCGTCAGCGCCAAGACCACCGGCAACCTGCAGCTCACCGGCGATTACGAGGAATTCGGCGAAGTCCAGGAAAAGCGCGTCATCGAGGGCGAAGGCATCACCGTGCACGGCGACGTGTTCGGCGAACTGGTTTCGCGCGGCGGCCGCATCCTGCTGCACGCCAACCTGATCGGCGGCAGCGCGCGCAACAAGCGCGGCGACATCCGCGTGCTGGGCGTGGCCTCCGGCGCCATCCTGGTGGCCGAGAACGGTGCGATCGTGCTGGAACGCGCCGAGAACTGCGTGGTGTCCGGCACCCGCATCACGATCGCCCATGCGATCAACTGCGATGTGATCGGCGACGAAGTGCACATCGGCCAGTCCGAGGGCAGCGCCGTCGCCGGCCGCCGCGTGACGGTCGAACTCGCGCTGCCGCGCAAGCAGGACGAAAGCCTGATCTACGTGCTGCGGCCCGAAGGCGCCAAGCTGGAGGAGGTGATGGCCGCGGTGGGCGCGCGCCTGGCCCAGGTCGAACAGCTGGCGGCGCGCCACAAGGCGCAGATGGAGGCGCTGACCGGCCAGCCGGACGTGCGCCGCTACCTGACGCTGGCCTCGCGCCTGCGCAAGCAGGAGATCAGCTTCACGCCCGAACAGGCGCGCCAGTTCCAGCGCATGGCACAGGACGTGGCGCCGGCGCTGAAGGCGATCGGCGACGTCTCGGCCAAGGTCAAGCAGAGCGAGGCCGACCTCGAACAGGGCCGCAAGCTGATGGCCGACCTCGAACGCCAGCGCCACGATGCGGCCAGCGTCTCGCTGGTCGAGGTCCGGCAGGTGCAGGGCGATACCCAGGTGCGCGTGCTGGGATTCAGCCCGGCGGCCGGAACTCCGTATATCATTGCGCCGCGCGAGATCAAGGCGCGCCTGCGCGGGCCGCAGACCGGCGAACTCCTGTTCAGCGCCGCGCAGGGCAGTTTCGACTGGAGCAGTGAACCACACTGACGAGAACCCAAGAGGAGAGGACAGTTTGAAGACGAATCATCCGATGACCCGCCGCACGCTGGTGGCGACGCTGGTCGCCGCGGCTTGCGCCGGCTCTGCGCTGGCGCTGCCGGCAAGCGCGGCGGCCGCCGCCAAGGTCAGCCCCGCCAAGGCGCAGGGCAAGCCGACCGTCGCTGAAGCCGAACGCTTCATCAAGGACGCCGAAGAAAAGCTCGAACAGCTCGGCCTGGACGCCCAGCGCGCCGAGTGGGTGGCCGAGAACTTCATCACGATCGACACCCAGAGCATCACGGCCCAGGCCAACGAAGGCTACCTGACCCTGAGCGGCGAGACGGCGCTCAAGGCGCGCCGCTACAAGGACCTGAAGCTGCCCGAAGCCAGCGCGCGCAAGCTGATGCTGCTGCAGCAGACCCTGATGCTGCCGGATGCCCAGGACCGCGGCGCCTACGCGCGCCTGGCGGCCGGCATGACCGGCGCCTACGGCTCGGCCAAGTACTGCCCGGCCGCCGCCGCGGGCGCCGCGAAACCGGCCTGCATGCCGCTCGGCGAACTGGAAAAGGTGCTGGCCACCAGCCACGACCCGAACCGCCTGAAGGAAGTCTGGCTGGGCTGGCACGCCCAATCGCCTGCCTACAAGGCCGACTACGCCAAGTACGTCGAGCTGTCGAACAAGGGCGCGCGCGCGATGGGCTACGCCGACACCGGCGCGCTGTGGCGCTCGGGCTACGACATGAGCCCGGAAGCCTTTTCAAGCGAGATGGAGCGCCTGTGGCAGCAGGTCAAGCCGCTGTACGACTCGCTGCACACCTACACCCGCTTCAAGCTGCGCCAGGCCTATGGCGCGTCCGTGGTGCCGGCCAGCGGCCCGATCCCGGCCCACCTGCTGGGGAACATGTGGGCGCAGAGCTGGGACAACCTGTACCCGCTGCTGAAGCCCGCCACCAAGGACGGCGGCGAAGACCTGACCGCGCTGCTGGAAGAGCGCAAGACCGACGCCGTGGCGATGACCCGCTACGCCGAAGGCTTCTACACCTCGCTGGGCATGCGCGCGCTGCCGGCTACCTTCTGGGACCGCTCGCTGCTGGTCAAGCCGCGCGACCGTGAAGTGGTCTGCCACGCCTCGGCCTGGGACCTGGACGGCAAGGACGACGTGCGCGTGAAGATGTGCATCACGCCGACCGCCGAGGACTTCCGCGTGATCCACCACGAGCTGGGCCACCTGTACTACGACCTGGCCTACAGCGGCCAGTCGCCGATGTTCAAGAACGGCGCCAACGACGGCTTCCACGAAGCCATCGGCGACACCGTGGCGCTGTCGATCACCCCGGCCTACCTGAAGCAGATCGGCCTGACGAAGACCGAGCCCGATCCGTCGCAGGACATCGGCCCGCTGCTGTACACCGCACTGCAGAAGGTCGCCTTCCTGCCGTTCGGCTACATGGTCGACAAGTGGCGCTGGCAGGTCTACGGCGGCCAGGTCAAGCCGGCCGACTACGACAAGGCCTGGTGGGCGCTGAAGGAACAGTACCAGGGCGTGTCGCGTCCGGGCCCGATGCCGGCCGACGGCTTCGACGCCGGCGCCAAGTTCCACGTCGCCAGCGACACCCCGTACGCGCGCTACTTCCTGGCCCACGTCCTGCAGTTCCAGTTCCACCGCGCCCTGTGCCGCGAAGCCGGCTACACCGGCCCGCTGAACCGCTGCTCGGTGTACGGCAACAAGAAGGCCGGCGCCAGGTTCCAGCAGATGCTCGCGATGGGCAAGTCGAAGCCGTGGCCGGAAGCGCTGAAGGCCGTCACCGGCGAGGACAGGATGGATGCGACCGCGATGCTGGATTACTTCGCGCCGCTGAAGGCCTGGCTGGATGCGCAGAATGCGGAGCTGGCGAAGACGGACGCTTCCGTGAAGCCCTGAAATGTCATTCCCGCGCAGGCGGGAATCCAAGTTTTGCGACTTGCCACGAACTTGGGTTCCCGCCTGCGCGGGAACGACGAGTCAACTGAGCAGCCTGTAGCCCTCATCGGCATCCCCCGGCAGTCCCGCAAACAGCCCGGCATCCCCATCCGCCACTACTCCCGCCTCAACCAGCATCCTGACTCGCCCCAGGTAATCCACCAGCATCAGCAAGCTCCCCAGCGCCGACATCGCCACCCCCTTGCGCATCCCGCCCTGTTCGGAAAGCGTCGAAACATGGGCGGACCTTGTACGGACGCGCTTGACGAAAGCAAGCTTGGATCTGCTTTGGGGAAAAGTTGACAGCAGTCAATTGTTTCGAGAAGCGCCGGCCTTAGCATGACAATCTTGAATAAAGGACGCGCCATGCAAGATTCCACGACTTTTACCGGCTCCCATCCGCTGCAATTCCTGAGCTTCACCCTCGGCGGCCTCGAATACGGCATCGACTTCGCCAAGGTGCAGGAGTTGCGTGTTCTGAAGGCGCTCGAGCGCTTTGCCGCCAGCGGCGAGATCATCGGCGGCGTCGCCGTGTCGCGCGGGGTGATCATCCCGCTGGTCGACATGCGCGTGGCCTGCGGCACCAGTCCGGACGCGCCCGACCCGATGACCGACGTGATCATCCTCAAACTGTCCACTTGCGTGATGGGGATGGTGGTGGATGGCGTGACCGGCGTGATCACGCTCGGCGCCGGCGAGATCGCGCCGCTGCCGGCTGCCGGCATCGACGGCGTGCGGCCGGATTACTTGATCGGCCTGGGGCAAAGCGGCGGGCGGCGGCTGATTCTGGTGGATATCGAGAGGCTGATGTCGGTGCAGCGGCCGGCGGCGGCCAGGCAGGTGGCTTAGAGTACCTAACGCTCTTAGCCGCCGTCGTTCCCGCGAAAGCGGGAACCCATATCGAGCCAAGCGAAGCTGCAATGCTGGCGCATCGACTCCGGTAGCTCAGTATGGATCCCCGCTTTCGCGGGGATGACGAAGTCAGGCCGCCAGCGCCTCCAGCCGCTCCTGCAATTCCAGCCACTCCTCCTCCAGCGTCCCCAGATCCCGCACCAGGAAAGCCTGGTCCGCCACCAGCGTCTTCAGCTCTTCCTTCTTGTCGGCCTCGTAGATCGCCGGTTCCAGCAGGCGCGCGTCGATGTCGCTCTTGCGCGCGTTCAGCTTGGCCATCTGCTCTTCGAGGCGCTTGACGCGGTTCTCGATCGGTTTCTTGAGGGCGGCAAGACGCTGGCGCTCTTCGGCTTCGAGGCGCTTCTGCTCCTTGCGGTCGACCGGCGCGATCGGTGCGGCGGCCGCGCTCGCGCCAGGCTTCTCGTCCTTCGACGGCAGCGGAGCCGCGCCGGTGTCCTTGGCCAGCTTGGTCTGGAACAGCCAGTTCTTGTAGTCGTCGAGGTCGCCGTCGAAGGGCTGCAGGCGGCCATCGGCGACGATGATGAATTCCTCGGTGGTGGCGCGCAGCAGGTGGCGGTCGTGCGAGACGACCACCAGCGTGCCTTCGAACTGGGCCAGCGCCAGGGTCAGCGCTTCGCGGGTCTCGAGGTCGAGGTGGTTGGTCGGTTCGTCCAGCAGCAGCAGGTTGGGGCGCTGCCACACGATCAGGGCCAGCGCCAGGCGCGCCTTCTCGCCGCCGGAGAAAGGCCGGATCGGGCTGGTCACCATATCGCCCGGGAAGTTGAAGCCGCCCAGGAAGTTGCGCAGCTCCTGCTCGCGCGTGGTCGGCGCGATCTTTTGCAGGTGCCACAGCGGCGATTCGTCGTGGCGCAGCATTTCGACCTGGTGCTGGGCGAAGTAGCCGATCACCAGGCCCTTGCCCAGGGTCGCCTTGCCGGCCAGGGGCGCCAGCTCGTTGGCGATGGTCTTGATCAGCGTGGATTTGCCGGCGCCGTTCACGCCCAGCAGGCCGATGCGCTGGCCGGTCTGCAGCGAGAAGTTCACGTGGTGGACGATGGTCTTGCCGCCGACCTTGTCGCCGTGCGCATCGAGCAGCGGATAGCCGGCGTCGACGTCTTCCATCACCAGCAGCGGATTCGGGCTTGACGCCGGATCGCGGAATTCGAACGAGAATTCGGCGGCCGCGCGCAGCGGCGCCAGTTCCTCCATCTTGGCCAGCGCCTTCATGCGGCTCTGGGCCTGGCGCGCCTTGGTGGCCTTGGCCTTGAAGCGGTCGACGAAGGACTGCAGGTGGGCGCGGGTGCGCTGCTGCTTCTCGTAGGCGGCGGCGGCCAGCACCATGTGGGCGGCGCGCTGGCGTTCGAAGCTTGAATAGTTGCCCGAATAGCGCTTCAGCTTGCGCTCGTCGATGTGCACCACCACGTTGACGATCTCGTCGAGGAAATCGCGGTCGTGCGAAATGATGATCAGGGTGCCCTGGTAGCGCTTCAGCCAGTCCTCGAGCCAGATGATGGCGTCCAGGTCCAGGTGGTTGGTCGGTTCGTCCAGCAGCAGCAGGTCGGAAGGACACATCAGCGCCTGCGCCAGGTTCAGGCGCATGCGCCAGCCGCCCGAGAAGCTGGCCACCGGCTGCTGCATCTGCTCCAGCGAGAAGCCCAGGCCCAGCAAGAGCTGCTCGGCGCGCGACTGGACCGTGTAGGCGTCGGCGTCGGCCAGGGCCGCATGCAGGTTGCCGATCGCGATCCCATTCTCCGTCGTGTGCGGCAGGCCTTCCACGCGTTCGAGTTCGGACTGCAGCGTGCGCAGGCCGGCGTCGCCGTCGATCGCGTATTCGATCGCCGGACGGTCCAGCGCCGGCGTCTCCTGGGCCACGTAGGCCATGCGCCAGCGCTGCGGGAAATCGATCGCGCCCTGGTCCGGGTGCAGCTCGTTCCTCAGCATCGCGAACAGGCTGGATTTGCCGGCGCCGTTCGCGCCGATCAGGCCGATCTTGTCGCCGGGGTTGAGGGTGAGGTCGGCGTCTTCCAGCAGCGGCTTGGTGCCGCGCATGAGACTGACGTTGGAGAATCGGATCATGGGAACTCAGTGGTAAATCGTCGTTCCCGCGCAGGCGGGAACCCAAGGTCGTGGCGGTTCGAGAAACTTGGACCCCCGCCTTCGCGGGGGCGACGGCATTGCAGGGCTTACTTGGCCAGCTGTTCCGCCGTCAGCAGGAACACCGCATCATCCCCCTGGCTGGTGGTCAGCCAGGTCAGGCCCAGGTGGCCGAAGGCCGCTTCCGCGTAGTCGCGCTCGTTGCCGATCTCGACCACCAGCACGCCTTCCGGCGTCAGGCGCTCGCTGGCGCCGTCGACGATCTTGCGCACCAGGTCCATGCCGTCCTCGCCGCCGGCCAGGGCGATCTGCGGTTCGCGCAGGTATTCCGGCGGCAGCTTGCCCATCGAATCGCTGTTCACGTAAGGCGGGTTGGTGATGATCAGGTCGTACTTCTTGAAGGGCACGTTCTCGTACAGGTCGGACTCGATCGGGTTCACGCGGCCGTTCAGCTTGTAGTCGCGGATGTTACGCTCGGCCACCGCCAGCGCGTCCTTCGAGATGTCGACCGCGTCCACCAGCGCGTTCGGGAAGGCGTCGGCCAGCATGATCGCCAGGCAGCCGGAACCGGTGCACAGTTCGAGCACGTTCTCGACGCTGTCCGGATCCGCCACCCAGGGGCTGAACTGGTTCGGGATGAGCTCGGCGATGAAGGAACGCGGCACCAGCACGCGCTCGTCGACGTAGAAGTTGTAGCCGCCCAGCCAGGCTTCGTTGGTGATGTAGGCGGCCGGCACGCGTTCTGCCACGCGGCGCTCGATCACGTTCAGCACCTGCAGCACTTCTTCCTGCAGCAGCCGGGCGTCGAGGAAGGGCTCGAGCTTGTCCAGCGGGAGCTTGAGGGTGTGCAGGATCAGGTAGGCGGCTTCGTCGAAGGCTTCGGCGCTGCCGTGGCCGAAGAACAGCTTGGCGGTGTTGAAGCGGGTGACGGCGTAGCGCAGCAGGTCGCGCGGCGTGCAGAAATTGGGCGTGTTCATGGCCGGGGTCTCAGTTCGAAGGGGCTGCGGGCGCGGGGCCGGCGAGCAGGGTTTCCAGGGTGCGGCGGTAGATGTTCTTGAGCGGATCGATGTAGCGCAGTTCGATGTGCTCGTCGATCTTGTGGATGCTGGCGTTCGGTGGCCCGAATTCTATCACCTGGGGGCAGATGCGGGCGATGAAGCGGCCATCCGAGGTCCCGCCGGTGGTCGACAGTTCGGTCTGCACGCCCAGCTCCTGGCCGATCGCGGCGCAGACGGCGTCCGACAGCGTGCCCTTCGGCGTCAGGAAGGGTTCGCCGGACAGGGTCCACTTCAGGTCGTAATCGAGGCCGTGCCTGTCGAGGATGCCGTGCACGCGCGCCTCCAGGCCGTCGGCCGTGCTGGCGGTCGAGAAGCGGAAGTTGAAGTCGACCGTCATCTGGCCGGGGATGACGTTGTTGGCGCCGGTGCCGGCATGGATGTTCGACACCTGCCAGCTGGTCGGCGGGAAGTACTCGTTGCCTTCGTCCCAGGCTTCAAGCGCCAGTTCGGCCAGCGCCGGCGCGGCCTGGTGGATGGGATTGCGCGCCAGGTGCGGATAGGCGATGTGTCCCTGCACGCCCTTGACCGTCAGGCAGCCGGTCAGCGAGCCGCGGCGGCCGTTCTTGATCGTGTCGCCCAGCACGTGGCTGGAGGTCGGTTCGCCGACCAGGCAGTAATCGAGGGTCTCGCCGCGCTCTTCCAGCATCTCGCAGACGACCACGGTGCCGTCCACGGCCGGGCCTTCCTCGTCGCTGGTGATCAGGAAGGCGATCGAGCCGGCATGGCCGGGATGCGCCTCGACGAACTCCTCGACGGCGACGACCATGGCGGCGATCGAGGTCTTCATGTCCGAGGCGCCGCGGCCGTACAGCTTGCCGTCACGGCGGGTCGGGGTGAAGGGCTGCGATTCCCATTGTTCGAGCGGGCCGGAAGGGACGACGTCGGTGTGGCCGGCGAACACGAACACCGGCGACGCCGTGCCGCGGCGCGCCCACAGGTTGGTAACGCCGTTCGATTCGATGGTCTCGCACTGGAAGCCGAGCGGGGACAGCAGCTCGATCAGGCGCTGCTGGCAGCCCTTGTCCTGCGGAGTGATCGAGTCGAGGGCGATCAGTTCTTCCGTCAGCAGCAGGGTGCGCGAAGCTTTCATGCCGGCCAGTCTCCGAACGTGCGCTCGTAGTCGTCGGCGGAGAAGCCGACCTTCAGCGGACCGGCGCCGGCCAGGACCGGGCGCTTGATCACGGACGGATTCTCCAGCATCAGCTCCAGCGCGCTGGCCTTGTCGACGACCTGTGCGCGGCGCTCGTCCGACAGCTTGCGCCAGGTCGTGCCCTTGCGGTTGACCAGGACTTCCCAATCCTGCTGCTCGAGCCAGGCGGCGACGGTGGCGCGCTCCAATCCCTGCTTCTTGAAATCGTGGAAGGCCACGTCCTGGCCATGCTCGGCCAGCCAGGTGCGCGCTTTCTTGACGGTGTCGCAGTTCGGAATACCGTAGAGGATCTTTTTCATGGCAATGGTGCTGGGGAAAGGCGCGAAGGATAGCATAAGGCTATTCAAGGAAGATAGTTTAGCAAGGGTGGCCAGAGAGCTGCGCCGCCCGTTCATCCAGGCGACTCAGGAAGTCAGGTCCACTAATGTTTCCTAGATGTCGTAGTCTCCAAGCAAAAATGCGCGTATTCTAGGCAAGCTCGCGCATGCTATCGTCGCTAATCCATCATGCTGGACCTGGCGTAGTGGCAATAACGATGAATAATTTGGTGCTTTTCTTGTTCATAGGAAATTTATCCGCTTGGCCTACCTTTAAAGGCTCGAATATGAATCCTGAATACCTGTTCGTCATTAACTACTCACCGGAAAATGAAGAATCGACATCCGCCGCCAAGGACTTACTTGCAAAGTATGCTCCTCGCACAAGAAGAGCAGTCCTGATGTCCACTATTCGGGATGGTTCTCCTCAGATTTCAACAAATGATGGTCCAGGACCGTGGGCGCATAAAGTCGGCATCTATGCCGTGGCGGAAGCCAATGCCACTCTCAAAGCAAGGAAAGGCGTGGAATCTGCGAAAGAAATTTGCGGTTTTCTGAATGCGCAGGCTGATAGCCTTGGTATCGACGCTACGGATCTGGGCAAGGTGGTTATCGTGACTTGTAATGGGGCCGACAGGTTGAAGCGCGACGTAATCGGTATGCAAACCCATACAATCGCCGGCGTCAGAGAGGAGGCCGCCAGAGTTGCCGCGTACGAGACAGGGGAAGCCGGGTGGAACGACGAAATCACAAAAAAAATAAACGAAATCACTATCGCATACGGCCATCAGGATTATGCAAACAAAGATAACGTAATCAATGAGTCGAACAATGCCGATTTGCGTTTATTCGCAGCCGAGCTTGCCAGGAATGGCGCATTTCCCAAGATCGGCGCGTGGGACACCGGTTTATTTGTTCGTAGTGATGGAAAGAAATCGATAAAGCAGACGACCTACGACAGTAATCAGGTGGCCCGGAATGGTCCCGCAATGCAGCCTTCCCGGCGGATGCTTTCGAAGCTCATGTTCAGACTGGAAAAGAACGACAGTGGTCAGCTTGTGGGCATGGTTCTAGACGAAAAGGGCTGGACGGACAAACCCACCTGAGCACCAGATTCACGGTTCTCGATTTTAGAATCGGCGTTGCGCGATGGATCTCGGCTCAGGAATCCAGCGTGAACTCCGTGAATGAGGGGCCGGCCGCTTCCTCGGCCGGTTTGGCAGACTCTTCCGCCTTCGCCATCTGGCTGTCCGGCCCATTATTGATGAGCCACAGCAGGTTGGTGGCCGAATCGGCGTTGGCCAGCGCTTCTTCCTGGGTGATCAGGCCGGCCTGGAACAGTTCCAGCAGCGCCTTCTCGAAGGATTGCGAGCCCGGCGACAAGCTCTTGTCCATCGCTTCCTTGATCTGGGCGATCTCGCCTTTTTCGATCAGGTCGGCCACGTGGCGGGTATTCACCATGATCTCGACCGCGGCATGGCGGCGGCCGCCGGCCTTCGAGCGCACCAGGCGCTGCGAGACGATCGCCTTCACTGCCGACGACAGATCCTGCAGCAGGGCCGGGCGGTTTTCGATCGGGTAGAAGCTGATGATGCGGTTCAGTGCGTTGTAGCTGTTGTTGGCGTGCAGGGTCGCCAGCACCAGGTGGCCGGATTGCGCGTAGGCGAGGGCGGCGGCCATGGTGTCCTTGTCGCGGATCTCGCCGATCAGGATGCAGTCCGGCGCCTGGCGCATCGAGTTGCGCAGGGCGACGTCGAAGCTGGCGGCGTCGCTGCCGATCTCGCGCTGGTTGACGATCGATTTCTTGTTCTTGAACAGGTACTCGATCGGGTCTTCCAGGGTCAGGATGTGGCCATGGCGCTGTTCGTTGCGGTGGTCGAGCATCGAGGCGATGGTGGTCGACTTGCCGGAGCCGGTGGCGCCGACGATCAGCAGCAGGCCGCGCTTTTCCATGATCAGATCGAGCAGCACCGGCGGCAGGGCCAGCTCTTCCAGGGCGGGGATGCTGGCCGGGACGAAGCGGAACACGGCCGAAATCGAACCGCGCTGGCGGAAGGCGGACAAACGGAAGCGGCCCAGCTTGGGCACCGAGATACCCATGTTCAGCTCGTTGGTGCGCTCCAGCTCGGCCATCTGCTCTTCCGAGGCGATTTCCGACAGCAGCACCTGGATGTTTTCCGGTTCGAGCTTGTTCTGGTTGATCGGGATGAGGTTCCCGTTGATCTTGATGTGGACAGGGGAATTGACCGCGAAGAACATATCCGACGCGTTCTTTTCCTTCATCAACTGGAACAGGCGTTCCATCATCATGGTTTCTCTCCCTTGCCTCGCGGTAATTTTTTGCGTTTCGGGGATTCTAACCTGTTGTCGGGGTATTGCGGTGGTGCGTCAGGTACCAGATATGGGCGAAATGCCCCACCGTCACTCACGCGAACGCGGGAATGACGGTGCGTATCGAGCGACCTGTTACACGCCGCGCAGCAGCTCGTTGATACCCGTCTTCGCGCGGGTCTGCGCATCCACGCGCTTGACGATCACGGCGCAATACAGGCTGTACTTGCCATCGGCGGACGGCAGCGAGCCCGACACCACCACCGAGCCCGAGGGCACGCGGCCGTAGCTGACTTCGCCGGTTTCGCGGTTGTAGATCTTGGTCGACTGGCCGATGTACACGCCCATCGAGATCACCGAGTTCTCTTCGACGATCACGCCTTCGACGATCTCCGAACGGGCGCCGATGAAGCAGTTGTCTTCGATGATGGTCGGGTTGGCCTGCATCGGTTCCAGCACGCCGCCGATGCCGACGCCGCCGGACAGGTGGACGTTCTTGCCGATCTGGGCGCAGGAGCCGACGGTGGCCCAGGTGTCGACCATGGCGCCTTCGTCGACGTAGGCGCCGATGTTGACGTAGGACGGCATCAGCACCACGTTCTTGCCGATGAAGGCGCCGCGGCGGGCCACGGCCGGCGGCACCACGCGGAAGCCGCCTTTCGCGAAATCGTCGGCGCTGTAGTTGGCGAACTTGGTCGGGACCTTGTCGTAGAACTGCATGCCGCCGCCTTCGACCGGCACGTTGTTTTCGAGGCGGAACGACAGCAGGACCGCCTTCTTGATCCACTGGTTCACGACCCAGCTGCCGCTGTCCTTCTGCGCCACGCGCAGGCTGCCGTCATCGAGGCCGGCAAGGACGTGGGCAACGGCGTCGCGCACTTCCGCGCCGGCGTTCGACGGGCTGATCTCGGCGCGCTGTTCCCACGCGGTGTCGATGATGGTCTGGAGTTGTTGGCTCATGATGTTCTGGCTTTACGTATCGTTTTTCAGGAGGAGGACTTCAAATCTTTGCAGAACTGGACGATGCGGTTGGCCGCTTCCAGTCCTTCGTCCACTTCGGCGACGAGCGCCATGCGGATGCGGTTGCGTCCCGGATTGCTGCCGTGCGCGTCGCGCGCCAGGTAGGAGCCGGGCAAAACCGTCACATTATATTCGGCGTACAGGCCCCGTGCGAACTCGGTGTCCGACAGGCCGCTGGCGCGCACGTCGGCCCACAGGTAGAAGCCGGCGTCGGGCAGCTCGACGTCCATCACCTGCTTCAGCAGCGGGGTGATCAGGCTGAACTTTTCCTTGTACAGGTTGCGGTTCTCCTGCACGTGGGCTTCGTCGTTCCAGGCGGCGATCGAGGCCGCCTGCACCGGCGGCGACATCGCGCCGCCGCAGTAGGTGCGGTACAGCAGGAATTTCTTCAGCACGTCCGGATCGCCGGCCACGAAGCCCGAGCGCATGCCCGGCACGTTCGAACGCTTCGACAGGCTCGAGAACACGACCAGGTTGGCATACGGACGCAGGCCGGCGCTGCGGCCGAGCTGGTGCGCGGCTTCCATCGCGCCCAGCGGCGGCGTGGCGCCGAAGTAGATCTCGGAATAGCACTCGTCGGCGGCGATGATGAAGCCGTGGCGGTCGGCCAGTTCGAACAGCTCGCGCCAGTCGTCGAGGGTCAGCACGGCGCCGGTCGGATTGCCCGGCGAGCACAGGTAGAGCAGCTGCACCCGCGGCCAGACCTCGTCCGGCACGCTCGCATAGTCGGGCGCGAAGTTGCGCGCCGGGACCGAGTTGACGAAGTAGGGCTCCGCGCCGGCCAGGTAGGCCGCGCCCTCGTAGATCTGGTAGAACGGGTTCGGGCACATCACCAGCGCGCCACCGCTGCCGCCATTCGCGCCGGCGCGCGGATCGATCACGCACTGGGCGATCGCGAACAGCGCCTCGCGCGAGCCGTTCACCGGCAGCACCATCGTGTTCGGATCCAGCGCCGGCACCCCGTAGCGGCGTTCGAGCCAGGCGGCGATGGCCGCGCGCAGCGGTTCGCCGCCATGCGTGCTCGGATAGTTCGCCAGGCCACCCATGCTGTGCGTCAGGGCTTTCTGGATGAAGGCCGGGGTCGGATGCTTGGGTTCGCCGATGCCGAGGCTGATGTGGGCGTAATCGGGATTCGGCGTGACGCCGGCGAACAGCTGGCGCAGCTTTTCGAAGGGGTAGGGGTGCAGTCTCTCGAGATGTGGGTTCACGGCGTTACCAGTCGGATGGGTTCGATGCGAGAAGGTCAATTATAGCGAGGCCGGCCCGATGCTGCTCTGGCTTGGGATGCAGTAATATTGACTGAAGGAACTTGCTCACCGCTCACTCAACAGGTCTGCCGTGCCACTCCACTACGCCCGCAGTCTCCTCGGTCCCGCGCGCAACCCGCGCGCCAACCGCCATCTCGGCCTGGCGCTGGCCTTCGTCGCCGGCGCCGTGAATGCCGGCGGCTTCCTGGCCGTGCACCAGTACACCTCGCATGTGACCGGCGCGATCTCCGCCGCCGCCGACCATCTCGTGCTGGGCGCCGGCCAGGAAGGACAGCACCGCGCCGAGGGCGTCCAGCGCCAGGCTGCCGGCGCCCAGCACGAGATGGTCGGC
>CAJYXO010000208.1 GCA_913778765.1 uncultured Massilia sp. | reverse complement strand
GATTCGGGCAGCGCGCCCATGTCCACCGCGAGGAAGGTGGCGCTATTACGGCGCGAGGCTTCGTGGATGGCGCGCGCGACCAGTTCCTTGCCGACGCCGTTCTCGCCCAGCACCATCACGTTGGCTTCGGTCGGGGCGACGCTGGCGATCATCGCCTTCACCTCGCGCATGGCGCTCGAATCGCCCATCAGGCCGCTGGTGGCGGCGGCTTCCAGCCGGGCCGCGCGACGCGCCAGGGCGCCGTCGACGGCGGCGCTCAGGCGCGCGTTGTCCCAGGGCTTGGTGATGAAATCGCTGGCGCCGCGCTTCAGCGCTTCCACCGCCAGCGGCACGTCGGCGTAGGCGGTCAGCGCGATCACGGCAGGCGGATGCGCGAGCGCGCGCAGGCGGTCGAGCACGGCCAGGCCTTCGGCGCCGTCGATGCGGCCCGGCGTGAAGTTCAGGTCGAGCAGCACCACGTCGGGCAATTGCGCGGGCAACTGCCCCGGCGCGCCCGCGTCGAGCAGGTCGCCCAGGCGCGCGGGACCGTCGAGCGTGGTGACGCGGCCATGGCGGCGCCGCAGCAGCATCTGCGCGGCGCAGGCGACGTCGGTGTCGTCGTCGAGGATCAGGATGTGGGCGGTGTCGGCCATGATCTTGCCATTCTAGCAGCGCGAACCCGGCCAGGCGACCGCCCCGCCGGCCCGCCGCGGCCGCCTGTCCGCAAGCGCACATGCATACCTGTCCGCTTCCGGACAGGTACACGCCGAACAGCCGGACAAACGGTCCCAAAACCACCAAATCGGGCCTGGCACGGCGCTTGCACAAGGATCCGCATCATCGTTCAAGCGAATGCACCACATGGACCACATACCTCCTCCCGCCGTCACCGGCGCCGCCATGGACACGGTCGTCCCGAAACGGCGCGGCCGGCTGTTCCGGCGCATCGGCATCGGCGCCGCCGTGTTGGCAGGCCTGGCCTGGGCCGGCTGGCAGTTCGTGCCGCACGGCCTGCAGGTGGCCAGCCGCGACGTGCGCCTGGCGCGTGTCGAACAGGGCGTGTTCCGCGACGACATCGTCGTGCGCGCCACCGCCGAGCCGCTGCATTCCATCATCCTCGACTCGGTCGAAAGCGGCCGCGTGGAGGAGGTGTTCGCGAAGGACGGCCAGACCGTCAAAAAGGGAGATTTGCTGTTCCGCCTGTCGAACCCGCAGCGCAACCTGGAGCTGCTGGCGCGCCAGACCGAGTACTCGCAGCAGATCTTCAACGCGGCCCAGCTGCGCGTGGCCCAGGAAGCGGTGCGCACCGACCACCAGCGCCGCCAGTCCGACCTCGAGTTCGCGCTCGGCCAGGCGCAGAAGCAGCACGCCCGTAACAAGCGTCTGGCGGCGCAAGGCTTCATCTCCGCGGTGGCGCTGGAAGAATCAAGCGATAAGCTGGCGCAGCAGCAGCGCGCGCTGGACCAGGAGAAGCGCGCCGTCGCCAACGAAGAAAAGGTGCGCGACCGCGCCCTGGACCAGCTGGACAGCGGCCTGCACGGCCTGCAGTCGGGCCTGAAGCTGGTCAGCGCCACCGTCGACGCGCTGGCCGTGCGGGCCCCGGCCGATGGCGTGCTGACCGACTTCCGCATGCTGGTCGGCCAGACCGTGCGCCCGGACCAGCACATCGGCCGCATCGACGATCCGCAGCACTTCAAGCTCAGCGCCCAGGTCGACGAGTTCTATCTGAGCCGCCTGACGGTGGGTCGCATCGGCAGCATCACCCAGGACGGCAAGGCGTATGGGGTGCGCGTCGCCACGGTTTATCCGCAGATCAAGGAAGGCCGCTTCACCGCCGAGATGGTGTTCACCGGCGGCCAGCCCGACGTGATCAGCCCGGGCCAGAGCATGGACGCCCAGTTGACCCTCGGCGATCCGGCCAAGGCCCTGCTGCTGCCGAACGGCGCCTTCGTGAACGACACCGGCGGCGCCTGGGTGTTCGTGGTCGGCCGCGACGGCGAACGGGCCGAGAAGCGCGCGGTGCAACTCGGGCGGCGCAACAACGCCCAGGTCGAGGTGCTGTCCGGCCTGGCCCCCGGCGAGAACGTGATCACCTCCAGCTACGCGCCGTTCGGCAAGGCCGAGCGGCTGCAATTGACGAAATAATCCATCCTCCAAAACAGGGAACTTCCATGCTCAAACTTTCAGGCGTCAGCAAAGTCCACCTCGCGGGCGAAGTGCAAACCACCGCGCTCGACCGCATCGACCTCGACATCGCCGCCGGCGAATACGTGGCCATCACCGGGCCGTCCGGCTGCGGCAAGTCGACCCTGCTCAGCGTGCTCGGCCTGCTGGACGTGCCGAGCGCAGGCGAATACTGGTTCGAAGGCCAGAACGTGGCCGGCTGGAGCGAAGCGCGCCTGAATGCGCTGCGGCGCGGGAAGGTCGGCTTCATCTTCCAGAGTTTTAACCTGATCGAAGAGCTGTCGGTGTACGAGAACGTCGAGCTGGCGCTGGAATACACGGGCACCCCGGCCGCCGAGCGGCGCCGCCGCGTGCAGGCGATGCTGGAACGGCTCGGCGTGGCGCACCGCGCCGGCCACCGCCCTTCGCAGCTGTCCGGCGGCCAGCAGCAGCGGGTGGCGATCGCGCGCGCGCTGGTGGCCGGCCCGGCCATGCTGCTGGCCGACGAACCGACCGGTAACCTCGACACCGCCCACGGCGACGAAGTCATGCGCCTGCTGCGCCAGATTAACGCCGAAGGCACGACGGTGGTGATGGTGACCCACTCGCCGGCGCACGCGGCCCAGGCCTCGCGCACCCTGCACCTGCTGGATGGCCGCGTGGTCGTCGACGCCCTGCAGGCGGCGTGAGGAGAACGCCATGGACATCAAGCTGCGCGACTTCCGCATCGGCTGGCGCCTGCTGGTCAAGGAGCCGGCCTTCTCGGCGGTCGTGATCCTCGGCCTGGCGGTCGGCTTCTGCGCCTGCTTCCTGCTGCTCGGCTACGTGCACCATTCGTTCTCCTACGACCGCCACGTACCGGAGCGGGACAACATCTACCGCCTGATGTCGCGCTGGAACATCAGCGCCGTCGACGACGGCTGGAGCAACGCGGTCAGCCTGCCGGCGCGCGACGCCGCCATCGCCAGCGGGGTTCCGCTGCAGGCCAGCACCTTCCTGCGGCGCGACATCAACGTCAGGATCGGCAGTCATGTGCAGTCGCTGGCCATGGCTGCCGTCGACCAGGACTTCAATACCATCTTCCAGCCGCGGGTCGTGGCCGGCAACCTGGCCGCCGCACTCGCGCGGCCGGACGCGCTGGCCCTGAGCCGTGAAGCCGCCATCAAGCTGTTCGGCACGCCCGACGCGATCGGCAAGACCGTGCAGATCGCCGGCCGTCCCTACCAGGTGCTGGCGGTGCTGGAGGACCAGCCGGCCGCCACCACCCTGCCCTACGATGCGCTGGCGAGCACCGCAACCACGATCTGGAACGACGAATACCGCCAGCTGGTAACGACCAACTGGGGCTCCTCGCACGGGCCGACCTACATCCGGCTGGCGCCGGGCGCCGACCCGCGCGCGGTGACGGAAGCGGTGCGCCGCGCCATGCTGGCCTCGAATTTCTACGCCCGCATGTCGCCGGCGCAGATCGCCTCCCTGCACGGCCGCGACCTGATCGAATTCCAACTGGGCCCGCTGGCCGGGGCCTACCTCGACCCGGACCTGCGCGAGCAATCCAGCACCCACGGCGATCGCAAGACCATCTTCGGACTTGCCGCGGTGGCGCTCCTGATCCTGGCGCTGGCCGCCACCAACTATGTCAACCTGGCCACCGTGCGTACCCTGCGCCGCCAGCGCGAGATCGCGGTGCGCAAGGTGCTGGGCGCCAGCGCCGGCGCGGTCAGCCGCCAGTTCCTGGCCGAATCCGTGCTGGTCTGCCTGATCGCCACCCTGATCGGCCTGCTGCTGGCCTGGCTGCTGCTGCCGGTGTTTTCGGACCTCGTGCAGCGCAAGCTGGACCGCATGTTCACCCCGGCCTCGCTGGGCCTGTCGCTGCTGCTCGGCGTGCTGCTGGGCGTGCTGGCCGGCGCCTACCCGACCTGGTCGGCGCTGAAGGTGCGGCCGACCGCGGCGCTGTCCGGTCGCGGCAATGTGGAAACGGCCGGCGGCCTGTGGCTGCGCCGCGTGCTGACCGTGCTGCAGTTCGCCACCGCGATGGGCCTGACCGGCCTGACCCTGGCGGTGGCCTGGCAGACGCGCTATGCCAGCAGCCTCGATCCGGGCTTCGATGCCGCGCCGCTGCTGGTCCTGGAAGCGCCCGACGACATGCGCAATCCGGGCGTGCACGCCTTCCGCGACGCCCTGGCGCGCCTGCCGGGCGTGAACGGCGTGGCCGAAAGCGGCACGCGGGTCACGGTCAACATGAACGGCACCTCGCTGCAGCGCGAGGGCGGCTCCCCAACCCAGCTCAACTGGCTCAACGTCAGTCCCGAGTTCTTCGGTGTGTATGGCCTGAAGCCGGTCGCCGGCCGCCTGTACGACGCCGCCCGCGACACCGTCGGCGACCGCGACAAGGTCGTCATCAACGAGGCAGGCGCGCGCCAATTGGGTTTTGCCAGCGCCCGCGATGCGATCGGCAAGATCGTCCGCGAGCCCGACGGCAAGAACAGCTGGCAGGTGATCGGCGTGGCGCCCGACATCCGCCACCGCTCGGCGCACGAAACGGTCCAGGCCTACGTCTATTATCTGTCGCCGCGCACCGGCACCTTCACCATTCGCAGCCAGCGCGAGCTCGAGACGGTGCGGCATGCGATCGAGGACATGTGGCCGCGCTGGTTCCCGAACGACGTGCTGGACATGGAACGCATGGACCGCGTCTACGCCGGCACCTATGCCGACGACCTGCGCCTGGCCAAGCTGCTGGCGGCCGCCAGCGTGATCGCGACCGCGATCGCCGCCTTCGGCATCTACGTGCTGGCCGCCTACAGCGTGCAGCGGCGCGCCCGCGAGATCGTGCTGCGCAAGCTGTACGGGGCCGGCAACACGGCGGTGGGCGGCCTGGTGATGCGCGAGTTCCTGGTGCTGATCGGCGCCGGCGCCCTGCTCGGACTGCCGCCGGCCTGGCTGGCGATGCAGCAGTACCTGGCCGGCTTCACGGAACGGGCGCCGGTGGGCGCCTGGACCATCGTCGGCGCGCTGGCGGTGGCCGGCGCGGTGGCGCTGGGATCGACCCTGCGCCACACGCTGGCGGCGGTGCGGATCCGCCCGGCGTTGGCATTGCGCGAATAAAGCGCGAACAAGGAGAATGGATTGAAGATGACATTACAAGCGAGCCTGCGCGACTTCCGCATCGGCTGGCGCCTGCTGGTCAAGGAACCGGCCTATTCCGCGGTGGTGGTGTGCGGCCTGGCGGCCGGCATCGCCGCCTGTTTCCTGCTGCTCGGCTACGTCGCCCATTCGTTCTCGTACGACCGGCAGGTGCCGCAGCGCGAACGCGTGTACCAGCTCGAGCACCGCTGGAACGCGGCCCTGCTCGGCAACGACTGGATGGCCCTGGCCAGCCTGCCGGCGCGCGATGCGGTGTTGAAGAGCGGGCAACCGGTGCTGGCCACTGCCCTCCTGCCGCGCGGCCTGGATGCGCGCGTGGGCGACCAGGCCTATGCGGTCGGCGTGACCTTGGTCGATCCGGACTTCGAGAAGATCTTCGCGCCCAAGGTCCTGGCCGGGAACCTGCACGCCGCATTGACCCGCCCCGACACGCTGGCGCTGGCGCGCGAGACGGCGATCAAACTGTTCGGCCGCGTCGACGCGGTCGGCAAGACCCTGCAGGGCGACAAGCAAAGCTATGTGGTGGCGGCCGTGGTGGCCGACCAGCCGGCGGCCACCACCATGCCCTTCGAGGCGCTGGCGGGCACGGTCAGCAGCATCATGCCGGAGGACGCGCGCAGGAACGCCCTCGAGTCCTGGGGTTTTTCGCCAGGTAAAGCCTACGTCAAGCTGCTGCCCGGGGCCGACGCGCGCCAGGTGATCGACGCCATCCAGCGTGGCCTGCGCGACTCGAGCCTGATCCGGCGCGACCAGGCCGAGGCGGTGGCGGCCCTGAAAGGACGCGACCTGATCGAATACCGTCTCACCCCCATCGGCGACGCCTACCTGACGCCGGACGCGAACGACATGATGGCGCAGCACGGCAACCGCCAGGCGCTGCTCGGCCTGGCGATCGTCGCCCTGCTGATCCTGCTGCTGGCCGGGACCAACTACGTCAACCTGGCGACCGTACGCACCCTGGCGCGGCAGCGCGAGATCGCGATGCGCAAGGTGCTCGGCGCACCGGCGCGGGCGGTGGCGCGCCAGTTCCTGGCCGAATCCGTGCTGGTGTGCCTGATCGCGACCGCGCTCGGCCTGCTGCTGGCCTGGCTGCTACTGCCGCTGTTCGCCGACCTGGTGCAGCGCAAGCTCGATGACATGTTCAACCCGGCGGCGCTGGCGGCCGCGCTGCTGCTGGGCGTGCTGCTCGGCCTGATGGCCGGCGCCTACCCGACCTGGTCGGCGCTGGGGGTGCGCGCCAGCACCGCCCTGGCCGGCCGCGGCAGCGGCGAAAGCGCGCACGGCTTGTGGATCCGGCGCGCCCTGACCACGCTGCAGTTCGCGGTGGCCATGGGCCTGACCGGCACCACCCTCGCCGTCGCCTGGCAGACCCACTATGCCAGCACGCTCGATCCCGGCTTCGATCCGGCGCCGCTGCTGGTGTTCCCGGCCTCGAACGACCTGCGCGATCCGCGCACCGTCGCCTTCCGCGAGGCGGTGGCGCGCCTGCCCGGCGTGGCCGGGGTGTCGGTCTCGCATGCGCCTGTCAGCATGGGCAACAACATCGTGACCCTGCGTCGCGCCGGCGGCAGCGCGGCCGACATCAATCTGTATGCGGTGAGTCCGGAGTTCTTCCAGGTGTATGGCGTGAAGGCGGCGGCCGGGCGCCTGTTCGATCCGGCGCTGGACAAGATCAGCGACCGCGAGCGCATCGTCGTCAACGCGGCGGCGGCGCGCCGGCTCGGCTTCGCAAGCGCCCGGGAGGCGGTCGGCAAGATGCTGAGCAGTACCGGCGGCGGCAAGCCGATGCAGATCGTCGGCGTGGCGCCGGACATCCGCCAGCGCTCGGCGCGCGAAGGCCAGCAGCCGAGCGTGTTCTACCTGCGCGACCGGGTCGGTCTGTTCACGGTGCGCGCCAGCGGCGACCTGGATACAGTGAAGCGCGCCGTCGAAGACTTGTGGCCGCATTACTTCCCGAACGAGACGCTGGGGGTGTCGCGCCTGCCGGTCGTGATGAACGACATGTTCTATGCCGACGACCTGCGTTTGTCGAAGCTGCTGGCGGCGGCCAGCATGATCGCGACCGCGATCGCGGCCTTCGGCATCTACGTGCTGGCGGCCTACAGCGTGCAGCGGCGCGAGCGCGAGATCGTGCTGCGCAAGCTGTACGGCGCCGGCGGCGCGGCGATCGGGCGCATGGTGGCGCGCGAATTCGCCCTGCTCATCGGCGCCGGCGCCCTGCTCGGACTGCCCTTCGCCTGGCTGGCGATCCAGCGCTACCTGGGGGCGTTCGCCGAACGCGCGCCGGTCGGTGGCTGGACCCTGGCCGGGGCGCTGCTGGTGGCGGGCACGGTGGCGCTGCTGTCGACGCTGCGCCACACGCTGGCGGCGGTGCGGATCCGGCCGGCGCTGGCGCTGCGGGAGTGAGGCGG
The DNA here is from genome assembly GCA_913778765.1 of uncultured Massilia sp. Classification (GTDB taxonomy): domain Bacteria; phylum Pseudomonadota; class Gammaproteobacteria; order Burkholderiales; family Burkholderiaceae_D; genus Telluria. The sequence continues at coordinate 19,428 of CAJYXO010000208.1, read as the reverse complement.
TCCGGGTATCAGCAGTCCTTGCCGACTTCGCTGCTGACACAGATCTTGGTCAGCTCGACGTCGAACACCAGGTCGGCATTGCTGGGGATCGTGCCCGGGATGCCGGCGGGGCCATAGGCGAGCGAGGCGGGAATGAGGACGGTGCGCTTGCCGCCGACCTTCATGCCCAGCACGGCCTGGTTGAATCCGGTCAGGACCGACTCCGGCGGGGTGGTGCCGTCGATCTTGAACAGCAGGGGTTTGCCGCCGGCAACCATGTTGCTGTCGAACTGCTTGCCCTTGTTGTTGGCGGCGGTGGCGCTGTACAGCCAGCCGGTGTAGTTCACCTGGACGCGGTTGCCGGTAACGGTGGCGGCGGTACCGGTGCCGGCGCTGTCGCTGACGATCTTGATCTTGCCGCCCAGGTTGGCCGATTCGCCGACCATGGTGCTGCCGCCATCGCCACCGCCGCCGCCACAGGCGGTCAGGCTGAGGATTGCGGCGAAGGCGGCGGCCAGCGGGAAGGACAGTTTCATGATGCTCCTCTTGCAGAAATAAGGTGAAGTTTTACTTGGGAAACTTCGACCTTATCAAGAGGGCTTGTCGCTGTCTGTGCCGAATTTGTATGGCTTTGTCGTCCCGTTCAGATTTCGACTTGGGTGCCGAGCTCGATCACCCGGTTGGCGGGAATCTGGTAATAGTCCGCGGCCGTGCGCGCGTTCCGCTGCATGAGCACGAACAGGTGCTCGCGCCACGGCGCCATGCCCTGCCCCGGCACCGAGATCACATTCTGGCGCGCGATGAAGAAGGAGGTTTCCATCATCTCGAATTCGAGCTGCTTCAGGGCGCACAGGCGCAGGATGTCGGGAACGCTCGGCTCGTCCTTGAAGCCGTAGCTGACGTTCAGCTGGTAGCAGTTGTGGCCCAGCGCGATCACTTCGACCTGCTCGGACTCGGGCACGTAGGGCTCTTCGCGGATGTGCACCGTCAGGAACACGACCCGCTCGTGCAGCACCTTGTTGTGCAGGAGGTTGTGCAGCAGCGCGTGCGGCACGCCGTCGGTTTCGCCGCGCAGGAAGATCGCGGTGCCGGCCACGCGCGTGGGCGGGCCGACGAACAGGGACTGCAGGAAGTCGTCGAGCGGGATCGCGTGGTTTTCCAGGTTCTCGAACACCAGCTCGCGGCCGCGCTTCCAGGTCAGCATGATGGTCAGCAGGACCGCGCCCAGCAGCAGCGGGAACCAGCCGCCGTGCAGCAGTTTCAGGGTGCTGGCCGAGAACAGCGCCAGGTCCATGATCATGAAGAAGCCGGTGGCGCCGATGCACAGCAGCAGCGGCAGGTGCCAGCGGTAGCGCGTCACGAAGAAGGTCAGGATCGTGGTGGCGGACATGGTCGCCGTCACCGCGATGCCGTAGGCGCCGGCCAGCTTCTCGGACGTGCCGAAGCCGATCACGGCGAGCAGCACCACGCCGAACTGCAGCCAGTTGACGGCCGGGATGTAGATCTGGCCGATCTCGCTCTCCGACGTGTGCGTCACGCGCATGCGCGGCAGCAGGCCGAGGGCGATCGCCTGCTTGGTCATCGAGAAGGTGCCGGAGATGGTCGCCTGCGACGCGATCACGGTGGCGATGGTCGACAGCACCACCAGCGGCAGCACGCTCCAGCTGCCGAGCTGGCGGAAGAAGGGATTCTCGAGCGCTTCCGGATGCGTGATCAGGAGGCCGCCCTGGCCCAGGTAGTTCAGCGCCAGCGCCGGGAACACGATCATGAACCAGGCGAAGCGGATCGGCTTCTTGCCGAAGTGGCCCATGTCGGCGTACAGCGCTTCGGCGCCGGTAAAGGCCAGCACCACCGCGCCCAGTGCGATGAAGGCGATCATGCGTTCGCGCAGCATGAACTCGATCGCGTGCAGCGGGTTCAGCGCCTGCAGGATCACCGGCGCGGCGGCGATGTTGATGACGCCCATGATGGCCAGGGCCGCGAACCAGACGATCATCACCGGGCCGAAGAAGCGGCCGATGCCGGCGGTGCCGTGGCGCTGCACGCTGTAGAGGACCAGCAGCACCGCGATGGTCAGCGGCACCACGTAATGCGACAGCGCCGGCGTGGCCACCTCCAGGCCCTCGATCGCGCTCAGCACGGAAATCGCCGGGGTGATCACGCTGTCGCCGTAGAACATGGTGGCGCCGAACACGCCGATCACCATCAGCAGGTAGTGCCAGCGCGAGTGGCGCGTGACGGAATTCATGGCCAGCGCCATCAGGGCCATCACGCCGCCTTCGCCGCGGTTGTCGGCGCGCAGCACCAGGGTCACGTACTTCAGCGAGACGATCATCGTCAGGCCCCAGAAGATCAGCGACACGATGCCCAGCAGGTTGGGCGTCGTCAGCGCCAGGCCGTGCGTCGGGTCGAAGATGGTCTTCAGGGTGTACAGCGGGCTGGTGCCGATGTCGCCGTAGACGATGCCGACCGCCGCCAGGGTCAGCGCCGCGAGGCTGCTTTTCTTGTGTTGCTGGCTCAAGATGTCACCATTACTTTTTTTGAAAGAAGTCCGGAATATTTACTTCCGCGGACGCTATTGTCTCAGCGAATGGGAAAATGGCAAGCTCGCCAGCGCATTTACAGCCGTTCGGGGATAATGTCGACCCCCGACCCATTTCCGCGATCCCATGCGTACCGGCATCCTTTCCGCCGCTTCGGCCTTCCTGTGCTGGGGCCTGTTCCCCCTGTATTTCCACGCCATCGGCGAGGTGCCGCCGCTGCAGATCCTGGCGCACCGCATGCTGTGGTCGCTGCTGTTCCTGATGATCGTGCTGCTCGTGCGCCGGCAATGGGCCTGGCTCGCCATCGTACGCCAGCCGCGTGTGTTCGGCAGCTTCGTCGCCTCGGCCGTGCTGCTGAGCGTGAATTGGCTGATCTACATCTGGGCGGTCAACAACGGCCACGTGATCGAGGCCAGCCTCGGTTACTTCATCAATCCTTTGGTGAACATCTCGCTCGGCTACCTGCTGCTGAAGGAGCGGCTGCGGCCGGCGCAGTGGGCGGCGATCGCGGTGGCGGCGCTGGGTGTGGCCTGGCTGACCTGGCAGGCCGGCACCGTGCCCTGGATCGCGCTGGCGCTCGCCGTCTCCTTCGGCGGCTACGGCCTGCTGCGCAAGACCGCCGCGCTGGGCGCGCTGGAGGGGCTGTCGTTCGAGACCATGGTGCTGTTCCCGGTGGCGGCCGCCTACGTCGTCTGGCTGACGGTGCACGGCCAGAACGCCTTCGTGAACACCGATTCGACGTCGACCCGGCTGCTCTTGATGGCGGCCGGCCCGATCACCGCGATCCCGCTGCTGCTGTTCGCCTCGGGCGCGCGCCAGATCCCCTTGTCCGTGCTGGGCCTGCTGCAATACCTGTCGCCGACGCTGCAATTCCTGCTGGGCGTGTGGCTGTTCCACGAACCGTTCACGGCGGACCGCCTGGTCGGCTTCGCGCTGATCTGGGCCGCTCTCGCCCTGTTCGCGGCCGAAGGCCTGCTGCGCCGCCCGTCAAGCACCACCACCAAGCAAGCTTAAGCAACATCAAACCGGGGTCAGACTCCGGATTTTGGCAATGTCCATTGAGCTATTTCCAAAAATTGGAGTCTGACCCCAGTTTGAGGAAATTTCCCGAAATTGGAGTCTGACCCCGGTTTTTTTACAGTATCCTGTCGTCCTTATTTCACATCGAATTACATTACACATGGCCAATTACGTCTACACCATGAACCGCGTGGGCAAGATCGTCCCACCGAAGCGTCAGATCCTGAAGGACATTTCGCTGTCCTTCTTCCCGGGCGCGAAGATCGGCGTGCTGGGCCTGAACGGCTCCGGTAAATCGACCCTGCTGAAGATCATGGCCGGCATTGACACCGATATCCAGGGCGAAGCCCGTCCGATGCCGGGCCTGAACATCGGCTACCTGCCGCAGGAGCCGCAGCTGGACCCGGAAAAGACCGTGCGCCAGGAAGTGGAATCCGGCCTCGGCGAAGCCTTCGAAGCCCAGGCCAAGCTGGAAGCCGTGTACGCCGCCTACGCGGATGAAGACGCCGACTTCGACGCTCTCGCCAAGGAGCAGGAGCGCCTGGAGTCGATCATCGCCGCGGCCGACGGCGGCAACCTGAACCTGCAGATGGAAATGGCCGCCGACGCGCTGCGCCTGCCGCCGTGGGACCAGAAGATCGGCGTGCTGTCGGGCGGTGAGAAGCGCCGCGTGGCGCTGTGCAAGCTGCTGCTGAGCAAGCCGGACATGCTGTTGCTGGACGAACCGACCAACCACCTGGACGCCGAATCGGTCGAGTGGCTGGAGCAGTTCCTGCTGCGTTTCCCGGGCACCGTGGTCGGCATTACTCACGACCGCTACTTCCTCGACAACGCCGCCGAATGGATCCTGGAACTGGACCGCGGCTCGGGCATCCCGTGGAAAGGCAACTATTCGTCCTGGCTGGAGCAGAAAGAAGCCCGCCTGAAGCAGGAAGAAGCGACCGAATCGGCACGCCAGAAGGCGCTGGCCAAGGAACTCGAGTGGGCGCGCCAGAATCCGAAGGCCCGCCAGGCCAAGTCGAAGGCGCGTCTGGCCCGCTTCAACGAGCTGAGCGAATACGAATACCAGAAGCGCAACGAGACCCAGGAGATCTTCATCCCTGTGGCCGAGCGCCTGGGCAACGAAGTCATCGAGTTCAAGAATGTCAGCAAGGCCTTTGGCGACCGCCTGCTGATCGACAACCTGTCGTTCACGATCCCGCCGGGCGCGATCGTCGGCATCATCGGCCCGAACGGCGCCGGTAAGTCGACCCTGTTCAAGATGATTGCCGGCCTCGAACAGCCGGACAGCGGCGAAGTCGCGATCGGCCAGACCGCGAAAATCTCGCTGGTCGGCCAGACCCGCGAAGATCTGGCGAACACCAAGACCGTGTTCGAGGACGTCACCGGCGGCGCCGACATGCTGAGCGTCGGCCGCTTCGAGATGCCGTCGCGCGCCTACCTCGGCCGCTTCAACTTCAAGGGCGGCGACCAGCAAAAGGTGGTCGGCAACCTGTCGGGCGGCGAACGCGGCCGTCTGCACCTGGCCAAGACCCTGCTCCAGGGCGGCAACGTCCTGCTGCTGGACGAACCGTCGAACGACCTCGACGTCGAAACCCTGCGCGCGCTGGAAGATGCGCTGCTGGAATTCGCCGGCAGCGTGATGGTCATCTCGCACGACCGCTGGTTCCTGGACCGCATCGCGACCCACATCCTGGCCTTCGAAGGCAACTCGCAAGTCACCTTCTTCGACGGTAACTACCAGGAATACGAAGCCGACAAGAAGAAGCGTCTGGGCGAAGAAGGCGCGAAGCCGAAGCGTATCCGCTACAAGCCGCTCACGGCCTAAAGCGTCGCAAGTCGATTCAGTTGGATCGACGCCACAAAAGCTCCCTGCGGGGAGCTTTTTTTTCGCCATGTGCTGGCAGCGCCCAGGGCTTGTGGACAATCCTGACATCCTGGTTGCAGGACGATCGCGTCGAGATTTTTTCGCGCGGAAATGGATCGGCCCGATGTTCACCTCATGTGTAGAATCGGGCGTCGTTGAGGTCGGCTCACGCCACGATCATTCATGACACGTTACCGCGATAACCGCGTCCCCGGCATGACCTGGTTTTTTACGGTCAGGCTGCTGGACCGGAATAGCAGTTTATTGACGGACCATTTCTCGGCATTTGGCGAAGCCATGCGCCAGGCAAGGATCCGCAAGCCCTTCCACGTCGACGCCTGGGTCGTGCTGCCCAATCATGCGCACGCCATGTGGACCCTGCCGCCCGGCGACCACGACTGCGCCACGCGCTGGCGCGCCGTCAAGATTGCGTTTTCGAAAGCCCTGCACAAGACCGGACTGGCGCTGCCCGGCGCGACCGACACCACGATCTGGGAACGCCACTACCGCGACTACCGCGTCGGCGATGACGCGGAATATGCGGCGCTGATCGATTACGTGCACAGCAATCCGATGCGGCACGGCCTGTGCGAGCAGGCCTCGGACTGGCCATGGTCCTCGCTGCACCGCTTCGTGGCTGCCGGCTTCGACGCGCCGCAGTGGCCGTTGCCGCTGCCGCCGTGGATGCGGCCGCTGCACCTGGGGGCGCGGGCGCCGCTGTAAACGACAAAAGGGCCTAGTAAAAGGCCCTTTATTTCACGTGGGCCAGGGAGCCCACGCGTGACGTTCGCGTTGCGATGACGGCTTAGAAGTTGTGTTCCACACCCACGGTCCAGACGTTCGACTTGGCGCCGAAGTCCTTTTCCTTGCCGTAGCGCTCGTACTCGGCGGTCAGCGCGGCCTGCTGGTTCAGCTGGTATTTCACGCCCAGCGCACCGTAGGCGCCGGTATCGCTGTCTTTCAGGCTGAAGGCCGGGCTGTTGAACTTGCGCTCGCTGTGCTGCACACCGACCTTGCCGTAAGCCGAGAGCTGATCGTTGATCGGCATGGTGGCCTTGGCGGCGATATAGGTGCCATGACCCTTGGTGCTGCCGTTGGCGGCGTCGTGGTCGCCGAGATCGCTGTAGCCGGCTTCAGCGGCCCAGGTGCGGTTGAATTCATAGCCCCCGTAGATCTTGCCGCCGAGTTTGTAGTCGTCCGACTGGATGTTCTTGGCGGTGCTGACGCCGACGCCGGCATACACGTGCGGCTGGGTGTCGGTGAGGTTCTGGGCCTGCGCGGCGGTCATGGCGGCGGCGCCGGCGATCAGTGCAACGATGAGCTTTTTCATATCGGCATTCCTTTACGTAATTTGACTGATTCGCGATGCCAATTGGAATCGCGATGTGGTCAAGATATCAGCTGCCAAATGCTTAAGTCAGTGGTCATTTCGTAAGAACTGTAATCAGTTGTAACTTAATGACTCATCGTTCAGTAGTGATATCGCCGATTTTTCCCGAAAATGTGTAGGACTTAGACGATATAACGGAAAGTGAGGTTGAGCCGCGGCCCGGTCGGTTTTGCAGTCTTGTTGATGCCGTGCAGCCAGTGCCGCTGCAGGTCGCCGCCCATCAACAGCAGGTTGCCATCCGCCAGATCGAGCTTGACGCTGCGTTTGCTGCGCTTGTGACGCAGGACGAAAGTGCGGGTGGCGCCATAGCTGAGCGAGGCGATCGCGGGCCGTGGGCCCAGTTCCGACTCGTCGTCGCTGTGCATGCCCATGCTGTCGGCGCCGTCGCGGTAGTAATTCAGCAGCACGCTGTTGAAGCGGTGGCCGGTGGCGGCTTCGACCGCGCTGCGCAGCTGTTCGAGCAGCGCCGTCATCGGCAGCGCTTCCAGGGTCAGGCCGGAATAGCCGTAGCCGGCCTTGCCGTGCCAGGCCGTCAGGCGCGGCTGCAGATGGCGCTTGCCGTACACGACCACGGTCTCGTGGCGCCAGTCGGTGTCGCGCAGCAGGCGCTCGAAGACCTCGGCGTTGCTGATCGGGAGGGGCAGCTGGGCCAGCAGCGCCAGCTCGCCATCTTCGATCGGCAAGGGCTGCAAGCCCGCATCCAGTGAAAACAGATCCATTTTGACAATACAGGGAAAGCTGGGGCTATGATGGCGGGATTCCATCGACAGGACATTTTCGCATGAACAAACGCGAGTTCCTCGGCGCGGCGGCAGCGGCCGGCGCCCTTCCCCTTGCCGGCGCGGCGGCGGGCGCCGCCCTGCCCGGCGGTCCGGCCCTGCTGACCGTCACCGGCAGCCTGGTGCGCAGCAACCGCGGTCCCTTCGACCCGGCGCTCGACCAGATGATGCACAAGCACGGGGTGACATTCCGCAAAGCCTGGGTGTTCGACGACGCCGCGCTGCGCATGCTGCCGGCGCTGACGATCCGTCCGACCCTGGAATACGATCGAAAGGTGCACGAACTGCGCGGTCCGCTGCTGCTGGACCTGCTGGCGCATGCCGGCGCCACGCTTGGCGACAAGACCGTGCTGACGCTGCGCGCCGTGGATGGCTACAACGTCGAGCTGCCGCTCGCGCAGGCCCGCGCACGGCGTTTCATTGTTGCCACGCACGTGGACGGCAAGCCGATGCCGCTGGGAGGACTGGGACCGCTATGGGCGGTGTACGACGCCGACCGCGTGCCGGACATGGCGGCGCTGCCGCTGGGGCAGCGCTTTGCGAGCTGTCCCTGGGCCTTGTATCACGTGGAGGTGCGCTGAACGGCGGTGTCTTTATGCGTAGGCTTCGGCCAGGCTCATGACGCGCGGCGTCACCGTGACGCCGACATTCCCGAACAGCGCATCCAGCGCCGCCAGGTTGGCCGCGCATTCATCGGTCTTCCAGCCGTTGAACAGATCCGTGCCGTCTTTCTGGAAGTGCATGTCGAGCACTTTGCCCTTGTCCTTGTGGACATAGCCCTGCTGGTGGGTATGCTTGAAGCCGAGCTCCTGCAGCGCGGCCAGCACGGCCTGCGGCGGATTGTCCGGGTCGGTGGCGAGGAACACGCCGAAGGTCTTGCCCGGCGGTTTGGCGGCGACATCGACTTCGTAAATGCCCGGCGCCTTGGTAACGCTGGTACTCTTCAAAAACAGCATGCGGTCCTCCGTATCGTAGACTTCCCAGCTTATTGCACTACGGGAACTTTGTCGACGAATCCTTGTGAGGTTTTTGCTCTACTGCAACAGTATCCCGACGACGCTGCCCGCCACCAGGGCGCCGCAGGCCAGCATGCCGATGATGAAGCCGGCTTCGCGCTTGCTGGGATCGCGGTAATAGCCCAGCGCATACAGGATGCGTCCCAGGCACCACAGCAGGCCGCCCGCCGCCGCCCAGGCGTCGCCGAGAAAGAATCCACACAACCACAGCGGCGCCAGCACCAGCGGCAACTGCTCGAGGGTGTTCGCCTGCACCCGCTGTGCGCTCTGGAACGGCAACGGCCCCTCCATCGCCGGCGCCGGCACTTTATATTTGACGCGCGCCCAGCCGGCCATCACGCCGGTCCAGAAATACACGCCCAGCACGGCCAGGGTCGCCAGTGCGCTCAGTTTCATCATGCTTGGTCTCCATGCTTGCGCCGCGCCAGGTCCCAGGTGGCGCCGGCCAGCGCCTCGTACAGCGCGCCGGTGGCCGGGTCCCAGGCCGTGACACAGGCCTGCTGGCGCGCCACGGTGGCGGCATCGCCGCGTGCGATCGGGCCGGACAGGGCCGTCTCCGGGCCGAGCCGGAACACGTTCTCCAGGGTTTCGAGGGCCAGCGGCCGCGCCAGCTCGCGCGCCACGTCGTCGGGAATGCCGGCCGCCTGGTAAGCGCGCAGCGCCGCATCCAGCACCGTCGTCAGATAATTCGAGGCGAACACGGACGCCGCGTGATAAACGGTCTTGGCGCGGGCGTCGATCGCCACCAGGCGCGCGCCGATCGCCTGGAAGGCCGGCGCCAGCAGCGCCAGCGCCTGTTCGTCGCCTTCGATGCCGCAAAAGGTGCCCTCGAAAGCGGCCGCCACCTGCCGCGGGTCGGCGAAGCTGCGCACCGGGTGCACGCTGGCGACGAAGGCGCCGGCCGCGCCCAGGGGCGCCAGTTCGGCCGAGGCCTTGGCGCCGCTGCAGTGGAACACGACCGCGCCATGCATGTCGCAGGCGGCGGCAAGCTGCCCCGCCACCTCGGCGATGCGATCGTCGGCCACCGCCAGCATCCACACGGCCGCCGGACGCAGTGCGTCGATGCCCTCCACCGCGCGGCCGGCGCCGATGAAGTCCACCGCCGCCTGCGCGCTGGTCTGCGAGCGGTTCAGCACGTCCTGCACCTGCAAGGCGCCGCGTGCGCTGAACAGATGGCCGAGCGTGCGGCCGACGTGGCCGGCGCCGACGATGTTGAGCGGCGCCGCCATCAGAAGCGCGAGCCGGGCTGGCGCAGGAATTCGGTTTCTTCCGGCGTCGAGGCGCGCCCGAGGATCTCGTTGCGGTGCGGGAAACGGCCGAAGCGCGCGATCACGCCGCGATGGCGGTGCGCGTAGTCGAGGGTTTCGTCGAAGCCCGGATGTTCGGCCGCCAGCTCGGTGAACAGCGCGACGGCGCGCTCCTGCATGAACGCGTCCTCGGCGTGCTCGAAGGGCAGGTAGGCAAAGGAGCGCTGCCAGGGAGACAGGGCCTGGTGGGCGCCGCTGTCGGCCAGCTCGCGCGCCGCCTGCAGGGCCAGGGCATCCCCGGCGAACGACCTGGGGGTGTTGCGGAAGGCGTTGCGGGTGAACTGGTCGAGCACGAGGATGCGCGCGAGGACGCCCTGCGGCCCCTCTGCATCCCATTCGCGCAGGCCGCCGGCGATGGCCTGCTCGATGACGGCGCCGAAGCGCTGCCGGATCTGCGCGTCGAAGGCGTCGTTCTTGATGAACCATTCGCGGCGCTGCTTGCCGTCGGTGTCGCTGCCGGGCGCACCGAACCAGAAGTCGAGTACTTCCTGGGATGTCATTGGATTCTCTTTCAATTGCGGGCGTGGGACAGCAGGAAACCGTCCACCCCTTCAAAGCTGGACAACTCCGTCGCCAGCGAGGACAGCGGCGCGCCCGCGTGATTCGCCAGCGCCAGCGCCACGAAGCGCCATTCCTGGCAGCCCTTGTCGCTGCCGATGGTGAGCGAGCCGCCGGCGATTTCGTAGCCGCGGTCCAGCGCCTGCTTGCGCAGCTCCTCTTCCTGCGGCCGCACGCCGGGCTTGAAGCGCAGCGTCACCGCCACCGCCTGGCGCGAAGGCAGCAGGCTGACCGCGCGGTTCAGGTAGATCATGATCATCGCCGAGAAGAAGGCCAGGCCCATCGCCGCCATGTAGAAGCCGACGCCGACCATGATGCCGATCACCGACGAGGCCCAGATCGACGCTGCCGTCGTGAGACCGCTGATATTGAAGCCCGAGCGCATGATCACGCCGGCGCCGAGAAAGCCGATGCCGGTCACCACGCCCTGGATCACGCGGGTCGGGTCGACCAGCGCGACGGCGGCGCCATGCCCGCCGAACCAGGCGTTCGGATAGCCGGCGATGATGGTCAGCGCGCACGAGGCCATGCACACCAGGCCGTAAGTGCGCATGCCGGCGGCGCGGCCGTGATAGGAGCGCTCGTAGCCGACCATCAGGCCGAGCAGCAGCGCGCCGATCAGGTGCAGCAGCACCAGGGCATTGGTCTGCAGCTCGGCATGCGACCAGTAGAGTTCGACCAGGTCCTGCAAACCCAGTGCGGAATCGCGCGGTGCGGCCGGATTCAAGGCTGCTTCTTCCTCACCAGCTGTTTTTCGAAGGCCGCATCGTTCTTGGTGATGCGCTTTTCGGGCTGCGGACCGAGGCCGTCGACGAACTTCACGAAGTCGTCCAACTCCATCGGCGGACAGAGTGGCGGCGCGCCGGCCTTCTCGGAGAGGAAGAAGTGGCCGGCGCCAGTGCGCGCCATCGAGTAGGTGGTGGTGCCGGTGCGCCTTTTCAGCCGTTCGACGGCGGCGCTGGCACGGGTGGAACGAACGCCGGCTGCCATTCAGATCTCCCGGGTACGCAGTTCGAGCCAGTCGCGCGCGGCGCCGTCGACCAGCGGCAGCAGGCGCGCGCGCACGCTGCGGTGGTAGTCGTTCAGCCACGCCACTTCGTCGCCGCGCATCAGGCTCAGGTCGATGCAACGGGTGTCGATCGGGCACAGGGTCAAGGTTTCGAAGCCGAGGAATTCGCCGAATTCCGTGGTCTCGGCCACCTGCGCCAGCACCAGGTTCTCGATGCGGATGCCCCAGTGGCCAGGACGGTAGATGCCCGGCTCGTTGGAGGTGATCATGCCCGGCTCCATCGCCGTATGCGCTTCCGGCATGGCGGTCGGCGAAATCACCTGCGGACCTTCGTGCACGTTCATGAAGTAGCCGACGCCGTGGCCGGTGCCGTGGCCGTAGTCGATACCGGCGGCCCAGATCGGCGCGCGCGCCAGCGCATCCAGCATCGGCCCCTTGGTACCGCGCGGGAAGCGCGCCACCGACAGGTTGATCATCCCCTTCAGCACCAGCGTGAAGTCGCGCTTCTGCGCGCTGGTCGGCGTGCCGACCGGGACCACGCGGGTGATGTCGGTGGTGCCACCCAGGTACTGGCCGCCGGAGTCGATCAGCAGCAGGCCGTCGCCTTCGATGACGGCGTGGTTCTCGGGCGTGGCGCGGTAGTGCATGATCGCGCCGTTGGCGTTGAAGCCGGCGATGGTGCCGAAGCTGGGGCTGACGAAATTCGGTCGGCGGCTTCTCGCCGCCGTGATCTGCTCGTCGATCGTCACCTCGGTCAGCGGCGCGCGCTGCGGATCCGCCAGGACCGGTTCGAGCCAGGCGAAGAATTCGCACAGCGCGGCGCCGTCCTGCTCCATGGCGTCGCGCACGTGGTCGAGCTCCGCCGGCAGCTTGCGCGATTTCGCAAAGGTGGTCGGGTTGATCGCCTCGACCACGCGCACCTTGGGCGGCACGGCGGCGCGCATGCCGGCGGTGACGCGGCGCGGATCGAGCAGCAGGCTGGCATCCGGCGGCAGCGCGGCCAGGGCCTGCGCCGCCTGTTCATAAGGCGCGACGCGCACGCCGTCCTGTTCCAGGCGTTCGCGCAGCGCGGCCGGGATCTTGCCGTCGGCGACGAAGATGGTCGCCGTCGAAGATTCCACCAGTGCGTGGGCCACGAACACGGGGTTGTAGCTGACGTCGGCGCCGCGCAGGTTGAACAGGTAGCCGATGTCGTCGAGGGTCGAGATGAAGTGGCGCTCGGCGCCCAGCCTGGCCATCGTGTTGCGGGTGGCGTGCAGCTTGTCGGCGCGCGTGGTGGTCGCGTACGGCGCCGCGTGCTCGAACACGGCGTCGGCCGGCAGGCCTGGACGGTCTTGCCAGATCTCGTCGAGCAGATCGAGGTCGGTACGCAGCCGGATGCCGCGCGCTTTCAATGCGTCTTCGAGCAGGCGGGCCACGGCCAGGCCCAGCACCCGGGCGTCGACGGCGACGGTCTGGCCCGGCGCCATGGTCTCGGCCAGCCAGTCGATGTGCAGCAGGCTGGCGCCCGACGGGATCTTCATCAGGCGGATGTCGGTGCCGGCCAGTTCCTGTTCGGCCTGGGTATAGTAACGGCCGTCGGTCCAGACCCCGGCAAAATCTTTCGTCGCGATAAAGGTGCCGACCGAGCCGGTGAAGCCGGACAGCCATTCACGGCCTTTCCAACGGCCGGGCAGGTATTCGGACAGATGGGGGTCGGCGGAGGGGACGATGAAGGCGTCGATCTGGTGGCGCGCCATCGCGGCGCGCAGGTCGGCAAGGCGGTCGGCACGCAGGCCGGTGGTATCAAGAGCTGGCATATCGGGAATGCGAGTATGTTGTGGATTCTCCAAGCCGCTTATCATACGCCCCTCTGTCCAGATGTGGCGCAGACGCCTCATTGCGCTGGAACATCAATCCGCTGTTATCACGGAACCAATAGAAACGCGGTTCGCGCCATTCTGACGGATAATCGGCCCTGGGTTCTTTTTCTCACAATACACCATGCAAGAACAGGATTTCCACTACACCCGCGCCCGCGACCTGCGCGCCCGCGCCGAAGAACTGGTCAGCGCGGACACCGTCCAGGCTGCCGTCAGCAAGGTCGCCGACGTGCTGAATGCCCGTTTCGACAAGGATGAAACCGGTGAATTTCCGCTGGTGCTGGGCGTGATGGGCGGCGCGGTGGTGTTCACCGGCCACCTGCTGCCCCAGCTCAGCTTCCCGCTCGAGTTCGACTACATCCACGTCACCCGCTACGGCGACCAGGACCGCGGCGGCGAAGTCGTCTGGAAGGTGATCCCGCGCCAGAACGTGGCGGGCCGCACCATCATCGTGGTCGACGACATCCTCGACGAAGGCGAGACCCTGGCCCACGTGAAGCAGCGCCTGCTCGACATGGGCGCGGCCGAAGTGATCCTGGCCGTGTTCGCCGACAAGGATCTCGGCAAGCAGAAGCCGGTGCAGGCCGACATCGTGGGCCTGACCATCCCGAACAAGTTCGTGGTGGGCTTCGGCATGGATGCGCACGGCTACTGGCGCAATCTGCCGGGGCTGTGGGTGATCAGGGACGCCGACAAGCAGGTGGAGGAGGCGCCGCCGGCGGCTGAATAAGCGTCATTCCCGCAAAAGCGGGAACGACGGTTACCTGATGCCCAGCCGCTCCCGCGCCGCCTGATACTGCGCCTTCAGGCGTTCCACCATCTCCGCCACCGTCGGCACATCGTCCATCAGGCCCACCCCCTGCCCCGCGCCCCAGATGTCGCGCCAGGCCTTGGCGCTGCCGGAGCCGAAACTCATCTTGCTCTTGTCCGACACCGGCAGATTGTCCGGGTCCAGTCCCGCCGCCACGATCGATTTCTTGAGGTAGTTGCCGTGCACGCCAGTGAACAGATTGGTGTACACGATATCGGAGGCTGCGGACTCCACAATCGCAGTGCGGTAGGCCTCGCTGACGTTCGATTCCCTGGTCGCCAGCCAGCGCGAACCGATGTAGGCGAAGTCGGCGCCCATCGCCTGGGCGGCCAGGATGGCGTCGCCGGTGGCGATCGAGCCGGACAGGGCGATCGGGCCGTCGAAGAATTTGCGCACCTCGCCCACCAGCGCGAACGGCGACAAGGCCCCCGCATGGCCGCCGGCGCCGGCCGCCACCAGGATCAGGCCGTCGACGCCCGCTTCCAGCGCCTTTTCGGCATGGCGGATCGAGACCACGTCGTGCAGCACGATGCCGCCATAGGCGTGCACCGCGTCCAGCATCGCCTGCGGCGGCGCGCGCAGCGAGGAAATGATGATCGGCACCTGGTGCTTCACGCAGACCTCGACGTCATGCGCCAGGCGGTCGTTCGACTGGTGCACGATCTGGTTGACGGCGATCGGGCCGACCTTGGTATCCGGGTTGGCCGCCTGGTATGCAAGCAGCTCGCGCTGCAGGTCGGTCAGCCAGACGTCCAGCTGCTCGGCCGGACGCGCGTTCAGGGCCGGAAAGGAACCGACGATGCCGGCCTTGCACTGCGCGGCCACCAGGGCCGGGCCGCTGGCGATGAACATCGGCGACGCGATGACGGGTAAGGAAAGATCTTGCAGGACGGTGGGCAGCGCCATGGGTGTTCTCGACGGTAGGTTGATCGGACCAGCCCGCCGATTATAGAGTCAAAAAAGCACGACCGTGCTAGATACCCGGCTCTAATTAACGCGCCGCCATCGCCAGCAAGGTGTACTTCTGCGCTTCCGGCTCGTTGCCGGTCGCTTTATAGGCCGCGCCCAGGTCTTTGTAGACGCCGGCGATGACCGGATAGGCCGGCCGGTGCTGGTGGATCGCGATGGCCTGGTGATACAGCGGGATCGCCTCCGTATATTTGCCCTGCAGCTGGTACATGCCGCCCATGGCCTGCAGGCTCCGGATGATCCGCGGATCGTAGCGCGAGGATTTTTGGGCGACTGCCATTGCCTGCTGTTCCGCCTTCATCGCCCCGGCAAAATCCCGGTGGATGACCAGGCGCGTGGCTTCCTTGCGCAGCGATTCCCACGAGCGGTCCCTGGCCTGCGCCGCCTGCGCGTGCAGGGACAGGACAAGGCAGAAACTTGCGATGACGGCTGTATGGCGCATGGTGACGGCTCCTGAAATGACGGCAGCGGGATGTTACCACAGGGAAACATCAGAAAAACTTGCGGATTCTCACGCGGAATCGACCAGCACGCCGTCGCGCAGTTGCGCCGCCCCGGTCTTTTCCAGCGCCCGGATGGCCCACTGCGCCAGTGCCGCCGCAGGCCGCGGCAGGAAGCGCTCGCGCGCCAGCACCAGCAGCGGCACGGTCTCGAACAAGGTCTCCACCTCGGCCAGCGGCAGCGCGCGCCGTTCGATCAGCAGGAATTTCAATAACACCTTTACGGCATTCTCGGCGTTGCGCACCGGGTCGGCGGCCAGGTAATCGAGGCGGCCGTAGGCGCGCTGCAGGGCGGCATCGGCATCCGTAAAAGGCGCGCCGTGGCCCGGAATCACCAGCCGCGGCCGCAGGGACGCGATCAGGTCGAGCGTGGCGCGCACGGCGTCGAAACCCGGCTCGCCGGCCAGTTCCGGAAAGATCACGCCGAAGCCGTTCTGCCACAGCGCATCGCCGGCAATCAGGACGCCCTCGCGCGCGCACCAGAACAGCAGCGCGTGCGGATCGTGGCCCGGCGCGCTCAGGACCTGCCAGGCCAGGTCGCCCATCGTCAGCATATCGCCGGGCGCGATCGTGTCGTCGGCGTTGAAACGGGCGCACTGCTGGCCGGTGGCGCGATAACTGAGGGCGTCCTCGTCCCAGGTCCGCACCTTGCCGGCTTCAAACTCGGGAATCGCGATGCGGCAGCCGAAGGCTTCCTGCAAGGCTGCATTGCCGCCGCAATGGTCGGCGTGCAGATGGGTGTTGACGATGCGCTCCAGCGGCCGGCCCTGCAACGCACGTTCGACCAGCGCCAGCGTCTGCGGCGCATGCGTCACATAGCCGGTGTCGACCAGCGTGGTGTCCGCGCGGCCGACGAACAGGATGTTGTTCGCGGACAGCCAGCCGCGCTCGAACACCCGCATGGTCGGCGGCAGCGGCATCACTCGAACATCTGCGCTTCGCGCCGCCGGATCTCGGCCCACACGGCGCGTTTGTAGTCGTCGTCGGCGCGGCCCCAGGCGACGATTTCGTCGATGGTGCGCATGCAGCCCTCGCACAGGCCGGTGGCGGGGACCATCCTGCACACGTTGATGCAGGGCGAGGGGACGGGGGTTTGCAGTTCCGGATTCATGAAGCGGCTTTCTCGATCTTGCTGGCGACTTTGGCATTGAAGCGCGCGGGGTCGATCACGCAGCGTTCGTGGATGCCTTCGCAGATACGTTCGACGTCGTCCCAGGCCTCGACCCGGAAGCGCACGCGGCGGCCCTCGACTTCGATGACCTCGCCTTTCACGTGGAGGGTCATGCCGGGCGGCGTCGGCGCCAGGTGCTGGAAGCTGACCATGGTACCCAGGCTTTGTTCGTTCGGCCAGTCCATGTAGGGCATCATGCCGTGCACGCAGGCCAGCTCCATCATCCCGACCATGTAGCCGGTGGCGAGCACATCAGGCATGTCGCGGCAGAATGGGGTATCGTGGTACAGCTGCGGCACGGTGGCGCGTTCAGGTACCGTGTAACGCCACTCGAAGCGGATGCCGGGTTGAAATGTTGGACTCATGCCGCGCAGATTACCGTATCCGCTTGATTCACGCATGCCACGCTGTCAGGTTGACGCAAGCTTGCGGACCAAGACTGCGGCATGGTCGTTCCAAAGGAGGGCCGATGACCCTAAGTAATAAACTGCTGGCGCAGATGCGCGCCGCCACCCGATCCCTGATGCGCCGCGGTCCGTCCGTCGCCCGCACCGTGATGCGGGAATCGATCAAGACCGCCTCCAGCCTGCACCCGGCGGCAACGCACAAGAAGAAAAAGGCCATGCCCCGAACCTCCCTGGATCCGGTTTCCGACATGCTGGCCGATCTCAGCCGTATCGGCCAGTCCGTCAATCCCTTCAACGTACCGCCGCTGTCGACCGGTGCGGCCGCGATCGGCCTGCCCGGCCATTTCATCAGCGGTTCCTTCAGCAACGACGCCGGCGCCCGCGACTACAAGCTGTACGTACCGAGCAGCTATGCCGGCCAGGCCGCGCCGCTGCTGCTGATGCTGCACGGCTGCACCCAGAATCCGGACGATTTCGCGCTCGGCACCGGCATGAACCAGCTCGCCGAAGAAGTCGGCTGCCTGGTGGTCTATCCGGCCCAGTCGCAGCAGGCGAATCCGCACCGCTGCTGGAACTGGTTCAATGCGGTCGACCAGAAGCGCGGCCAGGGCGAGCCGGCCATCCTCGCCGGCATGACGCGCGACATCATGGCGCGCTACGTGGTCGATCCGAAGCAGGTGTACGTGGCGGGCCTGTCGGCCGGCGGCGCCATGTCGGCCATCCTGGGCACCCTGTATCCCGAGCTGTATGCGGCGGTGGGCGTGCATTCCGGCCTGCCCTTCGCCGCCGCGCACGACCTGCCGACCGCGATCGCCGCCATGAAAGGCGATTTCCGGCGGCCCAAGGGAAGAATACGGGAACTGCCGATCATCGTCTTCCACGGCGACCAGGACACCACCGTGCACCCGGCCAACGGCGAGGAACTGATCAAGCGCCGGCGCCGCCACCCCGGCGAACAGACCGCGATCGAGCCGGGCCGCGTGCCCGACGGCCACACCTACACGCGCACCGTACACAGCCATCCGGACGGCACGGTCCACGCCGAACACTGGCTGGTGCACGGCTTCGGCCACGCCTGGTCGGGCGGCGATGCGCGCGGCACCTATACCGACGGCAAGGGCCCGGACGCCAGCCGCGAGATGATGCGCTTCTTCCGGACCCGGCGTTAAGCCCGCAGGCTCACGGCGTCCCGGACGACGTATTCGTCCGATGCGCGATATGCTGACGCAGGCAGGCGGGACACCAGCAGCCCGGTGCGGCCCCTTGCCCGCCGGCCGGCCCAGGAACCGGAACGACGGCCGGCAAGGTGGTGCACCAGCAGGGCTCGCTGCTGCCCTCGACCATGGCGCAGCCGAAAGCGGCGCCGCAGCGGGTGCAGATGCTCATGGATCGCTCCTCAAAAAATGCAACAAGTTCTTATAATGCCCACTGTGCGAGGCCAATGCCTGTAAAATCTCGCAAATTCTTTTTGGACCCCCCATGACCGCTACGCTGACTCCTCTGACGGGCGACGACCAGAATAATGACCTGACTGCGGTCTCGCCGCAGATCAAGGCGCAGATCCTGGCCGAAGCACTTCCCTACATCCGTAATTTCCACGGAAAAACCATCGTCATCAAATACGGCGGCAACGCGATGACCGACGAGCGCCTGAAGCACGGCTTCGCGCGCGACGTCATCCTGCTGAAGCTGGTCGGCATGAATCCGGTGGTGGTGCACGGCGGCGGTCCGCAGATCGACAACGCGCTGAAAAAGATCGGCAAGCAGGGCACCTTCGTGCAAGGCATGCGCATCACCGACGAAGAGACCATGGAAGTGGTCGAGTGGGTGCTGGGTGGCGAAGTCCAGCAGGACATCGTCATGCTGATCAACCACTACGGCGGCCAGGCGGTCGGCCTGACCGGCAAGGACGGCGGCCTGATCCGCGCGCGCAAGATGGCGATGCCGGACCGCGACAAACCGGGCGAGTTCCTCGACATCGGCTTCGTCGGCGAAATCGAGGCGATCAATCCGGCCGTCGTCAAGGCGCTGCAGGACGACGCCTTCATCCCGATCATCTCGCCGATCGGTTTCGGCCAGGATGGCCAGGCCTACAACATCAACGCCGACGTCGTGGCCGGCAAGATCGCGGAAATCCTGAAAGCCGAAAAGCTGATCATGATGACCAACATCGCCGGCGTGCAGGACAAGCAGGGCAATCTGGTGACCGACTTGTCGGCGCGCGAGATCGACGAGATGTT